>CANHBJ010000019.1 GCA_947459075.1 Bacteroidota bacterium
AGTTGGTACATAACACCATTGCATCATACAATACCAAATTTAACAGACAAAATCCTATTTTGGTGTTTGATAATACACCTTATTTCGACCAACAAAATAATATTGTATCCCGTTATAATTTAAGCTTTGAGTTGGTAAATAATATTGTATATGGAAGTTTAGAGGAAGAGTTATTAATCAACTCTCACCCTCAAGGTTTGACCATTACAACTCCCATTATTCAGAGTAATTTAATTAGAACCAAACAAAGCAGTTTAAACACCAACGGAAACGTAATAAACAAAGATCCTTTGTTTGAAAACTTTATCATAAACGATTACCGATTAAAAGCGAACTCACCGGCCAAAAACACAGGCACACAAACCAATATTTTAGTTGATTATAAAAACAACCCACGCAGCAATACACCAAGCATGGGATGTTGGGAGTAGGATCAATGCTGATGGTCTTCACCACTCAAAAATTCAAAAGTAGATATCATTTCTTCCACTTCTTGTTTTTCTTGTTGTAAAGCGGGTAATGCTTTTAACTCGGTTTGAGCTGTAAATGTGTATAGCACTACTTTATCATATTTAGCAGTAGCCCAATAATAAACCGTAAAAGAACCTCCGTTTATATCGTGCTCTTTTACAAAAGATACAAAACGGTTATCTCCTACTGCAATCAAAGCAGGATCAAAATCTTTGTTTTGTTTATATACTTCTTCCAACATTTTTACCGCTGCATCATCACCTTCAAACTCGTTTGGCAAAAGCAAAATGCGTAAAGCACCTTTTCCACCATTATTGATGTAGAAAATATAATGACCCGCTTCATCGGTTTCTTCAACCCAGTGGTTGGGGTAATCAAATGCAAAAAAACCGTGCAGCGATACAAAACGTTTGGTGGTACTCATGGTGCAATTATAAAATGTAATGATTTATTAAAGACAAATGTTATTGGGTGAAACGTTTTTATCCAAAATTAATCTCAGTACTATCACCAATATTTAAGCTTTGTTTCATGCCCTTTAGCAATGCATCATTACCAATAACAGAACGGTCTAAAATGGCGTATTCAATTTGTGCATAAGGGCCAATAATACTATCTTTTAAAACAGCATAATTTAAAATTGCATGTTCACCTACAGATACATTTGGACCAATTATTGAATTGCTAATATTGCAGTTTTCGCCAATAAAAACAGGCGGAATGATGATGGTATTTTCAAACTTATACTTTGAAGTGTCGTAACTTAAACGTTTTAATAACGTGGCGTTAGTATCTAATAAAATTTCTTTCTTACCGCAATCAAACCAATTGTCAACGTCAACCGTGCGCATTTCAACACCAGTTTCAATCATACGCATCAAAGCATCTGTTAAATGATACTCATTTTGCGTGGTGATTTTTTCTTGCATGTTATACTCAATGGCTTCAAACAACTTAGCCGATTCTTTTATGCGATAAATACCTACCAAAGCTAAATTACTTTTAGGAATTGTTGGTTTTTCAACTAACCTTTTAATTGTACCATCATTATTCATTTCGGCTACGCCAAACAAACGAGGGTCATCCACTTTCTTAACACACAGGGTGGTTTGAGGTTGGGCAATTAATTTACCAATATTTACATCGGCAATGGTATCACCCAAAACAATTAGTAACTCATCATTTTGTAATTGTTCTTTAGCAAGCCAAATGGCGTGTCCGGTTCCTTTTCCAGTGGTTTGAATAACAAAATGTGAATTAATGTTAGGGTAATTTTTGGTAATATAGTTTTCAATTTTATCACCCATATAACCAATAATAAAAACATATTCTTTTATACCCGCTTGTACAAGCGTATCTATAATATGTCCAATAATAGGCTTACCAGCTATAGGAATTAAAGCCTTTGGTTGTGTATGGGTATGAGGACGAAGACGTGTACCAATACCTGCTACCGGAATTACTGCTTTCATTTGATTAGTTAAATATTGTAATTTCTTTAAAAGAAAGTGTCAAAGTTAGTGGTTTCACTTTTGCATTCAAGCAGAAATACTAAATTGCGCCTGCTAAAAGTAAAATAATGAAACGCGACACAATAATTTTTGATTTAATTAACGATGAATTAAACCGTCAAGAACACGGTATTGAGCTTATTGCTTCAGAAAATTTTGTTACCAAACAGGTAATGGAGGCAATGGGTAGCGTATTAACCAATAAATATGCCGAAGGATTACCAGGAAAACGATATTATGGTGGCTGTGAAGTGGTTGATAAAGTAGAGCAATTGGCCATAGACAGGTTAAAAGAATTATTTGGAGCAGCTTGGGCAAACGTTCAGCCGCATAGTGGTGCTCAAGCCAATGCCGCTGTTATGCTAGCTTGTTTAAATCCTGGTGATGCTATTTTAGGATTTGATTTATCTCATGGAGGGCATTTAACACATGGATCACCTGTTAACTTTTCGGGTAAATTATATGCTCCAAACTTTTATGGTGTAGAAAAAGAAACAGGTTTAATAGATTATGATAAAGTAGCAGCAAAAGCACTTGAAGTAAAACCTAAACTACTTATTTGTGGTGCATCTGCATATAGTCGTGACTGGGATTACGCACGCTTACGTAAAATTGCAGACAGTGTTGGAGCCTTATTGTTAGCTGATATTGCGCATCCTGCAGGTATGATTGCTGCGGGCATATTAACCAATCCATTACCACATTGTCATATTGTTACATCTACAACACATAAAACATTACGCGGTCCGCGTGGTGGAATTATTATGATGGGTAAAGATTTTGAAAATCCATGGGGACACAAAACGCCTAAAGGAGAAGTAAAAATGATGAGTGCACTATTGGATGCCGCTGTTTTTCCTGGCACACAAGGTGGGCCATTAGAACATGTTATTGCGGCTAAAGCCATTGCTTTTGGTGAGGCATTAACACAAGAGTACAAAGATTACATGAAACAAGTGCAGGTTAATGCGCAAGCCATGGCAAAAACATTTGTTGAAAAAGGGTACCAAATTATTAGTGGCGGAACGGAAAACCATTTAATGTTAATTGATTTACGAAATAAAAACATTAGTGGTAAAGCAGCGGAAAATGCGTTAGTAAAAGCAGATATTACTTTGAACAAAAATATGGTTCCATTTGATGATAAATCGCCATTTGTTACCAGTGGTATACGTATTGGAACTGCTGCAATTACCACACGTGGGTTAAAAGAACAACACATGGCAGAGATTGTGGAGTTGATTGATGAAGTAATTATGAACCATGAGAACGAAGCTATATTAAGTAGCGTAAGTTCACGTGTTAAAGTAATGATGAAAAACTTCCCGTTGTACAACTAATAATTTAGAATCAGATAATATAAAAAACGCGCGAAGTTTTACTTCGCGCGTTTTTTAATTCATAGCGTACAATATAAAATTGTTTTACTATTTTAAGGAACGTTTTACCTCCACAATTTCATATGCTTCTATCATATCTCCCACTCTAATATCATTAAAATTGTTAAAGTTTAATCCGCATTCGTAACCATAAGCTACTTCTTTCATATCGTCTTTAAAGCGTTTTAATGAAGCCAACTCACCTGTATGAATTACTACACCATCGCGTATGATTCGTACTTTAGAGTTACGGAATATTTTACCTTCGGTAACATAACATCCGGCAACTGTACCCACTTTAGTAATTTTAAATACTTCACGTATTTCCACATTACCAGTAATTTTTTCCTCTTCTTTAGGAGCCAACATGCCTTCCATTGCATCTTTAATTTGTGCAATAGCATCATATATAATACTGTATAAACGAATATCAATTGCTTCAACTTCGGCTAACTTACGTGCTTGTGGAGAAGGGCGAACCTGGAATCCGATTACGATTGCATCTGAAGCAGAAGCTAACAATACATCGCTCTCTGAAATTTGACCAACTCCTTTGTAAATTACATTAATTGCAACTTCCTCGGTTGATAATTTAATTAACGAATCACTTAACGCTTCTACTGAACCATCAACGTCACCTTTAACAATAACTTTAAGTTCTTTAAAGTTACCAATAGCCAATCGTCTACCAATTTCATCAAGGGTAATGTGTTTTTGTGTGCGTATACCTTGTTCGCGTTGTAGTTGCGATCGTTTATTACTAATTTCTTTGGCTTCTTGTTCTGATTTGGTTACCAAAAACTTATCACCAGCTTGAGGTGCGCCATCAAAACCTAACAAAACTACTGGCGTAGATGGCCCTGCAATGGTCATTTTTTTACCACGCTCATCAAACATTGCTTTAACCTTACCACTGTGTGTTCCGGCCAAAATAGGATCACCAATTCTTAACGTACCAGATTGTACCATTACGGTTGTTGTAATACCGCGGCCTTTATCTAAAGTTGCCTCGATTACACTACCCACTGCGCGTTTATCAGGATTGGCTTTAAGATTTAACATTTCTGATTCTAGCAATACTTTTTCAAGCAAAGAATCAATGTTTAAACCTTTTTTGGCTGATATTTCTTGACACTGATATTTACCTCCCCACTCTTCAACCAAAATATTCATGGCTGATAATTGTTCACGGATTTTATCAGCATTAGCACCATCACGGTCTATTTTGTTAATTGCAAATACTATTGGTACGCCTGCTGCCAAGGAATGGCTAATTGCCTCTTTGGTTTGTGGCATTACACTATCATCAGCTGCAATAACAATAATTACGATATCAGTTATTTTTGCACCACGGGCACGCATCGCTGTAAACGCCTCGTGACCTGGAGTATCTAAGAAGGTTACATGTTTGCCGTTGGCCAAAGTAACCTCATAAGCACCTATATGTTGAGTTATACCCCCTGCTTCACCAGCAATAACATTTGCTTTACGGATGTAATCAAGTAAAGATGTTTTACCATGATCTACGTGACCCATCACTGTTACAATTGGTGGACGAGAAACCAAATCCTCTTCAGCATCCACTTCCTCTTCAATGGTTTCAATTAAATCAGTGGTTACAAATTCTACTTCAAAACCAAACTCCTCAGCTACAATTGCAATCGTTTCAGCATCTAAACGCTGATTTATACTTACCATTAATCCTAACGACATACATGCCGAGATGATATTGGTAATAGGTAAATCCATCATTTGAGCCAACTCGTTGGCCGTAACAAATTCTGTTACCTTAATTTTCTTCTGCCCTTCAAGTTCCATCGCCACCTCTTCACGTCTATCGGCAGCAGCATCACGTTTTTGTTTACGGATTTTGCTACGAACCTGGCCAATATTTTGTTGGCCATTGATACGTGCTAATGTTGCTTTTAATTTATCTTGAATTTCTTTATCGGTGATTTCCGCCTTTTCAGGTGGTTGTCCTGTACGGGGTTGGAAATTTCCTTTTCCACCTTTGTTAAAAGGAGGGCGAGGTGCATTAGGATTGTTTCCTGCAGGTCCACGGTTATTGTTACCTTGATAACCTCCCCCATTACGATTTCCACCACCCTGGTTATTTCCTCCAGGACCACGGTTATTATTACCTTGGTAACCACCACGATTTTGCGGTGGTGGATTGGCCCCTTCAACTTTTTTAATATCTATGTTGTCACTTCCACCAACAAAGTTTTTTCTACGTCTTTTCTTTTTATTGGTATCATCACTGCTAGCAACAGGTTGAGGTTTTTTAGGCTGTTCAACTGGAAGTTGAATCTTACCCATCACTTTTAAACCAGAAAGTTTTTCGTAATTTGGTTCGGTTACTTGAGCCTCATCGTTATCAACTGGGGGTGCAACAGCTATTGTTTCAACATTATCCTCAATTATCTTTACTTCCTGAACTATTTCAGGCTTAGATTCTATTGGTTTTGTAACCTCTTCTTTTTTAGTCTCCGCAGTAACTGTTTTTGCCTTTGGTTTCTTATCTTCTACCTTTTTTGGAGCTTTCGGAGATTCGATTTTCAGCGGTGCTGTTTGTTCACTTTTTTTCTTTTTCTTGGTGTTAAAGTCCTCTAGATTAATTTTACCTAAAACTTTTAACCCCCCTTTTTCTTCGCTTGAATCAGTTTCTTTATTTTCAGTAACTTCTTCCTTTTTAGATTCAATTGTAGGAACAGGCTTTACATTTTCTATTAATGGTATTGAGTCTTCATTTTTAGGCTCAATTGGTTTTACTGAAGTAGTGGTTGGTGCTAACCCGGATTTAATTAAAATACCGTCATCATAATCTTCATCTTCAGTTAATGATTCTTTCTTAACTGGGGGTTGAACAACAACTTCTTCTTTTTTAACTTTGGCTTTGATTAATGCTTTCGCATCATCTTTAACTTTTTTGTCCGACTGGAAAGCACCAAGTAACACTTGGTACATTTCACCAGTGATTTTGGTCGTAGGCTTATTTTCCACCATAAAACCTTTTTTGGCTAGGTGTTCAACAAGGGTTTGTATCCCCACGTTAAGCTCTTTTACTACTGCGTTTAAACGGACAGATTCTTTGTTTTCGCTCATCTAATGTTTTTAAAACTATGCTTTTGGCGATGACGGATGCGCCAAAAAGCGCCTCAAATATAAGGCTATTGCCTGCATAAACCAAACAATCGTTTAGCTTATGCAGATATTAATCAATATTCTATTCAAATTCTGCTTGCAATATCCTGCGAACCTCATTTACAGTCTCTTCTTCTAACTCAGTTCTACGAACTAAATCTGCAACTGTTAAATTAAGTACGCTACGAGCAGTATCACAACCAATATTTTTAAACTCGTCTAAAATCCAACTATCAATTTCATCTGCAAATTCGTCTAAATCAATATCACCTTCATCTTCATCACTTTCACGATAAACATCAATCTCCATGCCTGCTAATTTACCAGCAAGTTTAATGTTATGACCTCCTTTACCAATTGCTAATGAAACTTGATCAGGTTTTAAATAAACAGCTGCTCTGCGACTTTCTTCGTCTAATTTAATTGATGATACTTTAGCAGGGCTTAATGCGCGTTGGATAAGCAATTGTAAATTTGACGTGAAGTTAATTACGTCAATATTTTCGTTGCGTAACTCTCTTACAATACCGTGTATCCTCGATCCTTTCATACCTACGCATGCACCAACTGGATCAATTCTATCATCAAAGCTTTCAACAGCAACTTTAGCACGTTCACCTGGCTCACGAACTATTTTCTTTACTGCTATAATACCATCAATAATTTCAGGCACTTCCATCTCGAATAAACGTTCTAAGAAAACTGGTGCGATTCGGCTAAGTAATATACGTGGAGAGCCATTGTACATTTCCACTTTTAGCACAACTGCTTTTATTGCATCACCTTTTTTATAATGATCTGCAGGAATCATTTCTGTTTTTGGCAATAGCAGTTCGTTACCCTCGTCATCCAAAATCATGATTTCTTTTTTCCAAATTTGGTATACCTCTCCGCTAATTACCTCTCCAACTCTATCCTTATATTTACGGTACAATTCGTCTTTTTCAAGCTCAAGAATTTTACCCATTAAGGTTTGACGTGCCGCTAAAATAGCTCTTCGCCCAAAACTTTCAAGGGTTACTTCCTCTGTAACCTCTTCACCAACCTCAAAATCGGGCTCGATTTTACGTGCTTCAGTAAGTGATATTTCTTTACGGATATCTTCTACTTCACCATCATGAACAATTTCACGGTTATGCCAGATTTCCAAATCCCCGCTGCTATCGTTAACAATTACACTAAAAGACTCATCACTGTTGTACTTCTTACGAAGCATGCTACGAAATACGTCTTCTAATACGCGCTGCATTGTTGCGCGATCTATGTTTTTAAATTCTTTAAACTCACTAAATGAGTCAATTAAGCCAGAACTATGCATAGTATTTATATTTAATATTTGTTTATTATTTAAATGATAAAATTACACTTGCTTCAACTATTTCAGCAAATGAAATTGTTTGTTCAGGTGCATTAACGTAACCTTTTTTCTTGTCTTTCAATGCTATAGTTATAGCATCTTCGGTTGCAGCAACTAATTTACCTGTCACTTCTGTTTCTGCTAGTAATTTTACCAACAACTCTCTGCCAACATGTTTTGGATATTGACGAAATTTTAGCAATGGTCTATCCGCTCCTGGTGATGATACTTCTAAATAGTATGGCTCTTCCCCATAATTTTGCTCATCAAGTTTGTCTGATAAATGGCGAGACAATTTTTGACAAGCAGGTATATCAACACCTTGATCACCATCGATTAATATACATATTTTGTCACTCCCTATTTTGGTTTCTATATCAACCAAAAACAACTCTTGCGGCAAAAAAGCTTCTGTCCATTCTTTAATTTGCGATACAATCTCCATGTTCATTATTAGGTAAAAAGAGAGGGGACTTTTCGGGTCCCCTCATCAATTAATTTTCAATAAAGTATTGCAAATATAGGCTAGTTTTTTACAAATGCAAACTTGCCCCTGATATATAGCCAATTCCAAAAGTGGCATATTCAATTATAGCATGGTATTATAAAAGGTAATTTAACATGTATTTTAAATTTCAATTTGATGGTTAGTGCCAATATAATAACTCCTGTTTAAAAACTATTTAACACAATGGCATAAATAGAATTTTAAAACCAATTTAAGTAAAAGCCAAGCTAATACTATACTTTTTATAGGTTTGATATATTTATTGGATTACAGATTTAATAACTCAACGCGTCAAAATAGCTTAAAAATTAAAACATAAATTTAAAAACATACAGACCAATTACAAGCTTGTTAAATTTAATTATTTTAAAGTTAATATTAAATCAAAACCAGACTAAATTTGGTTAATTACCCACAGCACATATATTTGCTAACCTATATATTAACCGAATTAACGTAAAGCATGAATCGTTTTAACTTAGTAAATAACGTTTTAGGATGGATAACCTTCGTTATTGCACTGGTAACTTACACCTTGACATTAGAGCCAACCGTAAGCTTTTGGGATTGTGGTGAGTTCATCTCAGCATCTTTCAGATTACAAATTTGTCACCCACCAGGTGCACCATTATTTTTAATATTAGGGCGTTTGTTCTCATTATTTGCAGGTGGCGATGTAACACAAGTTGCATTTTGGGTAAACATGGTATCAGCTACTACAAGTGCCTTGTGCGTTATGTTTACCTTCTGGACAATTACACATCTAGGTCGTAAATTAATTATTAAGTCGGGTGATGCATTAAGTATACAACAGATTTTGGCTATAAGTGTATCAGGATTAGTTGGTGCTTTAGCATTAACTTGGAGTGATACATTTTGGTTTTCTGCTGTTGAAGCAGAAGTATACGCATCATCAAGTTTCTTTACAACATTAACCTTTTGGTGTATTTTAAAATGGGAAAACAATGCCGATGAAAAAGGCAGTGAACGCTGGTTGGTATTAATTGCTTATTTAATAGGATTAGCTATTGGCGTCCATTTATTGAGTATACTTGTTATACCTTCAATTGTTTACGTTTATTATTTCCGTAAAAACAAATTTACTCGTGGTGGATTTATTAAAGCCACTATGGTAGCTTTAGGAGCAATTGCTATTGTTCAATTTGGTATTATTCCGGGCATGCCATCATTAGCAACTAAATTTGATTACATATTTGTAAACTCTTTTGGTACAAGTTTTAATACTGGTGCATTTTTTATGCTTTTTGTTATTGCAGGTACTTTGGCTGCTGCAATACACTTCACACAAACCGAAAGCAAAACCAGTTTTTACATTGCTGCTGCATTATATGCCATCATGGTATTGGCCACATTCTCTCTTAACCCATCCGCATCAGGTATTATTTTCTGGGGCGCAATAACTGCATTGTTGTATTATTATGTTATTAAGAATAATGCTTCTAAAAGTGTAGTTAACGTAGCCATATTAAGTGTAACATTTATTATTATAGGATACTCATCTTATGCAATGGTGTTAATACGCAGTAATGCAAAACCACCTATAAACATGAATGCTCCTGACAATCCGTTTAGTCTATTATCATACTTAAACCGTGAGCAGTACGGTGAAAACCCATTGGTATACGGACAGTATTTTTATGCTAAGGTAATTGACGAGAAAAAAGGTGCCATGACCTATGCAAAAGGAGACGGAAAGTACGAAGAATCGGGCGAAAAAGTTGAGCGTATTTATGACCCTAAAGATTGTACTATTTTCCCGCGAATGTGGGCAGATAGACCCGATTATATTCAATCGTATCGCCAATGGGAAAATATACCTGAAGGTAAAAAAGCAACCTTTGCCAAAAACATTGATTTCTTGCTAAGTTACCAAATGGGCTTTATGTATTGGCGTTATTTTGCTTGGAATTTTATTGGCAGACAAAACGATGATCAAGGATTTGGTGATATTATTAGAGGTAACTGGATTAGTGGTGTGCCATTTATAGATGCTATGCGTCTAGGTCCTCAAGACAATATTCCTGATACTATTAAAAATAATAAAGCACGAAATACCTATTATTTCCTACCGCTGTTATTAGGTTTAATTGGTTTGATTTATCATTTCAAAAAATCAAAAGAAGATGCAACTGTTGTATTAACCTTGTTCTTGTTTACAGGTGCATTTATTATTCTATACCTAAACTTCCCAGCTCACCAACCGCGTGAACGCGATTATGCTTATGTTGGTTCATACCAAACCTTTATCATTTGGATTGGATTAGGTGTATTGGCATTAATTGATTGGTTAAGTAAAAAAATGAATGCCACTGTGGCAACTGGTGTTGCTTCTATAGCTACTATAGCTGGTGTACCTGTATTGATGGCTTCACAAAACTGGGATGATCATGATCGTAGTAATCGTTTTGCAGCACTAGATTTTGCCTACGATTACCTAAATTCTTGTGCCCCAAATGCAGTGTTATTTACTAATGGCGACAATGATACTTACCCACTTTGGTATGCTCAAAATGTTGAAGGCATTCGTAGTGATATTAGGGTAATTAACTTAAGCTTATTAAATACGGATTGGTATGCAGATGCTTTAAAAACTAAAATATATGACTCAGAACCAATACCATTTAGTATGGCTCCAAGTCAATACAAACAAGGCGTAAGAGATTATGTAATCTTCTATCAAAACCCAGAAGTGGAAAGACAATTTGGTATCAACCAAACCGATTTCTATCCGTTAAGCAGTATCATTAAGTTTATGACTGATGATACAGATCCTATGGCTAAGCTAAAATCAAACAGCGGTATGGAGTTTAGCTACTATCCAACCAAAAAATTCTATATACCTATTGATAAACAACATGTATTAAAGCAAGGTACAGTGCATGCTAAAGATGCAAATATTATTGTTGATACCATGAAATGGGAAATTGGAAATGGTACTTTAATGAAAGCGGATTTGGTAGTGCTTGATATATTAGCAACCACCAATTGGACACGCCCTATTTATTTTGCCATTACTACTGGAAGTGATGTATATTTAAACATGATGGATTATTTCCAATTAGAAGGTTTAACATACCGCATAGTACCTATTAAAAATACAGATCCAGTAGAAGGTGGAACTTACGGACACATCAACACAGATATTTTATATACTAACCTGGTTGAAAAATTTAAGTGGGGCAATATGGAAAAAGAAGGTGTATATTTAGATGAAACTACTTTACGCCAAACACGTAATTTCCGTAATTTATTTTACCGTTTAGCAATGAAACTAGTAGCAGAAGGTGATAATACCCGTGCCATTAAAGCCATTGATCGTTGCATAGAAGTAATGCCTAAAAACACGGTTCCTTATGACATATTCATCATTCGTTTATCAGAGGCTTACTATGCAGCAGGCGCTCCAGAAAAAGCCAATACTTTAATAAACGGCATGGTTGATCAAGCTATTGAAAAATACCAATACTACAGCAGATTTAAAGGTAGTAAGGCAAAAGGTGTAAGTACTGAGTTAGAAGAAAATACCAATATATTGATGTATGCGCAACAAGTAGCTCAATTTAACAAACAAGATGCATTGTTAAAAGATATACAAGCAAAATCACAAAAGGTATTAGGAGCGCAAATGCCACCAATGCAGTAATTTATTAATTGACAGACTTAAGCAAGGCCGCCCTGTGGGCGGCCTTGCTGTTTTTACAGCAATCAAATATTTAGTTAAATTAAACACTCCCTCTTATCTTTGTGGGCATTTTTATTCCTCTACTTACATGAGCACAGCAGCAGTTATCGCATTACAAAAAAGAAGAACGTTCGGTATTATTAGTCATCCCGATGCGGGTAAAACCACTTTAACTGAAAAGTTTTTATTGTTTGGCGGTGCCATTCAAACAGCAGGAGCAGTAAAAAGTAATAGAATAAAAAAGGCTGCCACTTCAGATTTTATGGAAATAGAAAAGCAACGTGGTATATCAGTTGCAACTTCTGTAATGGGTTTTGACTACAAAGATTATAAAATTAACATTTTGGATACCCCAGGCCATAAAGACTTTGCCGAAGACACATACAGAACGTTAACCGCTGTAGATAGCGTAATATTGGTGGTAGATTGCGTAAAGGGTGTTGAGGACCAAACACGCAAATTAATGGAAGTTTGTAGAATGCGTAACACACCAGTTATTGTATTTATTAATAAATTAGATCGTGAGGGACAAGACCCTTACGATTTATTAGAAGAGATTGAAAAGGAACTGAACATACACACCCGACCACTTACATGGCCAATTGGTATTGGTAGCGATTTTAAGGGTGTATATAATTTATATGAAAAGAAACTCAATTTATTTCAACCTGATAAAACCAAAATATCAAAGGAGGTTATAAAAATTAATGACCTAAATAGCGAGGAGCTTGATGGAATTATTGGTAAAAGAAGTGCGGATAAATTGCGTGAAGATGCGGAGTTGATTGAAGGAGTATACGAGCCATTTAGTAATGATTTGTACTTAGATGGTTATTTGGCTCCCGTTTTTTTTGGAAGTGCCATTAATAACTTTGGTATACAAGAGTTACTAGATACATTTATACAAATAGCACCAGAACCGCGCAGCCGATTTACTGAAGACCGCGAGGTAAAACCGGAAGAAAAAACCTTCTCGGGCTTTATATTTAAAATACATGCAAATCTTGACCCAAACCACCGCGATAGAATTGCTTTTTGCCGTATTGTATCAGGTAAATTTGAACGTAATAAATTTTATTACCATACGCGTTTAAATAAGAAGTTGCGATTTAGCAACCCTACCAGTTTTATGGCTAATGATAAAAGCGTAATTGACGAGGCATATCCGGGTGATGTAGTTGGTTTATATGACAACGGCAACTTTAAAATTGGCGACACATTAAGCGAAGGTGAAAATATTTCATTTAAAGGCATACCAAGCTTTTCGCCTGAAATATTTAAAGTACTTGAAAACAAAGATCCGCTTAAAACCAAGCAACTTGAAAAGGGTATTTTACAACTAACTGATGAAGGTGTAGCACAGCTGTTTACACAGCAACCTGGGAATGTGCGCATCATTGGTACGGTGGGTGAGTTACAGTTTGAAGTAATTCAATTCCGCTTGTTACATGAATACGGTGCATCTTGTGCCTTTACTCCTTTAAGTTATCAAAAAGCATGTTGGTTTACCAGCGATGATAAAGCCGAACTAGATCGTTTTAATGTAATTAAGCGATATAATATTGCAACAGATAAAGATGGTAGGCCAGTATTTTTTGCAGAAAGTATGTGGAGTTTAAAAATGACACAAGATACTTTTCCAAAAATAAACTTCCATTTTACTTCTGAGTTTGATAAGTAGAACAAGTGTATCTAGAAATCAATTATAAATAACTTAACCACCACCTCTTATTGTGTATTTTATAATTGTAATAACGTTTGCATAACGGATATAAAATAACAACTACCAATATCCAAACTGCATAAACACCATATAAATTAAATCCCAATACATCGGGCCTAAACCAAAATGGGCGCTGTACAATATCAGATACAGTATAACCTTGAGCAAAAAACAAAGGGACTACGAGTAAGTGTATTGCATAAATGTGCACTATGTAAAAGAAAAATGGTACGCTACCAAATACTTTTAATTTATTGGTTATAATATTTTGTGTAGTTTCAAACCATGCTAGAAACAATAATGCTGGACCAAGCATTAGCAAAGTATACATTAATGAAGGAGGGTATTTGCTTACATCTAAAAAAGATAAAATAGTATTTGTTGTATTATTTTGAATTGCAAAGGGAGTTGGATCTCCATAACCATTAATTAAGCGTAATGCAAAAAATAAAACCAACATCCCAAAACCTGATATGAGTAAGATTTTTCTTCTTTGTATTGAATTGTAATTGCGTTTAAAAATAAAGGCTAATCCAAAACCTAAGCACATAATTCCAAACCACGGCAATACACCATAAACTGTTACAATGCTGTAGTTTTCGGTAACCTGAAAACGTTTAAAACCACTGGTATGAAAAATGTTATAAAAAAAGCTATCTTGAATTGATGCGGGTAAAAAATCTAACACATTGTGTAAACCAATGATGGTTATACCTAACGCGAGTATTAATTTTTTATCTAACCTAACAACCAATGCCAGTAATACCATGCACGCACCAATTGCCCATATTACTTGAAGTATAGACGCATTAAAAAACGGATTGAACATCCATCCGAAATTTACAATAGTAAGTTCAATCAATATTAACCATGCTCCTCGCTTTAATAAAAATAATTGCAGCTCTAGTGGAGATTTTTTACTGCCCGATAAGTATGCAGAAATACCTGCTAAAAAAATAAAAATGGGTGCACAAAAATGAGTTATCCATCGGGTAAAATACAAAGCAGGTGAAGTTGTATTTAAATCCATTGGGTCGTGAATAAAAGCATCATTATGAAAATAATCTCGCACATGATCAAGTGCCATAAGCACTATTACTAGGCCACGTAGCACATCAATAGATAAAATCCTATCGGTTGTGTATTTTGTTTTCATAACAAAAAACGGAGGTATAAAAACCTCCGTTACATTAACATTTTATTTAACATCAAATGCTTCATCAACTATTTGAAGTTGCTCCTTGGCATGTACTTTACTAAAACCTGTGGCTGGCGAAGCACTTGCTTTACGTGAAATTAATCGCAACTTAAAGTTTTCTTCTCTACGTAATAAATATGTCCAGCTACCCATGTTTTTAGGCTCTTCTTGTACCCAGCAAAACTCTGCTCCACTATATTTAGCAAAAACATCATCCATTTCCTTTTCAGGCATCGGATAAATTTGCTCTAAGCGAACAATTGCAACATCTTTTCTATTGTCTTTTTGTTGACGTTCTAATAAATCGAAGTAAATTTTTCCAGTGCAGAACAATACGCGCTTAACATCTTTTGTCTTCACGCTATCATCATCAATTAACTGTTGAAATCCAACATGAGTGAAATCGTCTAATTTACTAACGCAGGCTGGATGACGTAATAAACTCTTTGGTGTCATCACTATTAGTGGCAAGCGTGTTGTGCGATGCAATTGTCTGCGTAATGCATGGAAATAATTTGCAGGTGTTGTGATGTTACAAACTTGGATATTCCAATTTGCACACAGTTGTAAAAAGCGTTCTAACCTTGCAGATGAGTGCTCTGGTCCTTGTCCTTCATATCCATGAGGTAACATCATAACCAAACCACTATATGTTTTCCATTTTGCTTCTGCACTACTTATATATTGATCAATAATAATTTGAGCACCATTTGCAAAATCACCAAACTGGGCTTCCCAAATTGTTAAATCATTAGGAGTAATCATACTAAATCCGTATTCGAAACCTAGAACTGCATACTCTGATAAAAGCGAATTATAAAACTCAACATTGGCTTTTTTGTCTTCGCCTAAGCTATCAAATATATTATGCGATAACTCACTGTCTTCTTGTTTAATGATGGCATGTCGGTGCGAGAAAGTTCCACGTTCAACATCTTGCCCTGTCATACGAACAGCATGTCCCTCATTTACCAATGTAGCGTATGCCATCAACTCGCCCATAGCCCAATCATAGTTATTATTTTTGATCATGTTTTTACGATCTTTAAACAACTTTTCTACTTTACTAAAGGCTTTAAACCCTTCAGGTATATTGGTTATTTTTTCTGCAAGTGATAAGAACAATTTTTTGTCAATGGCAGTTTTAGGTTGATTTTCAAAATCTTTGTCTGTAGCACCATGAAAGCCATCCCAAATCTCTTCGATAAATGAACGAACAGCAGGTTTTTCTGAAGCTTTTGCTTGTTCTAGTTTTTGCTGTAACAGGCCACGGAATTCTTTTTCCATTTCCTTAGCCAAATCAGCTTCAACACTTCCAGCACTCAATAATTTTTGATTGTAAATTTCGCGTGGATTTGGATGTGTACCAATGGCTTTGTATAACAATGGTTGTGTGAAACGAGGTTCATCTCCTTCGTTATGGCCATATTTACGGTATCCTAATAAATCAATAAATACATCCGTGTTAAATTCTTGACGATATTCCATAGCCAACTTAACTGTATATACAACAGCTTCTACATCATCAGCATTAACATGGAAAACAGGACTTAGTGTTGTTTTAGCAACATCAGTACAATATGTACTTGTTCGAGCATCGTGGTAATTGGTAGTAAATCCAATTTGGTTGTTGGTAACAATATGTATACTACCGCCAACATTGTATGCTTTTAATCCAGCCATTTGTACCATTTCGTATACAACACCTTGACCAGCAATAGAAGCATCACCATGAATTATAATCGGTGCTACTTTATCTATATCGCCTCCATGTTTTTTATCAAGTTTAGCACGAGTTAAACCCTTAACAACAGGGCCCACAGTTTCTAAATGAGAAGGATTTGGGGCTACACTTAAATTCACCTTTTTACCTGTAGAAGTAATAATGTCTGTGGCATAACCTAAATGGTATTTAACGTCACCTTCAAAAAGTGCTTCTTCTAAAGCATCACCTTCAAACTCTTTAAATATTTGTTCGTAGGTTTTATTTAAAATATTTGCCAATACGTTTAAACGACCTCGGTGAGCCATGCCAAGAACAAATTCTTGCACACCCAATTCAGCACCATATTGAATAACAGAATCAAGCGCAGGAATAAGCGTTTCCAAGCCTTCTAAAGAAAATCGTTTTTGACCAACAAATTTGGTATGAATGAAATTTTCGAATATGGTTGCCTGGTTTAACTTACCTAAAATATGGCGCTTTTCATCTATACTACATTTAGGTGTGTTACGAACCGATTCCATTTTCTTTTTAAGCCAATCTATCTTGCGTGGTTCACGTACATACACAAATTCAGCACCTATACTTTGACAATAAGTTTGCTCTAATAGCGTAATAATGTCTTTCAATTTTGCAACACCCAAGCCAACCTCAACACCTGCGTTAAATGTCTTATCCATATCAGCAGGTTCCAAACCAAAGTTTTTAAAATCTAAAGTTGGTTCGTACTTCCTACGTTCTCGTACAGGATTTGTTTTAGTAAATAAATGTCCGCGAGAACGGTAACCTTGTATAAGATTTAAAACATTTATTTCTTTCAATGCATCTTGGCTTAAAGTAACACCTTTGGTATTGCCATCAAATTTTTGTTGACCTAATTCGAAGCCTTCAAAAAATTTCTTCCAACCAAAATCTACCGATTCATTGTTTGCTAAATATTGTTGATATAAATCTTCGATTGCATTTACATCAGCATTTGAAATATATGAGAATTTATCCATGACTGCGTTAAGAATTTCAGATGCGAAGATATAGTTTCTACGCACAAGTGCACAATTAAAGAGCACTGTATTTTAGTTTTGAAAATCAGGTTTTTAGCCGAGAATTAAAATTGTATTGTGTCTATTTTAACATTTTTTATAGCAATTAACTCATAAAGAAATAGATAGTGTAGTACGCCAATAAAATCTAGAATGAACATGTTTTTTGACCTTAAAATTTAATTAATTAAAGATGCTACACTTTTTTAAGTTTTATTTCACGTTTCTTTTCATAATTTTAACTTTTATTTGAAATAAGATGGGTTTAAAAATTTACTTACGTTTGGTGGCTTTATTGTTGATTATCAGCATTAAAATTGAAGCCCAAACCATTACAAACTATGCTTTTAGTTCATCACAGAGTGTATACTTACCGTTAACTGGCGCAAATACTCCATCGCTTACTGGTGGTGATTTTGACGAAGGATGGTACTCGCGTATACCAATAGGTTTTGAGTTTTGGTTTATGGGCAACTTAATAACCGAAGTTCACGCTAGTACCAATGGTTTGCTTTCTCTATCCACGAATCAGCCAACAGCAGCTGCGTCAAACAATAACCTTTCTACATTTTCTGGATCATTTAATAGGCCTATAATTGCTCCGCTTTGGGACAACTTAGATATCGATACCTTGTCAGGAGCTTTATTTTCATACCTAACAACAGGAACGGCACCCAATAGAGTATTTACTGCAGAGTGGAAAAATGCAGAGTGGAATTGGTTTGCAAACGCAGCAACTATTTCTTTCCAAGTTAGGTTATATGAATCGAGCGGAGTTATTGAATACATTTATAACCCAGAAATGGGAACATTATTTTCACCTTCAGCATCCATAGGTATAGGAGGGGCTGTAAATAATCAATTTCTTTCGCTAAACAATAGTAGTGCAACACCTAACATTAGCAGCACAGTTTCTACTAATAACATTAATTCAAAACCAATATCAGGGCAACTGTATACATTTACCCCTCCAATACCCAGCAGTGTATCTACTATTAACTTTAGTAATTTAACACCTACGTCAATTACTGTAAATTGGACAGCAGTAACTGGTGCGGTTAAATATGCCGTTTTCCAATCAATAGATAATGTAAATTTCACCTACAGCGGAAATAGTATTGGCAATAGTTTACTTGTAAACGGTTTATTTCCAAGCACAACATATTATTTCAAAGTATATAGTATTTCAGAGGGAGCATACGGAATAAATCCCGCTACAGGATTTGCCACTACACAAAATGGAGTGGTATCAGGGGTAATTAGTATACCGACTCAAGCAGCCTCAATTACTTCTGTTTTAGACTCTATAAAACAGTATGGTATTGGTGGTCCAGTTACTATCGAATTACAAAATAGTTATGTGCCTACATTTGAGAGATTCCCAATTACATTAAGTGATACATTGGGTACATCAGCTAATGCACCATTGGTAATTAGGGCATCATCGGGTTCTACTAACGTAGAAATTTATTCACCCCAAAATAGTTTTGCAACCATACTATTTACAGGTGCTAGATTTATAACCATAGATGGTAGACCTGGAGGTTTGGGTGTTGATAGGGCATTAACCATTAGAGCGGCCAATAATGGAAATGCAATAGAAATCTATTCATCTAACAACAATCAAACCAATGTAGAAATCAAATATTTAAACTTGAAGGCAGCAACTGGTGCAGTGAATATTCCAGCGTTATTAGAAATATACGGTTACAATAACAACCTATCATCAAACATCAATATTAATAACTGTTTTATAGGTGATTCAAATATTGTATCTAACATGGGAATCAGAATCTATTCATTCAATCAATCAAATACACATAATAATAGCATAACCGATAACATTATATTCAATACAGGCAGTAATTTCACCGGATATGGAATAAACATCACTGGAAACAATAACAATACTTGGTTTATAGAGCGTAATCAATTTTTCAATTTGTTACCATTAAGTGGTACAACATCTACGCTAAGCTATTATGCCATTTATGTTTCGGGGGCAAATACTCATATTAAAAATAACTTTATAGGTGGGTCAGAATTAAATTGCGGTGGTGCAGCTTTTGAGGTTGGTCCTGCTGCAAACAATAACTTGTATTATGGTATTTACTTTGCTGGAACAACCAATCAATTTGCCAATATCCAAGGTAATACTATTGCTAACTTTTTTTGGCCAGGCACATCAGTTCAACCATGGACAGGCATATTCATACAAAGTGGGCGAGCCTTTATTGGTGATACTTTAGGAAATGTAATTGGTAACCCACTTAGTGGAAACACATCAATTTTTGTACTTTCTCAAACCACACTTGGTTCACCAGTAGCATACGGAATAAGGACAATTACCACTGGAAATATTACAATTAAGAATAATAACATATCGGCCATTAATGCAACAGGTGTTAATGCTACTTTTCCGTGTGGCGTAAATGCCATAAATGTATCCAATACCACACAAGCAAATATAAGCGATAACATTATTGGAAGTACAACCTATGCTAATTCAATTCGTGCCTCATCTCCTAATGGTTTCTATCCTCAAACGGCAATAGGTATTTTGGTTTCTTCTAATAATTTTGGTGCACTTAACATTGCCAACAATACCATTGCAAATCTTGGTAACTCGGGCACATCAACTTCGTTACAAAATTACGCCTCTGCCATTTTCGTTAATGGAAATTTATCAGCTAATATTAGTAATAATAATATCAATAATATTTTTTCAGCAAGCGGTAATCCTTCAGCAAATGGAATTACTTCGCTAACGGGAATTTATTATAACACCACTTCAAGTGTATCAACTTCAATAAATAACAATCGTATTCACACACTCAGAACCACATCAACAAATACACCAGCCTCATGTATTGGTATTAATGTAATTTCTACAAGTGGAAATACAATAAACGTGGATAGAAACTTTATTCATAGTTTCAGCACAACATCTTCATCATTATTAGCCAACATGTGTGCATTGTATTTACAAGAAGGTATAATAAATGCAACTAATAATATGATTAGACTTGGCATTGATCATAATGGACAAAGTAATAATTTGAGTAATCCCATTATTGGAATTAATAAGGTTACAACATATAATACAAGCATAATAAATAACAGTGTTTATATTGGTGGAACTGCAACAGGTACCACTGCTATTAATACATACGCATTTAGAAAATCTACTGATGGTTATGATGAAGTAAAAAATAATATTTTTATTAATCAACGTAGTAATTCAACTACAGGTGGTAAGCATTATGCTATGGGTTTTAATACTGTAAATAATGTTGCCTCTAACAACAATCTGTTTCTGGCTTCTGGAAATAACGGAAGATTATTTCAACTTGGCTCTGTAGATTTTAATACTAGACTTTCTTGGTTTACATCAACATCATTAGATGATAACAGTGACAGTGCTCAAATGTATTTTATAAATCCAACAGGAAATGCCAATAATGTTGACTTACATATAAATGCAGGAATACCGACTAAGGTAGAAGGAAATGGGGCTACAACATACCTAATTACAGATTTCGATGGAGATTCTCGTTTAGGTTTAACTCCAAATGATATTGGTGCCGATGCAGGTAACTTCATCAAGTTAGCAATTAATCCAGTACCTGTAGAATGGCTTTGGATTAAAGGGGAGAAAAATAATCACGATGCCATTATTTCATGGAAGGTCTCATCACAACTAAACAACCAAATGTATTATGTTGAACGTTCTTTCGATGCTAAAATGTTTACTCCCCTTTATAAAATTAATGGTGACGGAACATTATATATACCCAAAGAATATAGCTATACAGACAAAGATGTATTAAGTGATGCCAATATGGTTGTATATTACAGAATTACTCAATTTGATTATAGTGGTAAGTATAGCCACTCAAATGTAATAAGTGTATCGAACTTTAAAACAATTAAAGAATCTGCACAAATTTGGCCAAATCCTGCTAATGAAAAATTATTCATTAAACTACCAGCTGAAATAACTGGTAAAAGTGTTAATTTATCTATAACAGACATGAGCGGAATGTTGGTTTACAATCAAAAAACAGACTACGAAACTTTAATTGAATTGGATATAAAATCGTTAAAGCCTGGTATTTATTTTACAAGCGTAAAAATTGATGATGAAGTACCAACGAACAAAAAAATAATTATCGAATAATAAAATGGCTCCTATTAAGGAGCCATTTTACTTTTATATCTTTTATCTACCACAAAACTTTTTTAAATACATTAGTGCTTCTGTATAACCTAAATTAAGCGCTTCTTGCAGGTCGGCACAACCGCGTTCTTGTTGATTAATTTCTAACTTACTCAAACCCCTCTTAAAATAAGCCAATTCGAAATCGGGACGTAATGCCAAACAAACATCGAAAGCATCAATAGCCTTAGCGTAATTGCGCGATAAGTGGTATACATTGCCTAACCCAAACCAAGCGTGAACATTTTTTTCGTTACGCTGAATGATTCGCTCATAGATTTTTTCGGCATCCTTAAACCGCTTTAAGCCAATTAAAGCTAAGCCCCTATTTATAAACTGCTGTTCGTTATATTGTGTAATTTTTAGCGAGCTATCTATATCGCCTAATGCTAAATAATACTGCTGCGTTTTTAAATATAAATTTCCTCTTGCCTGTAATGCCAATACAAATATCGAATCACGATTTAAAGCTTCCGTTAATGCGTTTATTCCATCTTGATAACGCCCAATTTGTTGGTAAGTAAGCCCAAGATAATACCAATTCGTTTTGTCATCGGGTAACTTGCGGCATACGTCTTCCCATTCATATCTTGCCGATTTGAACTCTTTAGCATAGTAATAACACAATGCTCGCTTTTTATAAATAAGTTGGTTTTGTTTTGTTAATAATAAGAACTCTGTATAACGTTGAGCTGCGTTGCCAAACAAACTCATTTCATAATATGCATCACCACATAATTCCAAGGCTAAAGTATCTTGTTGATGATATTTCAAGTAATCATCAAGTAAAACCACAATTGTTGCATAATTTTTTTGACCAAACAAATTGTTACATATGTTTAAAGTATCTTGTGCTTGCGATTTTACTAATACCAAAACGAAGCATAATACAATAAGGTATTTCAATTTATTCATCAAGCCTCTGTAGGTAATGTAATTTGAAAGATACTTCCATTGCCTTCGGAACTGCTAACCGATATTGTTCCATTATTTTGTTCAATAAACTCTTTGCATAATAGCAGTCCTAATCCAGTGCCTTTTTCATTTGCTGTTCCTAAGGTAGTAGGATTAATGTTTTTGGTAAATAATTGCTCAATAGCAGAACTACTTATTCCAACTCCTGTATCAGTTACAAAAATTTGCACCTGTTTATCCAATTGTATTGATGAAACTGTTATGTTTCCACCTGAATTGGTAAATTTAATAGCGTTAGAAATTAAGTTGCGCAGCACCAAATTAATCATATCTTCATCTGCAAATACCATATGATTTTTTTGTACTTGATTAAGCAAATGGATTCCTTTTTGATGGGCACTTCCGCCTAATAGTCCAAAGTTAGACTCAACCATTTGATTTACATTTAAACGCTGAGGTTTAGCCTTAATACCATTAACTTGTGCTTGCGCCCAAACCAATAAATTTTCAAGTAAATCAATCGTATTTTCTACTGATGATGATATTTGGGAAGTGAGTTCGAAGGTGTCCTCATCTGAAGTGTAATCTTTGTTTCCAACTAAATCAAAATAGAGTTTCATGGTTGTAAGGTTATTCCTTAAATCGTGAGATATAATTGAAAAAAAACGATCCTTAACCATATTTAATTGCCCAAGCTCTTCTTTCTGTTTTGTAATTGCAACAGCAGTTTGCTCTAATTCCCGCTTCTGAATTTCTAGGCTTTTCGCAATATTTTTATTTTGGGTGTATAAATAAATAAACACACTCAAACCAAGTAAAACAAGTAACAATAATATTGCAATGTAGTTTTTGGTTTGTCTTTCTCTAAGCAATTCTGAGGCTAAAATCTCTTGTTCTTTTTGCTGCAATTCAATTTGTTTTTGATTTTTATCACTCTCGTAACGAAGTTGTAAATCGGCCAATCGTGCCAATGCACTATCGTTATATAACGAATCTTTTATCTCTTTACTCAGGTTTTCAAAGGTGGTGGCCTTATCTAACTTACTCGTTAATTTATAAAGTCTAGAAAGGGTTTCGTAAGCCATCTCTAGTTCAATTCGGAGGTTTGATGATTTAGAAATTTGTTCAGCTTGTTTTGCAGAAAAAATGGCATTATCGTAGAGCTTTTGTTGCTCGTAAGTTTGGGCTAAACCGTTGTAATTGGCTGCTTGCAAAGGCAACATATTAAGTTGCTTTGATATGTTAAGGGATCGCTGATATTGAGCTATTGCATCTTCGTAATTTTTTGATTCGTAGCTTATGTTTCCGAGTTGAAGTAGTGTTGAAGCAACACCAGCCTTATTATTCAACTCTTTGTACAACTTTAACGAACGAGTGAAATATTCTTTGGCCTTAACATAGTTAGCTTGTTTTACATACAAATTACCAACTTGATCATAGCTCATTAGGGTTTTAAACTTATCGCTAGAAGCCTCGTAAATACTTGTTGCCTTTAAGTTATATTCTAA
>CANHBJ010000020.1 GCA_947459075.1 Bacteroidota bacterium
ACATTTAAATACAAGTATGCTTTCAAATTTAGATGTATGGAAAACATACCTAAAATGGAAAGTGATAAATGCAAGTTCCCCATACCTACATAGCAAAGCGGTTAATGCCAATTTTGCATTTTACGGGACCAAATTAACGGGAACCAAAGAACAAAAACCACGTTGGAAAACAGTTATTGGTCATGCAAATAATATGATTGGCGAATTGGTGGCGCAAGAGTATGTTAAGGTTGCCTTTACACCAGAAAGCAAAAAACGGGTAAACGAAATGGTTGATAACCTTCGTGAAAGTTTTAGAGACCGCATCAATAAATTAGATTGGATGAGTGCACCTACTAAAACCAAAGCAATAGAAAAACTAAACTCATTTACGCGTAAGTTAGGTTATCCCGATAAATGGACAGATTTGACTCAATTAAAAGTATCCCGCGAAAGTTATATTGCCAATTACTTTAACAGCAGTGTATTTTGGTTTAAGTACAACCTTAATAAACTTGGCAATCCAGTTGACAAAGATGAGTGGGAAATGTTACCACAAACCGTAAATGCCTATTATAATCCAGTGAATAATGAAATCGTTTTCCCTGCAGCCATTATGCAACCACCTTTCTTTGATGCGAATGCTGATGATGCTGTAAACTATGGGGCTATTGGGGCAGTAATTGGCCACGAATTTAGCCATGGCTTTGATGACCAAGGCAGTAAGTATGATGCACAAGGCAACCTTAATGATTGGTGGACGGCCGAAGACCGCAAATTATTTGACGAGCGAACCAAGGTATTGGTAAACCAATTTAACCAATTTGAAGTGCTAGATAGTGTGTTTGTAAATGGCGAATTAACATTAGGTGAAAACATTGCTGATCTTGCAGGTTTAACTGTTTCTTATGATGCATATATGCGTTCTTTAGTAGGAAAACAACGCACAAATATTGATGGCTACACACCAGAGCAACGTTTCTTTATTGGTTTTGGTCAAGTATGGAGAGGGCATGCACGTCCTGAGTTTTTACGCCAGCAGGTAGTTACTGACCCTCACTCCCCTGCCAAATTCCGCGTGTTAGGCCCATTAAGCAACATGCCTCAATTTTACAACGCCTTTGGTGTTAAAAAGGGTGATGGCATGTGGCGTGATGAAAGCGCAAGAGCCAAAATTTGGTAACATAAAAATTTTTTAATCCAAAAGCGCCCTCTAATTAGGGCGCTTTTTTTTTATCACTTAATGAATTTGCATACTGTCACTGTTTTAATATATTTGCCAAACATTACCAGATGCTGCGGTGGTGGAATTGGTAGACACGCCATCTTGAGGGGGTGGTGCCTTCAGTGGTGTGAGAGTTCGAGTCTCTTCCGCAGCACAAAATCAATCCCCAAAATAGCCCCATAAAGTTATACCCTTAATGGGGCAATTTATGTTTAAAAGAACCTCCATACATCAATAACCAAAAAAGTCTTTATATTTGCTTTTTAATGAAGCTTCTCATTACAAACGCAATTATTTGCGATCTTCAATCAGCTTATCACGGCAAAAAATGTGATGTATTAATCGTTAACGGTATTATTGATACAATTCAAACCGTATCAACTAAACAATCCATTACAGCAAAATCAACAAATAAAACCCTCGATGCTCAAGGTGCTTATATGAGTCCTGGTTTTGTTGATATGCGTGCTGCGTTAAGAGAACCCGGATTTGAGTTTAAGGAAGATTTAACTAGCGCTGCAAACGCAGCATCAGCTGGTGGATACACACATATTACAGCATTACCAAATACGTTGCCTGTAATACAACACAAAGCCGATTTAGCCTTTATAGCAGCTAAATCACAAAACCTTGCAGTGCAAATTTTGCCATACGGTGCTATCACAAAAAACTGCCAAGGGCTTGAAATGAATGAACTATACGACATGCATCAAGCTGGTGCAGTTGCATTTACCGATGCAAATAAAAGTATTATGCACTCAGGTGTAATGATGCGCGCATTACAATACTGTAAAATATTTAACGGTTTAGTTATTACCCATGCTGAAGATACTAATTTAAGTGCAGGAGGACAGATGCATGAAGGAGTTAACAGTGTAAACCTAGGCTTAAAAGGCATACCTAATATGTCCGAAGAAATAATGATTGTGCGTGATATCGAATTGGCAAAATACACCGATGCTCCAATTCATTTTTCGCACATTAGCAGTAAAGCTAGTATTGATATTATTAAAAAAGCTAAAAAACAAGGCGTAGCAGTTACCTGCGATGTGGCAATTGCCAATTTGATTTATACTGACGAGGCTTTAGTTAACTTTGATAGCAATTTTAAACTGAATCCTCCATTGCGAAGTAAGGCGGACCAAAAAGCACTATGGGATGGTTTATTAGATGGAACAATAGATTGTATTGTTACCGACCATTGCCCAGAGGATACCGAACATAAAGTGGTAGAGTTTGAATATGCATCAAAAGGCATGATCATGTTTCAAACAGCATTAAGCTTATTGCTCATGCACAAACCACAACAAATAAATACAGAGGTTATAATAAAAGCACTGACTCAAAACCCTAGACAAATTTTAAAACAGGTATCCGTAAGTTTAAGTGTAGGATCGAATGCTGATTTGTGCTTATTTAACCCTAAAACAACTTGGTTATACCATGCAAAAAATAATTTATCTAAGAGTGGTAATAGTCCGGTATTAGGACAAACACTTACTGGAAAAGTTATTGCAACAGTTACCAAAAACACCCTTTACAAATATTAAATTTTAAATATGAGCAATGGAATAAAAGCAGTTGATGCTTTAATTAACAGTTTCGAACAAAACCAAGAGTTAGCATCTGCGATAACTACTGTTTTCGAGAGTAATGAAACCTTTTTATTTAAGTTAAAAAACTTCGATAATCATTTTTCAAAGCACCCATCGCATGAAACGATACAGGAGTACGCCTTTGATATGATGATGGCTCACCACTTAGAATCGAATAATGATGATGAAGACTATTTTGAAAGTAGAGAGTGGGAAGATATTGAAGAGAAAACCTTAGATAGAGGTACTGAATTATTAAACATGCTATTGTATATAACAGAAGTGCAAGATGCAGAAGCCCCAATTGAAGTTGAAGACTTTTTATATGAGTTTTTATTGGTTGATGAAGATGAATTTCAAGATGAACATCGCATTTACGAAGAACTTATTGCTAATGTTGATTTAGTTGATGAAAACGTAAATAGCATTGTTGAAGTTGCAAAACGTTTACCTGAAAACATAGAAATTAGAGAATTATTTGTTCCGCTAATTTTATTCTTCAAAAATCCTGAAGCTAGAGAAATTAGTAGAGAATATGCAGATAAACTAACAAAGGAAGAATATGCCTTGTTAAGTGGAATGTTAACGTTTGCCAACTAATCAAAACACCAATAAAAAAGCCGCAATACGATGTATTGCGGCTTTTTATTTACCCCTCAAAACGTGCTTGCCAATCTAACATACCACCCAAAACATTTCTTACATTGGTAAAGCCTGCGTCTTCTAAAAACATTTTTGCTTGACCGCTACGCGCTCCACTGCGGCAATGAATTATTACTTCTTCATTTTCCAGGTGCTTCAACTCGCTTATTCTTCCGGGTAATTCGCCTAACGGAATAAGTGTTGCACCTATATTAAATACTTCGTACTCGTGTACCTCTCGTACATCAAATAAGTTTAATTTTTCTCCAGCGTCAATGCGCTCTTTTAATTCTAGTGTAGTTATATCTGCCATATTCAATTAAGTGTTTATGTGTAAATTAACGTTGTAAAATCAATTTTTGTACTGTGGTTGATGCACTTTTTTCATCTTTAATATGTACCAAGTATAAACCATCATTTAATTTGTTCAAATTTAAATGATGGGTAACTCCCGATTCGTTAAACAATACTCTGCCCATTAAATCGACAATACTAATTGTATATGAGGTTTGGTGCTTACCGCTAATATATAAATTACCTTGATTAGGATTTGGATAACAAGTAACCTGAAGCGTTTCTGTTTCATATTCTTGTTTACCTACAGGTAATGGATCAATCCACTTACCAACAATAGGGCGCATCATCAAAGCACCTGGTAGATTTGTTGATTGCCACAAGCCCTGCACGTTGTAAAACATCTCAGGATTAGGAGCATACTGTTGATTAAACTTAAAATTTAAATCTAACCCAACGTTTAATTCAAACTGCTGATTTTGTTCCCAACCGATAAAAACTTCGTTGGTAACATATATTGGTTGATTAAACTTTACATAATAAAAACCATTTCGTGCATTATAATAAACTGCATTTGCGGGTATACTTAAAATAGGTTCTTCAGCTGTTAACGAAACGCTTCTCCAAACCATGATATTAAATGGTAAAGTACTTACATCATTCACACTTCTGTTAAAATGTACAGCTATACCGTATAAAGAATCAGGTTTAGCAAACTCATACCTTAAAGCAACTTTACCCACTGCATTTTTTATTCCATATCCTCCCTCTGCTGTTCCATCATCATATGCATAATAGTTAACAAAATAAGTAGGTAGCCATAATGTATCGTTCGAACGGATGTTATCAACTGTTGTTCCTAATCGAGTATAAAATTTACTCCAAACTACCACAGAATCATCATTAAAGTTTCCTGCTATATTTATTGTTTTTTTTATGCTTGCAGTACGCGAGCTTCGAGATGGCAATACACTAATAATACTTCCAAAAGTATCTAAACGTGAAAAGTTTTGATCGAATATTTCTCGTCCGTAATCAATGGCATAACTCTGGTTACTATTGTTACTCACCCCAAAATATTGTGTATCGTTAGTATAGGTAGCCGAAGCAACTTTAAAATGGCTAAACGGCATAGCACTGTATTTTTTTAAAATTGGTGATGGGTTTTCTTGAATAGCAATATCGGTAATAGCATCGGTTAATGTACGGCCTTTGTTAAGGTATACATAATCTATATGCCAATGGCTTAAGTTCCCAGTTCTACTACCTATATTAATAAAGCGCATTTGAAACTCATCATGCAAATACAAAGTAGGTAAAGCAATACGAACCTGTAAAAAAGAATCAGTTAAATAATCGCGAGGTGCACCTTTCCATAATAAATTAAATGAATCGGGTGATGCAGCATTATATCTACCAAATAGCATTAAACTATCACCAAAATCGGGCTCCATACCTATGCCTTGTGGTTGAACAAAAAAACTTAAGTAAACAGAATCTGCTGCAGTTAATCCATTAAGTTTAATGGGTAATGATGTTAAAGTATCACAATAACCACGACCAAATCCATAAGGTACACCTATCCTATTTAAGCCATCAAAAGTGGCCACATTTAAACTTGGCGGTGCAATTGGAAATCGGTTGTTTACAAAAACCAATCTATCTAACCACTTATTCTGGTCGGGGTAAACTTGGTTTGATGAAAAATCATCCACAAATGGAATAAGCGCTTTTTCACCAATATGAAAACCGCTAACCACCCATTTCAAAGTATCGTTAGAAACACCTCTAGCAATAACCCTATATCCGAAATTTGCATGGTTAAATCTGTTACCGTTAACATGTGCAGTAAATGAATTCCAAGCTCCTGATTGTGCTGCGCTAATGGTTAATTGTGTAATCCAAAGCCCTCCGTTATTTTTAAATTGTAAAATTAAAGAGTCGTTATTTTGGTTTGATATTGCACGGTAATAAAATCTGAAGTAAACAGAGTCTTTGGTATTTAATTGAGAAAGATCAACACTATGTGACTCGATGGTATCGTTAAACCCATTGTTGTAATTATTGCCATTTACATCTTGTGCATCTAACTTTATTACATTTCCCCAACGTATTCCGAAACCACTGCGCTGATCTCCTTGCATTAAGCGCCATGTGTTTCGGTATGTTTGCGTGTTGTTCCAAAAAATATTTTCGTAAAACGGAATGTTTTGTTTTAATGCGAACACAAAATTAAACAACCTGAAAGTATTGGTATTTGACGCACTTCTGCTCGAGTAGTTTTGCCACCTTAATTTAAATCCAGCATGTTGGTATAATAAACCTAAAGGAAAATTAAACTGAATGTTTCTGCGCTTAATACTTATTGGTGCAGAGCGCCAAATATTATCCCAATTTCCAGCTGCATTTAATGCTTGCAATATTAAAGAGTCTCCAGTTTGCCAGGTCTCACCCATTTCATACTCAAATCCAATGTAACATTTATCAGGAATGGCAATCAGATTTATGCTGTTTGATGTAAGTTCATCTGTAACACCCAAAGTACCATCACCATTATTGTAAGTTGCTCCGACATTATTTTGGGCATTAAAGAGAGCAATGTTGTTGGCTGTTGTAACACCACTTACTTCCCAAAAAAGTGTATCGGGTTTGGTTTTAGTAAAATGTTCAACTATTGGAAACTGCTTGGGGAATAGGGCTTGCGTTTTAGTTAAAATACTTTTGGTTTGATTAACCGATAAATTTTGCAACAATAAATTACCATTTAAAGGCAAACGGGTTTCGTATTGGGCAAATATAGTTATGCTGGTTAACGCAGCCGACAAAAAGGTTAATAGTTTCTTCATTATTGCCTAATAAATAAATCAATAGGTTGACCACCATTTATGGTAGCACCTTCGGTATATGGTGGATTTTGCCTAACAACTTTAGCAGATGCAGAGTCGCTTATGCTGCCCATAAAAACCACCGAACCTAATGTTAACGAAGAACTTTGTATTAAATTATTTGCCTCTTCAAGAGTTAAACCAGTTAAATCTGGCATATCAATACTTTCTCCACCCAAGCCATCACCTAAAACCAAATCAACTGCAGTTCCTTTTCCAATTTTAACTCCAAATTGTAAACTCGCTCCCATGTATTGCACATCAAGTACAACATCTTTTGCTAGATCTGGCTTGTATATAAGCTTTCCTACTTTAAGACCGTTACTGGCTAACATTGCCTCTGCTTGACGCAATGATACGTCAAGCAAATTTGGAAGGTTAACTTGTGGTGCTTTATTGCTATTGATTGTTATGTATACGAAACGACCTTCTTTTACTTTACTCTGAGGAGATGGATTTTGATCCAATACACTCAATTTGGGTTTGTCATCAAAGTATAGTGAATCGCTAATGATATAACGTAGTTTTTTTTGTTCTAACACATGGATTGCGTCTTCAATTTTTAACCCTCTAATATCGGGCACGCTTAACGACTCGCCATGACGGGTGTAACTATTTAAAAATAATGACACTATTGTAAATATGATAAGCAGTGTTACTAAAATTAGAATAATGTGTACACTAAATGTTTTTATAAATTTCATTTAATAAAAAGCCTTTTGTATGTGGCAAAATAAGTAATAATGCGCAAACCTTAAAACTAATTTACTGTTAATTTAGAGGTATTTAAACTGATTTTTAAAATAGTATTTTTAAAACAACTACATAAAAAACAGAAGCCAAACCACTAATAAAACTGGAAGTAGAATTGGTATGCTATATTTTGCTATGTATTGAAAAAAACTAGGCATTTTAACCCCCTGTTGTTCTGCTATGGCTTTAACCATAAAATTAGGTCCGTTACCAATATATGTAAGTGCCCCAAAAAAAACTGAACCAACAGATATGGCTTCCAGATAAATTACATTATTACTCGAAATAAAAGCATGAATGTCATTTATGTTATTTACACTCAAACCAAACATGCTAAGCGATAAGGCCAAAAAATTAACATAAGTTGGTGCATTATCTAACACACTGCTAAATAAGCCAGATGCCCAATAAACAACCGAATGTGGTAATGGTTCAGCAATACTGCTACCCGCACTTTCCAATAATTGCAATGCAGGAATCATAGATAAAAAAATACCAAAAAATAAAAATGCAACTTCTTTTATCGGTTCAAAATCGAACCCATTGCTTTTAAGCGCGTTTTTGTTGGCTTTTTTGTATGCAATAAAAGCAATCGCTAATTGCAACATTTCTCTTATAAACGAAACCTTTTTACCATGCATATCAATAAAAGGAACACCATCAATTACGTTGGGGTCAATAAAAACAGATCCAATAATTAAGGCCAACCAAATAAAATTTTGCTTTCCATTTATTATTATTTTTTGAGTGTAATGGGTACTCACATCAACATCATCTAATTGCGAATTGCGTTTTTCGAAAAAATAAAAAATAACACATAATAAAAACATAGCCACTAACCAAGGTGAGATTAAATGTTGCAATGTCCAAAAGAAAGGCACACCCTTTAAAAAACCCATAAACAAAGGAGGATCACCAATTGGTGTTAACAGACCACCTAAGTTTGACACAAAGAATATAAAGAAAACAATATGATATGGCTTTAAACGGTAACGGTTAACACGCATAAATGGGCGTATTAACAAAACCGAAGCACCTGTTGTACCTATAAAATTAGTGAGTATAGCTCCAATCAGCAAAAACACAATATTTACCTTAGCCTTAGATTCGAAATCGGCAAAAACGAAAATGCCACCAGCTGCCACGTATAATGAAAAAAGCAAACAAATAAAGGAAGTGTATTCAGCAAAGGTTTCTGCAACTATAATGGGCTGCTGTTTAATTATCAAATAATATCCACCTACTAATGCACCAAATATTATAGATATAGCCTTATAATACTTATGCCAAAAGTGAGCAAAAAATAATGGGCCAATTGCAATTAATAACAACAAACTGACAAAGGGTAAAATCAACCAAGCTGCGGGAGCTTGATGTGTTATGGAAAGTAGAATATTAGCTAACATATAACAATTTAAAATTCAAAACTAGCGGATGCGCAACCTACGTCCAGCTTTTAGTTTTGTTTTGGTTGATATTTTATTTAAGCGGCCTATTTGTTTAACAGACACTCCATTTTTGTATGCAATTTTACCTAATGTATCACCACGCTTAACGATGTAGTAACGAGAGCGAAGTTTAGTTTGTTGTTCTTTGTATAGTTTAACGTGTGTAAAGCATTGCTTATCTATTTGCAAAGTATCGCTTAATAATGATCCTGATGGAAAATAAATCACCTTACTTGGATCAATTTTTTCGCCTTTAAAACGAACCTCAAAATGCAAATGTGGCCCAGTGCTTCTACCTGTATTACCCGACAATCCAATGATTTCGCCACTCCGCACAGGTTTACCCGGATACGCAAGTAATTGATCAAAATGTGCGTACAACGTTTCTAACCCGTTATAATGCCTTACAACAACAACATACCCATAATCAGAACTACGTTTAGCCACTCTAACTATCCCATCAAAAATAGAATATACAGGATCGCCAACCTCCATGCGTACATCAATTCCATAATGAAATTTTGGTCTTCTGCCCCAACTTCTGTATCCGAAACCTGAAGTTACGTCACCAATTGCTGGTGGATGAAAAGAACAATCCATACTATCGCGTAATTTCAATAAAATGGTATCATTCATTTCACGTAATGAAACTTTGTAAGGATTAATCACTACAGTATCCCATTCAAATGGATAATGAGTATTTGCAGGAATCATAGCTGGATCGAATTTGAAATTCGGATCCCTTAGCATATCCCAATAGGTAACATCACTATATCCAGTAAATAAGTTATCAAATTCACCTTCTGCCTCACCTTCAGAATCGGCTTCATCACCGTCACTCATATCTGTAATAGAATCCGCAACAACAGTATCAACTAAAAGCTCTTCGGTATCAAACTCTTCATCCAAAAATAAACTGTCTTGTTTAATCTCTATGTTTAGCTTTGGTGTTATTACTTTTTGCCTTGGTGTATCTTGTAAAGAATTATTAATGGTTGATGTAAGAATAGCAACCGTATTTGTGGTATCAATATTTTTTGAGGAAGCATTTAAAACAGGATTACTGAACGCGGATGTTTGGTTGTTTGTTATTACTCCATTTGATGAATCTAAAATAACAGAAGTTGACATGCGCATACCTGCAGAAGTATCAGCAACGACTAAAAACGAATCAGTTATAATCAATTCATTATCTGTTGTTGAATCTAATTGATAAACCGACTCCATGTATTTTACCAAACTATCATATTTAGCTTGTAAAACTGCTGCAGAGTCTAATTTAGAAACATTTACTAAAGGAATAGGAACCACAGGGACATTTACAGGAGCTTGCGCCCTAACTGGAAATACAACGAATGAAAGTATAAAAAATAAAACAGTATAGATGTACGGAAACTTAATTGTCATTATGCGCTTTGCTATGAATTGCTAACGCATGCAATTTATCGTTTTCGAGTTGATTTGTGAGTGCCTGCAAGTTTTCGAACTTCATTTCATTACGCAGTTTATCAACAAATGCAATACTTAATGTTGTGTTATACAAGTCTTCATCAAAATCAAACAAATGAACTTCAACGGCATGCGTGAGTCCATCAACAGTTGGCCTAACACCACTATTAAGCATACCCAAAATTGTACGGCTGTTGATAAAAACTTTTACTGCATAAACTCCATCAGCAGGAATTTGTTTATTAATGTCCTCAACTTTTATATTGGCCGTTGGAAAACCAATGTTTCTGCCCAATTGCCTTCCTTTAATAACCGTGCCATTAACCACATAAGGTTTGCCTAAATATTTTGATGCCAACTTCACATCACCTTCATCTAATGCTTTACGAATGCGCGTTGAACTAACTGAAATTTCATCAATATCATGCTCAGGAATTTCCTCTACTTCAAACCCATATAAACTACTGTATTCTTTTAAATGCTCGAAAGAGCCTTCTCTATTTTTACCAAACCTATGATTATATCCAATAACAAGAACCTTAGTACCCATTTTATTCACCATGATATCGCGAATAAATTGCATGGATGTTAAACGTGAAAACTCTTTGGTGAATGGTATAATGATTAAATGATCTACCCCTTCGTTTTCTAGTGCTAAAATTTTTTCATCTAATGTATGTAACAATTTTAGTCCATGATCATCTGGGAAAAGCACCATACGTGGATGAGGATCGAAAGTCATTACAACTGTTTCGCCATTTTTTTCTTTTGCAATTTGCTTTAGTCTGTTTAAAATAACTTTATGCGCAGCATGCACCCCATCAAATGTTCCTTGGGTAACAATGGCATTTTTAATTTTAGGTAACTCGTCTAAACTGCGGTATACTTTCATGCGTGATGACGCAAATGTAATAAAATTAAAGAAGTAGCTCGTTATTGTAAATCAGGTTGATTTTCGATTAACGCCAAAGCTTCTTCTAAACTAAGCGCATCACTTAAAAAGTAATTACCGCTTCGTGTTCGACACAAACTATTTAAATATGCACCACTGTTTAATGCTTTACCAAAATCGTAAGCTAAAGAACGTATGTATGTACCTTTGCTACACACCACCCTAAACTCCACAATGGGCATTTCTATTTTGGTAATTTCAAAGGTTTTTATGGTAACTGGTCGTGGTGTTAGTTCTACTTCTATGCCAGCTCGAGCGCTTTCATATAAACGAACACCATCTTTTTTTATCGCACTATAAACAGGCGGCAATTGCATCATATCACCTAAAAATTGCTGGGTGGTTTGATGAATCAGTTCAGTTGTAATATGCCCTGTTGGATAAGTTTGATCAACCTCTGTTTCATTATCGAAAGAAGGACGTGTGGCGCCTAAATAAAAACTACCCGTGTATTCTTTTTCTGTGGCCATGTATTGGTCAATGTTTTTGGTTTCTTTACCAATACAAACAATCAATAATCCAGTTGCTAAGGGATCTAATGTTCCTGCATGACCCACTTTTAGTTTCCGTTTCTCCCCTTCCTTAATTTCTTTAAACTTATGCAGGTTTCGCAATAAAATATAACGCAGTTTATTAACTACATCAAAGCTAGTCCAAGTAAGCGGTTTGTTAATCAACAAAACACAACCTTGCTCAACATTAATAGAAATAGGATTTGACATGGAGACTATATTATTTGCAACTGATAACCCATTGCATATAAAATTAAAATGGCTGCACCAACAATAATGCGGTACCATCCAAATAATTTAAATCCATACTTTGTTAAAAAACCAATAAATGCTTTGATGGCAATAATTGCAACCACAAATGCTACAAGATTCCCTATTAGCAGTATACTTATATCACTGCTATTAAACCCTACCTTCAGGTGGTACTTTAACATTTTATATCCTGTAGCTGCTAACATAGTTGGTACGGCTAGAAAAAAAGAAAATTCAGCAGCCGTTGTACGATTTAATTTCTGAGTTAAACCACCAATAATTGTAGCTGCTGATCGAGATACTCCAGGTATCATAGCGATAACCTGAAACAAACCAATAAAAAATGCATTTTTATATTCAACGTCTCTTGCCCCAGATGTTTCTGTTTTGGCAAACCATTTATCTACAAAAAGCAGGACCAAACCTCCTAACAATAAAGTAATGGCTACAACTAATGCATTTTCAAGCATGGCATCAATATAATCATTCAGTAAAAAACCAAAAATGGCTGCAGGTATGAAGGCTAAACCTAATTTAAAATAAAAATCAATGGACTGAAAAAATCTTTTCCAATACAAAACCACCACACTTAAAATGGCGCCAAACTGAATTGCTACAGTAAACATTTTAACAAAATCGTTGTTGGCAATGCCCATAGCCGAAGAGGCCAACACCATGTGACCAGTTGATGAAACAGGAAGAAACTCAGTTAATCCCTCAACAATGGCTAATACCACTGCTTCAAAAATACCCATACGTTTTGCTGGTATTAGTTTTTGCGCATGATAGCAAAAATCTCAATCACAAAGCCAATCATAACCAAAATTGGAGCCACAGTTAGTTTGGTAGTACTAAAAATATCTTCTGTTCCAGACATTAACGTAAATCCTATGGCTATAAAAACTACACCTAAAATCATTAATAAGTAGTTTAGTTTGCCAAAAATGAAATGCTCTTCAGCCTTAGGTAAATGAGGCTTCTCTATTGGTTTCTTTAATGTTGCTTTTTGCATATTAATGTGTTTAGTATAAATCGTCAATTTTTAATTTTAAGTAATGATTGGTGCTAAATGCACTACTCATCATACTTATTATTATGCCTACAAGTATAACAACAACAAACAAGATTGCAAACTGTGTATTATCGTAAAGCGCTTCAATACCTCCAATCCAGTTAGGAAGGGCTGACAAAACGCCTAAAAGTAACAAGCAAGCGATAATGCCACCATATAAACCATGTAAAATACTTTTAAACATAAATGGTTTAATAATAAACCAGTGGGTAGCCCCTACCATTTGCATGCTTTTAATAATAAACCTGCGGGCATAAAGATTTAAACGAATGGTATTATTAATTACTGTGATAGATATAATTAAGAAAATAATACTCAATGAAATGAGTACAGTACCTATTGTACCTACATTCTTATTGATTTCGTCTAATATGTTTTGCTGGTAAACTACCTCCTGCACTTCGGGGTTCCTGCGCAATTCTATATCAACTGTTTTAAGTTTATCAGGGGATGTATATGATGACTTTAAAAATAACTCTACACTTGGCAAAAGCGGGTTAAAACCAAGAAATCCAACAAAGTCTTGACCAATTTCGGTAGAAAACTGTTGAGCGGCTTGTTCTTTGCTAACAAAAACAACACGTTTGGTATATTCTTGCTGCTGCATTGTAGCCATTACACGTTTCATATCAGCCTCGTTAACTTCATCTTTAAAAAAAACGGTAAGCTGAAAGTTTTCCTTTAAATATTGTTGCAGCTTATTTCCGTTAATTAATATAATGCCGAATAAACCCAACATAAAAAGCACCATGCCAATACTAATGATTGATGGCAAGTATGATACCTTACGTTTTTTTTTGATTTTTGGTTCGGTTGCGCTCACTTGTTGTATAATTTATTAAATACAAATGTAACAATTATGCTTTGTACCCAAAGCCACGATACTCACACCTATACGTGGATATAAACACAAAGGTTATAGATGATGAAAAGCCCAAATAACTAACCAATCAATTCAAGCTAGCAATACACCTTCATCAACTGTGCTATCAATACATGTGACGAAAACTTATCCAACTGAATTTGCACTTTTTCATGATTTATAGTTAAAGAGTCCGCATTTTTAAAAAGTGTTGTTAACTGTTCGCTTGTTTCAAAATAATGTACGGCATCGCCTCCTACTTCAGTTAGACTTGAGGTATTAGCTACGGCTACATTTACATCACTTCGCATGGCCTCTAAAACCGGAATTCCAAATCCTTCAAACTCGCTGGCATATATGCACATGCTTGCATTTTGGTACAATGCTGGAAAATCAACAAATTCAGCACCTTCAATAAAATGAACCTTATCAGCTATTTGGTTTTGGTTGATGTATTGATGAAGATCTTCAGCGTAATTGGTTTGCTTACCTACAAATACTAAATGTTTGTTTACGTTGGATTGATGAAATGCCTGTAGTACCAAAAGCTGTTTTTTACGTGGCTCAATTGTACCTATACAAATAAAATATGATGGATTTAAATCGTATTTTTTTCTAATAGCATCTAAATCTTGGCTTGATATTTTTTTATCAAATTGTTCATCACAATTTTGATAAACTACTTTTATTTTTTGTGAATCAACTCCTAAAAACGACTGAATATCGGAGGCCGTTTGCTGGCTGGCAGCTACTACCATATGGGCATTAAGACAAGCTTTAGTAAACTTCCGTTTATAAATTATTCTGTCAATTGTTTTGTAATACTGTGGGTAACGCAAAAAAATTAAATCATGAATGGTAACTATCGATTTCCCTTTAAAACTTTTTATGTTGGCAGGTAATTCGTTACTTAAACCATGATAAACATCAACCCCTAATTTATTAAGCATACCCGTTATACTATAGGTGCGCCATAAAGCTTTGAAGGTTTTACCCAAAATATTTTGGGGCGAAATAACATGCACATTGTTATAACCTTCAAACAACTTGGCAAATTCTAACTTAATAGATGGAGTAAATAAATAAAACACATGTTGCGGATATGCATCGAGCATACCTTTAATCACAAACCTAGAATAATTTCCTAATCCCGTATGGTTATTAAAAGCACGTTTCGCATCAAATGCTATCTTAAGTTGTGTGTTAGATGTTGCCAAGTTAAAATATTAATTCTTTGTTTATTATTCTATGTTAATAGTTTTTATCAAATTTACAATACTTAAATTCCTTACATTAAACCGCTACACTATGATCGCGCAATGCATCATTTAATGAAGTTTTTTTATCGGTTGATTCTTTACGTTTACCAATTATAATGGCACATGGTACTTGGTAATCTCCTGCTGGAAATTTCTTAGTGTAACTACCTGGAATAACCACGCTACGGGCTGGCACAAGCCCCTTGTATTCAATGGGATTATTTCCTGTTACATCTATTATTTTGGTACTCATGGTTAAAATTACACCTGCACCAAGTACAGCTTCTTTTTCAACCCTAACACCTTCCACAACTATACAACGTGAACCAATAAAACAATTGTCTTCAATAATTACCGGTGCAGCTTGTACTGGCTCCAAAACACCGCCAATACCTACACCACCACTTAGATGGACATGCTTGCCAATTTGTGCACAACTACCAACGGTAGCCCAAGTATCTACCATTGTACCTTCATCTACATAAGCACCTATATTTACATAACTTGGCATCATAATTACTCCTTTTTGTAAAAATGCACCATAACGAGCTACTGCATTTGGTACAACGCGCACACCTTGTTCAGCATAATTGCATTTCAATTTCATTTTATCATGAAACTCAAATGGGCCAACCTCAATAGTTTCCATTTGTTGAATTGGGAAATACATGATAACAGCTTTTTTTACCCAATCGTTTACTTGCCAGCCTTCGGCAATAGGCTCTGCAGTGCGTAACTTGCCTTTGTCTAACATTTCTATAACCTCACGAATGGCATTTTGAGTATCAGCATTCTTTAATAATTCTCTGTTTTCCCAAGCTTTTTCTATGGTGTGTTGTAAACTCATTTAATGAATCTTTAGTAGTTTTTAAAGTCGTGAAATAACCACTAAGAAATTACTTACACAACTTTGCCTTCACAAAGTATTAAAATTATACCTTAAACTTGTAGTGTGGTTTGCACAAAATAAGAAACAAATCAACCCCCAAAAAAGTTAAAAACATGAAAATTCGTTCACCACGTAAACCTAAATTAATTGAGCGGGCTGCAGAGCGTAGCGACTTTGATGACATTATCAAACTGTCTAAAATTTGTTTCCCAGATTCAGAACCATGGAAACTTGAAATGTTAGAAAGTCAGTATAAAATATTTGCTGAGGGTATGCAGGTTATTGAGTATGAAGGGGAAATTGTGGGTTCAGCAGCAAGTCTTATAGTGAGTTGGGACGAGTATGATGACGACCATACATGGAAAGAAATTTGTGATAATGGATTTATTACCAACCACGATGAAGAAGGCGATACACTTTATGGTATTGAAGTTATGGTTCACCCGGATTACCAAGGTTTGAAAATTGGAAGACGATTGTATGACATGCGCAGGCAATTATGTGTAGACAAAAACCTAAAAGCAATTCTAATTGGAGGACGTTTACCAAATTTCCACAAACACTCCGCTAAGTTTGGTATTCGAGCATATGTAAAACGTGTTATAGAGAAAAAAATTAAAGATCCCGTTCTTACTTTTCAACTTTCGCAAGGTTTTACCATACAAAGACTAATTAAAGATTATTTACCCGATGACCATGAAAGCGAAGGTTATGCAACTTTATTAGAATGGATTAACCTAGATTATGTACCAGAGACAAAAGAGCGAAGCGTATTAATGAAAAAAGTACGCGTATGCGCTATACAATATGAGCTACGTAAAATAAAATCATTTAAAGAGTTTGCTCAACAGTGTGAGTATTTTACTGATGTAGCAAGTAACTATAAAAGTGACTTTGCCTTGTTCCCAGAATTGTTTACTACACAACTTTTATCATTACATGAATATAAAAGTATGAGTCCAGAAGATAGTATACGTAAGCTTGATGAGTATACAGAAGACTATATCAACTTATTTTCTCGCTTAAGTATGGAATACAACATCAACATAATTGCTGGTACACATTTACAGGTAGAGAATGACAACTTATATAATATTAGCTATTTATTTAAACGAGATGGCACATACGATAAGCAATACAAAATTCATATTACAAGTAATGAGGCCAAGTGGTGGGGAGTAAAACCTGGCAATGAAATTAAGGTCTTTAATACCGATTGTGGCAAGGTGGCTATAAATGTTTGTTATGATGTGGAGTTCCCTGAGATGACACGTATTGCTTGCCAAAAGGGAGCTAAAATTCTATTTGTACCTTTTAGCACAGATGAAAAACACGGTCATTTGCGAGTTAAAATATGTGCTCAAAGTCGTGCTGTTGAGAACCAGATTTTTGTTGCCACTGCAGGCACAATAGGCAATATACCTTCTGTAGATAATATGGATATTAACTATGCCCAATCAGGAATTTACACACCTAGTGACTTTGCATTTCCACCAGATGCAATAGCAGGCGAGTGCAGCACAAACATTGAAACAATTGTTATTGCAGACCTAGATTTAGCAGCTATTGAGCGAGCGCGTAATACAGGAACGGTATTAAATTGGAAAGACAGGCGATTAGACATGTACGAGGTACAAGAAAAATAACATTCATAAAAAAAGAGGCTGTATTTTAACAGCCTCTTTTTTTTAATCAACCTCGCTAATATTTATTCGGCTCCACCTTCGTTTTTATTTTCAATTAACTTAAACACATCATAGCTAAAACCTGTATTGCTAAAACCTCCATCATGGAAAAGATTTTGCATGGTAACCATACGAGTAAAATCACTAAATAAACTCAGGCAATAATCAGCACATGCGTCTGCACTTGCATTGCCTAACGGAGATAATGCATCTGCATAATCAAAGAAATCGCCAAAACCTTTTACACCACTACCTGCTGTAGTTTTTGTTGGACTTTGAGAAATTGTATTTACACGTACTTTTTTCTCTTTGCCAAAACGGTAACCAAAACCACGAGCATAACTTTCTAATAAAGATTTGGCATCACCCATTTCATGGTAATCAGGAAACACGCGTTGCGCACCAATGTATGTTAATGCTACAATAGAACCCCAATCTTTCATTGCATCCTTTTTCCATAATGTTTGCATTAAACGGTGGAATGATATAGATGAAATATCTAATGTATCATGCATAAACTTATAATCTACATCAGCATAATCACGACCTTTGCGAATGTTTAAGCTCATGCCAACAGAGTGAAGCACAAAATCTATTTGGCCACCTAAAATCTCCATTGACTTGTCAATCAAATTCTCCATATCTTCAGTTTTAGAAACATCGCACGGAATAACTTGAGCGTTACCACAAACAGCAGCAAGATTATTAATTTCGCCCATACGCATAGCGATTGGAGCATTTGTTAACACAAATTCAGCACCTTGTTCATGTGCTTTTAAAGCCACTTGCCATGCAATTGACTTATCGTTTAGTGCACCGAATATGATGCCTTTTTTCCCTTTTAATATCATAATATTGTTAGTTTTCTAATTGATAATTAATTTGACCAAACATGGTTGATTATATTTATTCTTTTGCAATTTTATACATTTTCCGCTTACATTTGGTAAAATGATTTTAAGTAAACGTAACTTACTGTTTTTATTCTATTTATTACATAGCCTCAACTCAATCGGACATCCGCCAAGGACTTTCGAGAAGCACGATTATTTGCACGGAAAATTAAACAATAACCGAACATGGTTTGATGTTACCATGTACAATATTACTTTAAAAGTAACACCTAACAAAAAATACATCCAGGGCTATAATATCATATCATACAAAGTGCTTAAACCGGCAAATTTGATGCAATTAGATATTCATGGCTTAATAAAAATAGATAGTATTGTATATAATCAAAAGCAATTAAAATACACCCGAGATAGTAGCATAATACTCATAAAAATGCCGCATCAACGAAAAAACAGCTGTCATCAATTACTTGTGTACTTTAGTGGTAATCCATTAATTGCAAAAAAAGCGCCATGGGACGGAGGCTTTGTTTTTACAAAAGATAGTAGTGGTAACGACTGGGTTGGATTAGCTTGTCAAGGATTAGGTGCTAGTTCATGGCTGCCATGTAAAGACCATTTAAGCGATGAAGCAGATAGTGTGAACATTAACCTACAAGTACCTTCTCATTTAACAGGAGTAAGCAATGGGAAACTTATTGATTCAATAAACCTAAACAATGGTTACACTGAATTTAGATGGCAAGTTAGATATCCGATTAACAACTACAACATAACAGTAAATATTGGTAACTATAAACATTTTAGTGATGAATACGCGGCAAAGTACAACAACATCAACAAACCACTTTCATTAGATTATTATGTGCTTGATTATAACTTAAACAAAGCTCAAAAACATTTTGAACAAGTTAAAACCATGATGGCTTGCTATGAAAAATATTTTGGCCCCTACCCTTTTTGGAATGATGGTTATAAACTAGTTGAAACACCTTATTGGGGAATGGAACACCAAAGCGCAGTAAGCTATGGCAACGATTACAGCAATACACGTTGGGATTTTGATTTTATTATCATACATGAAAGTGCACACGAATGGTTTGGTAATAGCATTACATCATTTGACCCTGCAGAACTTTGGTTACATGAGAGTTTCACTACACATGCAGAAGCTGTTTTTGTGGAATGTAATATGGATAAAGATGCAGCACACAAATACCTAAAAATGCAAAAAAGGAACATAGAAAATAAACACCCATTATTGGGTACATCTAACGTTTATTTCCATGACTTTGAAGACAATGACATATACTATAAAGGTAGCTGGATGTTGTATACCATAAGGCACGTTATAGACAATGACACCTTATGGTTTAATAGTTTACTTGACTATTGCAATACATTTAAATACGCCAACATAAGCACCAAACAATGTATAGATTTTTGGGTAAACAGAACTGGTAAAAATTTAGCGCCAATTTTTGAACAATATTTAACACAAGCCCAACTTCCAGTTTTAGAATACAGCTTAACTCCCGGAGAAAATGAAATACTTGAATTAAAATATCGATGGGTTAATGTGGTAAAAGGATTTGAAATGCCAATTGAAGCTACAATTTCAAAAAACGATTATCAGCCGCTAACACCTACAACAAAATGGCGCGTTGTTGATTTAAATTACTTCGACCCAAAAGAATTTAAAATTAAAATTGATTACTACTTAATTGAAACCCGACAAATAGTAAACTAAAGTCATTAAGGCATTGGCATTTCTACAATTGTTGTTATGTAGTATGCCAATACGGTTACTAAAGAATAAATTAAATGCTCCATCCAAGGAGTATATTTCCTGTAATCTATTCCTTGCATTTTACAGTAAATTGCCAACATTATTTTTTCTATAATGTATGATAGCACAGTAGCATATGCAATTCCTGTTATACCGAATAAATAAATAAACCAGAACGAAAGTAGGCAATGAATTACAATATAATTTGAGGATATAAGGTAGAAAATTTTGTTCTTCATTATTCCCATAATTACTGTTTGCGGGTAAATCATACGACTAATAATGAGCAATAAGTAAATATTAAATATTTTATATCCAGCCATTAGCTCTTCGTTATAAGCATATTTAAATAAGTAAGGACTTAAAAACATTAATGCAATTGTTGATGGAAATAACCAACGCATTAGTTTTTGAGATGATTTTTTTAGTCTTGATAATCCTTCATCTAGTTTTTCTGCAGCATTTGATTTGGCAATTTCACCACTATAAACATTACTTAAAGAGTTTGCTAAAATTAAAAATATTGGTAACTCTCTAGCAGCATATCTATACATGGCGAACTCTTCATCAGTAAAATTAAACTCAATAATATAACTATTAATGTACTCCATACTACCTGCCAATAATATAGAGAACATAATAGGTAACACCCGCTTCATAAAATCAATGGTTAATGATTTTTGCACCGTAATGGTTGCATATTTCATTAATAAAATAATGGTATAATTAAACTTGAGCAACGAAAGCACCAATAATAAGTTTATGGCTAAATTTAAGGATTGTTTAAAATATAAAGGCAAACACAACATCAGTATCTGAGCAAAAAATGTAATGGTACCCCAGATAATTAATGACTTATATTTTTCATTCAAATAAAAAATGTAATCTGTAATGTAAGTTGGTGTGTTTAAGAGCACCACTAAGGCAAACATTTGAAAAAGATTTTTATCCTTATCGTGCAAAAAACCCATAGATGCCACAATGATGGCAGCCAAAATAGAAAACACCAATAACAAGAAAAATGTACTAAATAGCACTTTCTTCTTAAGTTCTGGCTCTGCATTGTTGTAATAAGGAATAAGGGTATTAGTGATTGCCGCAACCCAAAAAAAAGTTAAGCTAGAAGTAACCAACATTAAATTCTCATATTGGCTTATTAAGCGTAAACCATATTCATGCTGGTATAGAATAGCAATTTTAGCTAGCAAAATAGATATAAGGAACATGGTTCCAAACCTCAAAAAATGATAGATTTGTAAACTATTAAACTTATTTAGCTTGCTCCAGATAAATGACACAGATTTGGTTTAAATATTTTCCAAATAACCAATTTAACATTTACTTAAACAAATTATTGTTAGTGATGTTGAGTTTGACATTATATTAAGTTTATTGTTTTTTTATAAAACAATAGTATCGTAGCTTCGCTAGTAAATTGTATTGTTATGAAATCAAACAGAAAAGACTTTTTAAGAACAGGTGCTATTTTAGCTGCTGGTGCTACTTTATATAAACCTGCTGTAAAAGCGGCTATCAATACGATAAACCAATTTACCAACGATGGTATGTTTACTTTACCAAAGCTCCCTTATACATACAATGCGCTTGAACCATTTATAGATGCACAAACGATAGAGATACACCATAGCAAGCATCATCAGGCATATGTAAACAATTTAAATACTGCAATTGCTAAAGAAGCGTCTTTAAAAGGCCAGAGTGTGGAGGAATTAATCGCAGTAATTGATAAATTACCTGAAAACGTTCGTAATGCTATTAGAAATAATGGTGGTGGGCATTGGAATCACGCATTCTTTTGGCAACTACTTAAAACAGGAACAAAGCCAAGTGAAAAATTGACCAACCTTATTGCTAAAAACTTTGGATCAATGGAGGAGTTTAAAAAACAATTCGAGAAAGCAGCATTAGGACAATTTGGTTCAGGTTGGGCTTGGTTAATAAAACAAGGTGATAAACTAATCGTTACATCAACCCCAAATCAAGATAACCCTTTAATGGATATTGCAACCGTAAAAGGCAATCCAATTATTGGGCTAGATGTTTGGGAACACGCCTATTATTTAAAATATCAGAACAAAAGAGCAGATTATACCCAAGCTTTTTGGAGTATTTTAAATTGGGAAAAGGTTGAGCAACTGCTAGATGCATAAACTTTAAAAAATTGATTGGCATTTGTAGAAAATATTTTTAATTTTGCGAGCCTTAAATGGTGGTTTTAGCTCAGTTGGTTAGAGCGCCTGATTGTGGTTCAGGAGGTCGTGGGTTCGAGCCCCATATTCCACCCAAGATTAAAAGTTTCACTTCACCGTGAAACTTTTTTTATTTAAGATCATATTAAGCCCTCCATTGTATATTCAATTACCAGTTTATTACTACTGTATTTTTATCCTTTATCATAAATATAAAACTTCTAACTCAATATAAAATCAATTGATTAATAGCCAGAAATAGAATTGTAAATTCAACATCGAAATCTATATATCTAATTAACTAAACAGTTATATTGCACCCCAATGATTGCAAGAAAACTATATTATAGTTTAACTCCGAAAATGCGTAGAGTGGCTAGAAGGATAATTTATCTTCCGATAGATTTATTAACCACCATTTCTGGCAATCGAAATCCAATGATACCTCCCAAGGGTATGATTTTCACAGGATCAGGAGACTTTGAAAAGTCGGGCAATGACTTAGTTAAACTTTGTATTGAATATGCAAACCTTAAGCCCAATAGTTCTATATTAGATATTGGATGTGGTATTGGTAGATTAGCCATTCCACTTACATTATTTTTAAACGAAAATGGCAAATATGAAGGATTTGATGTAGTAGCGGAAGGTATTGATTGGTGTAAAGAAAAAGTAAGCAGTGAATATCCTAATTTTAATTTCATTCATACACCGCTAAGAAACGATTTATATAATTTAGATGTCCAAGATCAAGCTGCACATTTTGTATTCCCATATCCCGATAATACTTTTGATACAGTTGTATTAACTTCTGTATTCACTCACATGCAGCCCGCTGAAGTTCAAAACTACTTAAAAGAAATAAAACGTGTTTTAAAGCCCGGGGGGCATTGTTTGTCAACATTCTTCATATTAGAAGAAAATACTCCAGAAATTTTAAAAAGTAACCCTCATCTTATGCAATTTAGGTTTGAGTATGACACCTACTACTTGCATGATAACAAAGTAAAAGATGCCAATATTGCCTTTAAATCTTTCGCTGTAAAGAACATGGCGGAAAAAGCAGCTTTAATGATAAAGTTACTAAACCACGGTTGGTGGAAAGGATCAGATAAAGCGCGGAGTTTAAATTATCAAGACTTAGTTATTTTTGTACCGCAATAATTTACGCAAAAAGTTTTTTGAATATTTATATTTCAAAAAAAAACGACCAACTGCATGCAGTTGGTCGTTTTGCTTTAATGTTGTTAAGCTTTTAGTAACGGCTTCCACCATCATTACCACCACGGTTGTAACCACCACGGTCACCACCACGGTTGTAACCACCACGATCGCCACCACGATTAAAACCACCACCTGAACGAGGACGGTTGTTATCGAAAGTACGCTCGCGAGCTTCGTTAACTTTGATGCTGCGTTGTGCAACTTCAACGTCATTCAAGCCGTTAATAGCATTGTTTGCTTCAGCGTCATTAGGCATTTCAACAAATGCAAAGCCTTTACTGCGACCGGTAAATTTATCAGTCATAATTTTAACTGATGCAACTTCACCGTAAGGGGTAAAGACGTCTTTTAAATCGTTCTCGCTCAAATCATATGAGAGATTACCAACGTAGATTTTCATGTAAAAAAAATTAATAAATACAACACGAAGATGGGATTAAAATCTGAAAAACAATAACTTTTGAAAATAAAAGCCGCTTTTTTTTGATTCAAGCTAAATAGATCGGATAAAATATATACTAAGAT
>CANHBJ010000021.1 GCA_947459075.1 Bacteroidota bacterium
CTTTTTCATCTACAGATTGGCCTCCCATCATGATGCGCTTTACAATTACACTTTCAATCTCGGTTCCTTTACCAACTGCCTCGTACTTGCCAAATTTTTGATAAAAATTATTTGCCAAATTCAGCTGCTCCAAATAACCACCTTTTAAAAATGCATTTTGATACAAATGAAAATAGACTTCTTTCAACGTGTCGGGAGAATTGTTGTAATAAACCAATTCCTCTTTCCCACCAACAATATCGAGAGAATCAAACAAAGTTACCTTAATAGTGTAGTGCACATCTTGTTGCCAATAACCATCAAAAGGTTTGCGGTTTTTCCAATAATAAGGATTCGAAGCACTTCTGTACTCGCTCAATTGAGCCACAGAAACTAAACTGACTAAAAAAGCGCTTGCTATTAAGGTGAGGTGTTTTAACATAAGTGGCAATTTATGAGTTATCAATTTAAGTTGCAAAAAAGTGTTGGCATTACTTGTATTTATAACTGTTTAAAGTATGTAAAAAGCAGGAGATAAATTGATTATCCACATATGAAGTTTTTAAAATCTGTTTATTAACCTTATTATTGTGTTACAATTCTATTAATTAAGAATAAATGGGAAAACATATTACTGTGCTCACCGTCTTTTTAAGCATATGTTTGGTTGGATTTTTATCTATACCAACTTATACATTTAAACCTTCGAATAAACCACAAAACAAGGTTCCCAAAAAAGACCGAATGGACTTGGCATGGGCTCAAGAAAATGAAATGACGATGGACCCAGAGTTGGGTTATGTGCCAAAAGAGCGATTGCTAAAGGCTTTTGAATACAAAGAGCAATTATTAAATAAAATTAAAGGTAAAGCAGCTATACCAGGTGTAAATTGGGTAGAGCGTGGACCAAGAAATTGTGGAGGAAGAACTCGGGCTATTTTGGTTGATTTAAATGATGCAACACGCAAAACTATCTGGGCGGGTAGTGTTGCAGGTGGTTTATGGAAAACCACAGATATTACACAAGCTGCTCCAAACTGGGTTAATCAAAATGAATTTTTTGATAACATGGCTATTTCATGTATCACACAAGCTCCTACTAATCCACAAGTAATGTATTTTGGAACAGGAGAAGGAAACAACAATGCTGATGCCGTAAGAGGTTTAGGTATTTGGAAAAGTATTAACGGAGGCACAACATGGAGTCAAATTACATCAACAAATAACAGTAATTACCATTATTGCAACAGGGTATTTGCATTGGGTAATGGCGATATTGTTTTGGCAGCAACTCGCTCTGGATTATTTAGATCAATTAATGGTGGAACCACATGGACTAGAGTTTTAGGAACAGGAATTTCTTCAGCTGGTGGTAATGATGCTGAAGATATTGAACGCATGAACAATGGAACATTATATGTTACCATGAATAACGGTGGCACAAGCTCAGGAACCATTCATAAATCATTTGATAATGGCGCAACTTGGTCAACACCTCGCACCATAAATGGATTAACAATTGCAAGAGAAATTGAACTAGCCGTTACTGAAATTGACACCAATGTAATTTGGGGGATAATTGAATCAGGAGGAATCATCAGGTCGATTATACGCAGTACCAATGCAGGTAATAGCTTTGATACAACAACCGCTTATCCAAATGATGCTGATGGAGGTATTCCTGATAACGACATATCTCGTACACAAGGTTGGTATGACATATCTATTGCTGTTGATCCGAACAATGTAAACGTGTGTTATGTAGGTGGAATTGATTTATTTAAAACCAGTAATGCTGGCACCACATGGCAACAAGTTTCGCATTGGTATGGTGGTTTTGGTTTCCAAAATGTTCATGCAGACCAACACATAGCAATGTTTGAACCAGGAAACTCCAATGTAATGTATTTTGGTAATGATGGTGGTGTTTATAGAAGTGAAAATGCAACCGCAACTATTCCTGCAATTACAGTTAAAGAATTAAACTACAACACTACTCAGTTTTACGCAGCTGATATTCATCCCACAACGAATAATTTTTATTTAGCTGGTGCGCAAGACAACGGCTCGCATAGATTTACACAAGCTGCCATAAATAATACAACTGAAGTTACAGGTGGTGATGGTGCATTTTGTCATATCGACCAAAATCAACCTGCTTTCCAATTTACTTCTTATGTTTATAACGCATACTACAGAAGTACAAACGGAGGTACAAATTTTAGCGGTACTGGTTTAACTTTTGGCACTAGAACAGGTAGGTTTATTAATCCAACTGATTATGACGATTCACTTAACATGATGTATGCCGCATATGGTAATGGCGACTATTTAAGATGGAGCAACCCACAAACAGGTAATGCTAATTCTACCATTATTGTTACTGCGCTTAATAATTCTATGGTAAGTGCTGTTAAAGTTTCGCCCAATATTTTAGGCCGTGTATATTTAGGTACAGGTGGTGGAAGGGTAGTTAGGGTTGATAATGCGCACACTGCAAGCGGAACTGTTGCAGGCACGCTAATTAACCCAAGTGGTTTGCCAAATGGATACGTAAGTTGTATAGAAGTGGAGGATGGAAATGATGATCACGTAATTATTGTATATAGTAGTTATGGCGTAAACAGTATCTGGGAAACACGTAATGGAGGTATAGCATGGACCAGCGTAGAAGGCAACTTGCCAGATATGCCAATTAGATGGGCATTAATGAATCCAAACAGACCGCACCAAGTATTAATAGCAACTGAATTGGGAGTGTGGAGCACCGATTCGTTAAATAGTGCAGCTACAAACTGGCAACCATCAAATACTGGCCTTAGCAATACGCGCACAGATATGCTTAAACTACGTAAATCAGACAAATTAGTTATTGCAGCCACACATGGAAGAGGATTATTTACGAGTGATGTTTTTGGTGTTACAAACCCTAGTGCTAATGTTTCGTTTAATGCAAACAAAAGGGTAACCTATATTAATACGCCTGTACAGTTTACTTCTAGCTCTGTTGGTGCACTAACTTATTTATGGAATTTTGGCGATGGTACAACCAGCACCGTTGCATCACCCATTAAAAATTATACCACAGCAGGTACTTACAATGTAACACTCACTATTAATGGCGGACCAGGAACACTCACCATTAATAACTATATTAAAATTTTACCTTATAGAGGTGTACCTTATCTAGCAGTTGATGGAGGTAATTTTGAAAATAACCAAAACGACTTTGGAGCAGAAAACGTAAGTGGATCTCCATTTGAATTGGGAATGTCTACTATAAACGGAAAAAGTGGAACATTTTCTGGTGCTAATGCATGGGTAACATCACTTGCTACCAATTATATTGATAATTCAGAAGCGCAACTTTTAACACCAAATTTTAATTGTACTGCTGCAGGTAATTATACCGTTAGTTTTTCTACTAAATACAAAGTAGAAAATACATATGATGGATTTAGGGTTGAATACAGCACAGATAGAGGTACTACCTGGTTACCTTTAGGAACTGCAGTTGCTACAAATTGGTACGACTATGCAAACACAACAGCTGGAAGACCGTTCCCAATTAATCAAGCTTATTACTCGAGCGGCACAACAATGAGTTCTTATGTTCAAAAATCATTTACTACAAATGTATTTGCAGGACAAAATCAAGTATGTTTTCGTTTTATTTTTAAATCGGATAATACTGTAAGCGATGTTGGTGTTGCTATTGATAATTTTGAATTAAACGGACCAGTAAATAGCGCCCTACCGGTTAGCATAGGCAATTTGCAAGCTAAAAGAATTAATGCCGAGGAAGCAATTGTTAAATGGAATACCTACAGTGAAAAAAACAATAAGGGATTTGAAATTTATAAAAAAGATGCAACAGATGCTACTTGGATAATGATTGGTTTTATAACAGGGAAATTAAATAGCAACGATGCCCAGTATTATCATTTCAGCGATAAATATGCAGGTAAAAATGCCATTGCATACAAACTTAAACAGCTTGATATTGATGGTGGATTTAAATGGAGTAAAGAAGTGATCATACCACCATACCTTGAACAGCTATCAGATGATGTAATAGGTATTTTACCAATGGGTAACAAAGAATTTAGAATTAACCCATTAACCGAGTTTAACATTTCAATTTGGTTGTATGATGGTCATGGAAGGGCAATAAAACAACTAAGTTTTGAACCACAACAAAGGATTATCAATTTAAATGAAATTCCTGATGGCATATATTTTATTCATGCACTATCAAAAGATGGTAAACAGCAAGTAATTAAACTACCAGTTTTTTAATTCAAATAAAAAATCATAAAAAAATCCTCAACAGCTGTTGAGGATTTTTTTGCTTATAAAGAATAAAACTAGCTACAATCATGTTTTCAAATTAACTTGTATACATTAAATTCGCAGATTCATTTATTAATTGTTTAACCCATCTTGCATATGGAAAACAGCAGAAATAACTACCAGGTAATAGCCTATTACCACTATACATCTATTCCCAATGCGGAAGAACTTGTTCCGCAACATTTGGCATTTTGCAAATCAATTGGCATTAGGGGGCGTATTTATATTGCACAAGAAGGCATAAATGGAGCTATAAGTGGAACCATTGATGACTGCAAAAAATATATGGATTACCTATTGGCTGATCCAATTTTTAGTGGAATTGAATTTAAAATAGACGAACATCACGAACATGCATTTAACCGCATACATGTTCGTTATAAAACAGAAATTGTATATTCAGGGTTAAGAGACCCAAAAGAAATTGACCCAACCAAAGAAACAGGTAAGCATTTGCGTGGCGATGAATTTGCCAAATTAAAAGAGCAAGACGATGTTGTAATTATTGATGTAAGAAGTAACTACGAAACTCGCTTAGGTCGTTTTAAAAACTCAGTAACTTTAGATATTGAAACCTTTAGGGAGTTTCCGAATAAGGTGGCCGAATTAGAAAAATATAAAGATAAAAAAGTAGTTACCGTTTGTACAGGTGGTATTAAATGCGAAAAAGCATCGGCCTACCTAATTAAGCAAGGGTTTAAAGATGTTTACCAATTGCATAATGGTATTATTGGTTATGCAAAAGATACTGGTGGTAAAGATTTTGATGGTTCACTATATGTATTTGATGGTCGTGTTAGTGTGCCCATCAATCATGTAAACCCAACAGCAATTGCCAATTGCAAAAAATGTGGTACACCAACATTACGTAATTTAAACTGTGCCAATGTGGAGTGTAATGAGCAATATAATATGTGTGAAACCTGCAGTGATGAAATGCAAGGTGCATGTAGTGAATCCTGTTTACATCACCCAAGAAAACGCCCATACAATGGAACAGGATACTATACTCGCCCAACTTTGGAAGAATTAGCTAAACACTAAAATTATTTATCTTCATGCACCGTAGTGTCGTTTTGAACGTATACACTGCGGTACATTTTAATAAAGATAATGAAGTAAGATAACATCAACGGACCAAAAATCAATCCAGGTATTCCGAACAAATTCAAACCCAGTATCACTCCAAAAACAGTAATTAAGGGGTGCACATCCGCAAATCTTTTTTGAATAGTAAAACGCGCAATGTTATCTATGTTAATAATAACTAATACACCATAAGCTACTAAACCAAGGCCCATCCATAAACTATTTGTAGCCATTAAAATAATTGCGGCAGGTGCCCATACCAATGTACTTCCTGCTATAGGAATAATAGATGCGAACGCTGTAATTACTGCCCAAAAGATGGGTTCATCCATGCCAAAAATCCAATAACCAATACCTGCAGCAGTACCCTGTATGGTAGCAATAAGGGGCACACCAATAGAGTTAGATAATGTTTGAGATTCTAATTCACCCGATAATAATTTGATGTTAGCGTGGTTAAATGGCAGGTAATTATTTACCTCCTTTTGCATGTTTATTCTTTGTACCAGCATATAATACAAGATAAAATACATCATACCAATATTTCCCAACAACACAAATAATTTACTAATAAAGGAAGGGATGATTTGTCCGAGTTTTTCTTGCATGGTTGAAATCAACTCGGGCGAAAACAACTGTCTTCCGGTTAACTCAACCATTTTAGCATCCAATAATTTAATCGGACCAATAATGGTATCGGGATTTGAAACAATTTGAATTATTTTACTATACAACAAATTACTAAAAGTAATTACTGGAACTAAAACAATAATAAATGATATGAGTATAATTAAGATTGCACTAGTTGAAGGCCTCCATCCTCGCTTATCAACCATGTAGTTCATCATTCGCCTGAACAAAACAAAAAATATAAGTGCACCTAAAAAAGAGGTAATAAAATCGCTAAGTAGGTAAACAATAAATAAACCAAATGCATTTAGCGCCAAATAGGCAATGGTGCGTTTATTAAACTGGATTTGATTGCTCATGGCTTTAAATTATTACATCAGCAAAGTAAACAAAATTGCACAAAAAAAGCAGTCCCGATATAGGGACTGCTTTTATATATAGTCTAACTACTGATAAAAATTATTCAGTAATTGTTAATTTTTTTGTTGTACTTAATCCATCAACAGAAACGTTTACAAAGTAAACACCTGCTTTAATGTTGCTTAAGTTTAAAGAAACATTGTTACTACCTGTAGCCATTTTACCTGGGTTAACTGTAGCAACAGTTTGGCCTAATAAGTTGGTGATTGATACAGCAACGTTACCTGTTTGCTTTAAGTTAAAACTAACAGTAGTACTACCATTTGCAGGGTTAGGATATATGCTGCTAATAGCAACTAAATCACTTTCAGTAACACCAACATTTAAGCTAGTTAAGTGGAAACCTGTTTCTAAGAATAAATCTGCAACAAACGCATGGCCTACAAGGTAATTACCTGCCCAACTTGCGTTTTGACCATAAGCATTCCATTGAGGTTGGAATTGGCAAGAGTTAAAATATGTAGGGTTTGTATATGTAACACCACTAGTTGATTCATTGTAATGATAAAGAGTACCAAAGGTATTAGCACGTCTAATGGTATCATTCTTTGCAGCTGCTGTATCCTTTTGGTAAACAATAACGGCAGTATCTCCGTTTAACACAGCTTTAACACCAGATTTAAATGTAGCAGTAAAGCCTACTAAATTACCTTGCGTTACTGCAATGTTTGGAGCAGTTAACTGAGCAAATTTACTCCCGAATAAAGTTTGATTTGAACTTGATGATGTAGTATCAAAAGGTGAATTACTCCTGTTATTTCCAAGCAAGAATGTATCGATTTTAACCAAATTAGTAGGCATTAACTTTGAACTATTCCACCTCAATAAGCTCACTTTATCCATTGCTCCTCCTGTAAAATTTGTTTTTGTAATATTTGCATTTGCAAAATATGCAACAAATACGGTATCAATTACCTCTTCTTTAATACCGTTGGTATCGTTATCAGTGCTATCTACATTTCTCAAATAAACATATTGAAAGAAGATTGAATCTAATTTATAAGGATTATGTTGAGATAGAATTATACCAGGTTTTTCAGTATTTTCAATTAAAACATCCTTTGGATCTAAAACATGTCCAAAACTCTGGAAAGATGCACGACTTATCGCTCCATCTGCTCTAACAATCTTAAAATTTGAATCTGCGTTTACAAAAGTTATTGATTGTTTTAATACTGCGTCTAATTGACTTTTACCACCTTGGAATTCAGTAACAAAGTTAAGTGGCTGATACCATGATTGAACAACAGCTTTTTTTGCTCTTGTACTGTTTGTGTTAACATGATCAGTATTTACGACTACTGGAATTGATTTTACACGTAAATCTACGTTACCTTCTTTAACTGGAGCGGTGCTATTGCCCAATTGAGCAAAAGCAAAACCAGCTGTAAGAATCATTGATGCGCTTAGTAATAGCTTTTTCATAATATTTATTTTCAGTTATGTTAATTTTAAATTCTAATATTCCGACAAAACTAATCTTTTTTGGGTTTTATCAAAGTAAAGACTAATAGTTGCAAAAAAAAGTTGCAGCAAGTAATAACCTTGCTTATTTATCAATCCACTTATCATCCTCTTTAATCAACTCAATTAACTCTTTCACCGCTGTTTCTTTCTCAATCCCTTTTTTTACAACCTCTTTACCACGGTAAAGTGTAATTTTACCTACGCCACTACCAACATAACCATAATCAGCATCTGCCATTTCTCCCGGACCGTTAACAATACAGCCCATTATGGCAATTTTTACGCCCTTTAAATGGTCAGTTTCTTTACGAATCATGGCTGTGGTTTCTTGCAAATCAAATAGTGTTCGTCCGCAGCTTGGGCAGCTAATGTATTCTGTTTTGGTTATTCGTGCTCTTCCGGCCTGCAAGATACCAAAAGCTATTTGATTAACACGGTATTGCTTTATTTTACTATCGCTTAGCATGATGCCATCACCAAACCCATCTACCAACAAACTACCGCAATCTGTTGATGCATGCAGCATAAACTCTTCTTCGTTTGTGGTATCGTAACTACGTACTACAAATATTGGCGTTTGTAATTGCTTTGATGTTAATGTAAAAAAAACATTACGTAAATCAGCCACTGCATGTTGGTTCTTACTATCTAACATAAGAACTACATTTTCGGTTGTGCTTAATTTTACTATCAGTTCGTTGTTAATTTCCTCCGTGGTAAGTTTTAGAAAATTAACCGCTGAGCTTAGCATTGAACTACTTATATACTCCTCTGCTGTATATAATGGAAAATTATTGGTTTTATCAGTAAGTAAATTCCAAGTTGTGGCATCATAAATTCCTTTAACACCATTTGGCAACATAAAATTGATGGTGTTTTTACCAAAATATATGTAATCACAACCTAAATCGGCCATGTGCCACTTATCTAGTTTAACATCATAAATATGGCCCACTTCGTTTAAATCACTTGGTGTAGTGTTATTATTCAAACTAAAATCAGCAACCACACGAGGTACATTTGTACCGCCAATATTTCCAATTTCATAAGTATTACGTTTACGGTAATCGTATGGATTCCAATCTTTACTTGGGCTACAAATATTTTTAATAGGTTGATGCGTAGCCCGATTACTATATCTTGCCACTAACTTTTGTGCAACAGGCACTTCAAACTCAGGATCTTCGGTTAATGATACTCGAACGGTATCCCCTATTCCATCTTCAAGCAAAGCACCAATTCCAAGTGCACTTTTAATCCGGCCATCATCCCCATCACCAGCTTCTGTAACTCCTAAATGTAATGGGTACATCATGTTGTTTTCATTCATTGTCTTAACCAATAAACGATAAGCTTCCACCATCACTTGGGTGTTACTGCTTTTCATACTCAACACAATATTATAAAACCCTTCATCTTCGCAAATACGCAAAAACTCCATGGCGCTTTCTACCATTCCAAGTGGAGAATCGCCATATCTACTCATAATTCTATCGCTTAAGCTTCCATGGTTAGTACCAATACGCATGGCTGTTCCGTATTCTTTACATATTTTTACTAATGGTGTAAATTTTTCTCGAATACGTTCCAATTCTTCAGCATAATCTGCATCAGTGTATTCGATAATATCAAACTTCTTTTTATCCGCATAATTACCCGGATTAACTCTTACTTTCTCTACAATTTTGGCAGCAACTTCTGCCGCATTTGGTGTAAAGTGAATATCAGCAACTAAAGGAACATAAATACCACGAGCATGCAACTCTGCTTTTATATTCTCAAGATTTTTTGCCTCCTTAATACTAGGTGCTGTTAATCTCACTAACTCACATCCTGCCTCCACCATACGTTGTATTTGTGCTACAGAACCAGCAGTATCCATGGTATCTGTTGTGGTCATGCTTTGAACACGAATGGGGTAATCGCTTCCCATGTGTAAATTACCAATTTTTACAGTTGATGTTTTCCTACGTTTATATTGGTGTAAACTACCACAAAAACCTGCTATATTTTGAGAATGTTGCATGTGAATTATATTTCTAAACGATGTATATATATTTTTAAAAGTGCGTAAAATTAAAGATCAATTTTAGATATCGCCCAGCTGTGGCCTAATAACAATTTCTTCCACATCAGCACTACTACTTAACTCATAAACGGCCTTAATAGTTTTGGCTACATCATCGGCCTGTATAAATCTATTGGCAGGAAAATCAACCCCGGCCCAAGCATTGGTTAAAGTTGCACCTGGCATAACAGCAGTAACCCTAACACCATAATTTTTCAACTCGTGACGTAATTGTTTGCTTAAACCTAACATGGCAAATTTGCTTATACTGTATGAGCCCCCCGCCTCGTAGGCTTGTAAGCTTGCTATAGAACAAATATTAAATATGTGGCCACTTTTATCCTTCATCATGGCAGGTAAAAAACCACGACTAATATAATATGCACTGGTAACATTAGTTTGTAATAAATGTTCGAGTGTTCCATCTTTTTCCTCAATTACTTTACCAGGTATAAACACGCCTGCATTATTTACCAAAACATCAACACGGTTGTAAGTATTGTTTATTGCATCAATAAACATTTTAACCTCATCGGTTTTACTCACATCACACACCAACATGGTGTGCTTACCCTCTGGATTAATCACATTTAGTTTATTAGCTAGTTCTATTAGTTCACTGTTGTTACGCGCACAACCAGCAACATTAAATCCCATGTGGGCAAAAGTTTCTACAATTGCTAAACCTATTCCTTTGGTACAACCGGTTACAACAATGGTTCTAAGCATACTTGATTTTATTTATAAAATTAAAACGTCAAAAATAGGCTTAAGTATGCATATATTTACAGCCAAATACAACTAAGATTTGCTATGAAGTTTTTTGAGCATTTTGGAAACTACACCATGTTTTTACTTGGTTTGTTTAAACGCCCCGAGCGGTTTAAGGTTTTTTCCAAACAAACATTACACGAAATGAGTTCAATTGGTGTCGGTTCTTTTGGCATTGTTTCATTGATTTCTGTATTTACGGGTGCTGTTTCAACCATACAAATAGGGGTACAATTGGTAAGTGGCTTAGTGCCAGATTATATGCTAGGCACCTTTGTAAGAGATAGTAATATTTACGAATTTTCGCCAACCATTACTTGTTTGGTATTGGCAGGTAAAGTGGGCAGTAGCATTGCATCAGAAATGGGTACTATGAAAGTTACCGAACAAATTGATGCCTTAGAAATTATGGGTATTAATTCTGCTAATTATTTGGTTTTACCTAAAATCTTAGCAGGTGTTTTAACGATTCCTCTTTTGGTTGTTTATGCCATGGTACTGTCTATTATTGGTGGCGCAATATCAGGTGTTATGGGCGATATTATTAGTGTTGATGAATATGTAAGAGGCTTGCGCACTGATTTTGTACCTTTCTCGGTTTGGTTTGCATTAATAAAAGCTACAACTTTTGCCTTTTTAATTACAAGCATAAGTGCATACCACGGTTACCGTACAGAAGGTGGTGCACTTGAGGTAGGAAGAAGCAGCACCATGGCTGTTGTATATAGCGCAGTTGCGGTAATTATTTTCGACTACATTCTTTCTGATATTTTATTGGGGGCATAAAACTATGATTCAATTAAAAAATATTAAAAAAAGTTTTAACGGTAAAGTTGTGCTTGATGATATTTCGGCTAGCTTTTATAAAGGTAAAGCTAATTTTGTTATTGGCGCAAGTGGAAGCGGAAAGAGTGTTATGATGAAATGCATGGTGGGCTTAATAGATGTTGACCAAGGTGAAATATTTTATGGCCAAGATGATTTTGTGAATAAAAGCTATGAAGAACGTAAGCTGATTAGAAAAGAAATTGGCATGTTGTTTCAAGGTACAGCATTATTCGATTCGTTGAGTGTTGAAGACAATATTGCATTTCCGCTACGCATGTTTACCAAAATGACGCCCGAAGAAGTTTTGGATAGGGTAAACTTTTGTTTGCAAAGGGTAAATCTGAGTAATGTAAACAAACTATACCCATCTAACCTTAGTGGCGGAATGAAAAAACGTGTAGGTATTGCACGTGCCATTGCCCTAAACCCAAAATATTTGTTTTGTGATGAGCCTAACTCTGGATTAGATCCTCTTACCTCTCGCTTAATAGATGAGTTGATTAAAGAAATTACTATCGAGTATAACATCACTACGGTTATTAATACCCATGATATGAAAAGCTTATTCGAAATGGGCGATAATATCATATACATTTACCAAGGTAAAAAAGAATGGGAAGGCGAAAAATCTCTTATCAGAAGTTCGGGAAATAGCAGGTTGTTGGAATTTATGAAAGCCTCTGAATTTTAGAGGAAAATAGACATACCGACTCACATTATAAAAGCTGGTATTTGGTAGTATTTTAGTACTTTTATCATATAATTGATATTCAAAGTTTACTACATTGCAACTATGATTAAATCAAAAATCATACTCCCAATAATTGGGACAATTTTTATGCTAAGTATTTTTTCTTGTAAACATAATCCACAAGAAGATATAAAACCCGATTTAAATCAAAATTACACAAACGACTCTGTTAGTTTTCAAACAGAGATATTACCATTGCTTGTTGGTAATTGTGCCATGACAGGTTGCCATGACGCAATTAGTGCTGCTAAAGGTGTTGTACTTAACAATTACAATAACGTAATTAATACAGCAAAAGTAATCGCTTTCAACCCCAACAACAGTGAACTTTATGAGGTTTTATTGGAAACAGACGCCAATAAACGCATGCCTCGTCCACCAGCACCACCACTAAACCAAGAACAAATAGCATTAATTGCTAAATGGATAAATCAAGGTGCACGTAATACACATATCAATAGATGCGATACCAACATATTTAATTTTGGAGCTGTGCAAACCATCATTAACAATTCATGCATTGGATGTCACGGCAACAGTAATCCTCAAGGCGGAATAAATTTAAGTAATTACTCTAACATTAAACAGCAAGCCCAAAGCGGTAAACTATTGGGCAGTATCAATCATATAACTGGCATTAGTCCTATGCCCAAAGGCGGAAACAAATTAGATGCCTGCAAAATAACCACCATACAAAAATGGGCAAATGCAGGTTACCTTAACAACTAAAAAAATGAATAAATCCTTATTAGTAATTTCACTTATTGTAATTGGCATAAGCAGTTGTAGTCATTATGATGACATCCAAAAAAATGCCAAAGAAAGTATTGCGGGTGAGGATGAAAGTCATAATTCTGGACAAAACTGTATGAACTGCCATAATGCTTCAAGTAGCAGCGAAGCCGTGCAGGAAGGTGGATGGTGGAATATTGCTGGAACAGCTTTTAAATCATCAGGTAGTTATGCAAAGGAAGGATCGGTAGAATTATGGACAGGCCCCAATAGAACAGGATCACTTTTATATAAGTTGGCCATAGATGATTTAGGGAACTTTTATACAGGGAAAATAGTAGATTTTAAAGGTGGCGTATTTCCTGTGTTGATTGATAAAAATGGAAACTTAAATAAAGCTATGCAAAGCTCAACTTTAAATGGTGCTTGTAATAGTTGTCATGGCGTAAGCACACCTAAAATTTTATTTAAATAATTATGATGAAAAAAATATTATACCTCTCTATAACCTTATTAACACTAAGTCTTAGTGCTTGTTATTATGATACAGAAGAAGAAATGTATCCAAATAGTTTTGGCGAAAATAAGGACACTGCAAATATTACATACAGTGGAAGTATTGCTCCTATGTTAGCATCCAATTGTAACAACTGCCATAAAGCAGGAGGCACTTCGCCTGATTTAACAGCCTATACAAATGTATTTGCAAATAAAGCTCGTATTAAAGCCCGTGCCATTGATGGCAACCCTTCACCCATGCCATCTGGTGGATTAATGAGTTTAACCAACAGAAATAAATTGTCTGCATGGATAGCAGCAGGTGCACCTAACAATTAATATTTATGAAAAAAATTGTAACTGTATTAATCTTGTTAATGGCTAACAATTTGTTTGCTCAAAACGATTTATTAAAAATGATGGAGGAAGAAGCGCCATCAAAACCAACACCAGTATTTGCAACATTTAAATCAACCCGATTGGTAAATTTACATACCAACGAACAGATGAAAGCTAAACATTTAGATTTTCGTATTCAACATCGTTTTCAACCCATGCAAATTGATAAAGAAAATGTATATGGGTTATACAACATGTTTGGTATTGATGGTGCAGTAATGCGTTTGGGGCTTGAATATGGCGTTACCGATAAACTAATGATAGGCCTTGGAAGAAGTAACATAGGTAAAACCTACGATTTAATGGCCAAATACAAAATACTGCAACAAACACGTGGTAAAAAAAGTATGCCAATTAGTGTAAACTACTTTGGAAATATAGGAATTAACACGTTAGAATTTAGTGATAAAACACGCAACAATTTTTTCACCTCAAGGTTGTCATTTGTAAACCAAATTATCATCACACGTAAGTTTAACGATTATCTTTCGGTAGCCATTTCACCAAGTATGGTTCATCAAAATTTAGTAGAAAATAAATCGCAATCACATGATATTTATGCACTAGGATTGGGTGCATCTATAAAAATATCAAGAAGTGCACGTTTTAATTTTGAATACATACCCCGTTTAAATGCACGCAACGAGAAAAAATTAAATGGAACCCTTTTTTATGATGCTTTTGCTTTTGGCCTAGATATTGAAACAGGAGGACATGTATTTCAATTACACTTTACCAATGGTGCAGGATTAATTGAACAACAATTTATTTCACAGAACACAAATAAACTAACGCTCAATTCACTTCGTTTCGGATTTAACCTTTCGCGGGTATTTAGTTTGGAAAAAGAAGGACAATAAAATTTAATCATACATAAATTAATAATTACATAATGAAAAATACAATAATCATGTTGGTTGCTTTAATTGGATTAAGCATCAGCGCATCTGCACAGATTTATCATACAGCAAGCGGTAAAATAAGTTTCTTTAGCAAAACTCCAGTTGAGGATATTGATGCAAAAAGTAATAGCACTGTGGTGTTGCTTAATACCAATAACAATGAAGTAGTTTTTAAAGTTCAAAACACCTCATTTAAATTCCCTAACAAGCTAATGGAAGAACATTTTAATGAGAAATACATGGAAAGTGAAAAATATCCAAACAGTATTTTCTCTGGAAAAATTAACGAAACCATTGATTACACCAAAGATGGCAGCTATGATATTACCGTTACGGGCAAACTTAATATACATGGGGTTGAACAACTAAGAACCTTTAACGGTAAGGTTGTGGTAAAAGATCAAAGCATACAATTAATTAGTGATTTTAAAGTTAAAGTAGCCGATCATAAAATTGATATACCCAAATTGGTTGTTGCAAAAATTGCTGAGGTAATTGATGTGCATGTAGACACTACCTTAATACCTAAAAAATAAAAGCAAAGTAAAATACTAAAAACGCAACCCAACAGGTTGCGTTTTTTATTTAACCAATTATAAAATATAAGTTGAGTTTATAAACTAACCAAAGCGGCTAAGCAAACTCCACCAATAATGGCCAATACTTTGTTACGACTAAATCGGTGTTCTTCGCTATTCTCGAATAAAATGGTAGTAGCAATATGTAAAAAAGTACCTACCACAAATGCCATTAAATACTCAAACATGTTTGGATCAACACTGTTTTTAAGTAATGAACTTATACCTGCACCCATGGCACTCATACTGGCATAAATTACAATAAACCATTTTAATAATTTTGGCGTAACATGGCTTGCTTTTAAAATACTTACCATAGCAAAAGCAGCAGGCATTTCATGACTAACAATTCCGAACAAAAAAGACAATTCGCTATTGCTATTTTCTAACAAACCACTGCCCAAAGGCATGCCTTCCATAAAGCTATGTAAGCTTAAACTAATTAGAATTTCGTATGGTATTATTTTATTGGGTTTACCATGTTGGTGCAAATGCAAATGTCCATGCTCAACACCACGCGAGAACTTCTCTAAAAATACCTGAAAGAAAAAACCCGCTAACAACAATATACCAGAAAGCACATTTGCCTCAGCATAAATGTGAGGTATTAAATGAAACAACACCACAGAAAGTAAATAAGCACCTGCGAAAGCAAGTACAACTTTTATGTTAAGTTTATTACTAAGGTTAGCAAAATAGGCAACAATACCTCCTGCTAAAGGAAAAATAATTAACAATATATAAAACCACCAACTCATTTATTTGTATCTATTTTTTTACTAACCAATACCGAAGCAAAATAACCAAAAACACATCCGGTTATGGCTCCACAAATTACATCAAAAGGATAATGCACACCAACATAAACTTGCGATAAAGCAATACTTGCTGCCCAAATTAGTGCATATGGTAACATACGTGGCAAGCGCAACTTAAATATCATGCTGAAATAAACCGCTACTGCAAAATGATTGGTAGCATGTGCACTTATAAAACTATAACCTCCTCCACAGTATGTAAGTAAATGTACTTTGTTTTTTAAAATTGGGTCGTTACAAGGGCGTAAACGCTCAAATGAATTTTTAATTAAATTGGCGCTAAATTGATCAGACACCAACACCAATAAACCCGCACCTACTGCAACCCATAACGCTTGGTTGCCATATATTTTCCATGCAAACCAAAGTGCTAACAAATACAATGGAATCCATGTTTTAGGTTGGCGCAACCAAGGGCATAGCCAATCCATAAAAGCATTTTGCCAACCATTATTTATGGCTAAAAACCATTCCGAATCTATTTGTTTAAGTATATCAAACATGCTTGCGTCCTACTATTATTAATCTATCAGCATCTTTTACATTAAACTCATCTAAATTGTAATTGCCATAAACAGCTACTTTATCAAACCCCGCAATATCAAATAACCTTTCAAAATCAGCTAATCTTAATACTTGTACCTCTTCAATAAAGCTATATGTTTTCCCATTATGGTTAAATTCAATTCGCTTCAGCAAAATACCATTTTTAACTTCTTTGTAAATACTAAATTGTATATCATCTACTACCTTTTGCTCGAAAGGAACTAAGCTATCCAACACACAATCTACATTCATAAAATCAATAACCAAAAGGCCATTGGGTTTAAGTATTTGGTTAATTTGGCGCATTACATTCTGATTGGTATCATCACAATCAAAATAACCAAAACTGGTAAATAAGTTTAAAGCTACATCAAACATACCTTGATATGGCAAATGTCTTAAATCTTGTACCTCAAAATGCAACCTGCTGTTTTCAGAAACTTTGGCGGCAACAATACTTTGAGCGGCTAAATCAACGCCCATCACATCAAACCCCAAACTATTTAAATAAATACTATGGCGACCTTTGCCACAAGCCAAATCAATTAATTTTTGCTCGTGCACAAGCGACAAACGATTTACTAAGTTTCTTAAAAAAAACTCTGCTTCACGCTCATCGCGGTTTTTGTATAAAATGTGATAATAGGGCGAGTCGAACCACTCGCTAAACCATTCTTTATTAACCTGCATTGATTTGGCAAGTTTAGTTTTTTTATGCCTAATACCGAAAGCACATCTCCAAAAGATTAACAAAATAAGAACAAACAGCAGTTAAATATTTTATTTAGGAAGCTATTTTTAGCTCTGTTTTATAATCTATTTAAGATAATAAAGTTATTTTTACAAAAAGCAGCAACGTTATCAACAGATTACAAATCAAACTTGGTAAACAAGCATTCAAATGATATTTTTGCCGTCCTTAAAAACACTGTAACGTGACTTTAATTAAATCAATTTCAGGCATTAGAGGTACAATTGGCGGTAAAGCGGGCGATGCCCTTACCCCTATTGATGTGGTAAAATACACCGCAGCCTTTGGTAGCATTATTAAAAAAGATAAAGAAACTTGCCGCATTGTGGTAGGTAGAGACGCCCGTATTAGTGGCGATATGGTAAACCGTTTGGTTACTGGAACATTAATTAGCTTAGGCATTGATGTAATTGACCTTGGATTAAGCACCACACCAACCGTTGAGTTAATGGTTACTGAAGAACATGCCGATGGTGGTATAATTTTAACAGCTAGTCATAACCCTAAACAATGGAATGCACTTAAGTTGTTAAACGAAAAAGGTGAATTTATTAGTGATGAAGTAGGCAAACAAGTGCTTGCTTTAGGCGATAAGGCTGAGTTTGATTTTGCTCCAGTTGATAAAATAGGTATTGTAACTGAAAGACGCAACGCCATTAAAAAACACATTGATAAAATTCTTGCTTTAGAGTTGGTTGACGTAGAAGCTATTAAAGCTAAAAACTTTAAAATAGTAGTTGATGCAGTAAACTCTACTGGTGGTATTGCAGTTCCGATGTTGCTCAAGGCTTTAGGTGTTAATGATATTGTAGAAATATACTGCACTCCTGACGGAAAGTTTCCGCATAACCCAGAGCCATTGCCAGAGAATTTACATGAAATATCAAACCAAGTGGTTCGTTCGAAGGCCGATTTAGGTATTGTGGTTGATCCAGATGTAGATCGTTTGGCATTGGTAAACGAAGATGGCAGCATGTTTGGCGAAGAATATACATTAGTTGCTGTTGCTGATTATGTGCTTAAAAATGTAAGTAACGAAACGTTAGAAAGATTAGGCCATAAACGTAATAGTGTATCTAACTTATCATCAACACGTGCATTACGCGATGTAACCGAAAAACAAAAAGGCAGCTACAGTGCAAGTGCAGTTGGGGAAGTAAACGTGGTTCAAATGATGAAAGACACACAAGCTGTAATTGGTGGCGAAGGTAATGGTGGTATCATATACCCTGAGAGTCATTATGGTCGTGATGCAATGGTAGGAATAGCATTATTCTTAACTCATTTGGCCAAATCAAATAAACTATGCAGTATTTTACGCAACAGTTACCCTGATTATTTTATTGCCAAAAAGAAAATTGAATTAACCCCAGATATTAACTTAGATGGGTTGATGCAAAAAGTACAAGACAAATACAGCAAGCATCCTATTAATACTGTTGATGGGGTAAAAATAGAGTTTGATAAAGAGTGGGTACACCTACGTAAATCAAACACCGAACCTATTATCCGAATTTATGCCGAAAGCCAAAGTGAAGCTACTGCAAACCACCTGGCCGAAAAGCTGATTATGGATATGAAACAATTTATTAAATAAGAATAAATAAAATATTGTGGTTAAAAACCACAACGCATAAACTAAAAATAGCATGGCATTAAAGTGTGGAATTGTAGGATTACCCAACGTTGGTAAATCAACTTTATTTAACTGTTTAAGTAACGCAAAGGCACAAGCGGCTAACTTTCCGTTTTGTACCATAGAGCCAAATGTTGGAACCATTACCGTTCCGGATGAGCGCATGAATGAGTTAGCGAAACTGATAAACCCACAACGTATTGTTCCTACCACCATAGAAATTGTTGACATTGCTGGATTGGTTAAAGGTGCCAGTAAAGGTGAAGGTTTGGGTAACATGTTTTTGGCTAATATCCGTGAAACAGATGCTGTTTTACATGTGTTGCGTTGTTTTGATAACGATAACATAATTCACGTTGATGGCAGTGTAAACCCAATACGCGATAAAGAAATTATTGATACAGAATTACAGTTAAAAGACTTAGACAGTATTGATAAAAAATTACAACGCATCAGTCGTGCTGCCAAAACAGGCGATAAAGATGCAGCAAAAGCTGAAGCCGCTTTATTAAAATATAAAAACCATTTAGAATCTGGACAATCGGCAAGAAATTGCCCTGTTACCGAAGATGAAGCGAAGTTTGTAGATGATATTTATTTATTAACTGCAAAGCCCGTATTATACGTTTGTAACGTAGATGAAGCATCGGTAATAAATGGTAATAAATATGTTGACTTGGTAAAAGAAGCTGCTGCAAAAGAAGGCGCAGGTATTATTATGATTAGCGCAGCTATAGAATCTGATATAGCAGGATTGGAAAGTTTTGAAGACCGACAAGCCTTTTTAACCGACATGGGTTTAACAGAATCTGGAGTAACCAAGTTGATTAAAGAAGCATACAAGTTGCTTAATTTAATTACATACTTTACTGCAGGTGTGCAAGAAGTAAGAGCATGGACCATTACCAAAGGCTTTAAAGCGCCACAAGCAGCGGGTGTAATTCACACCGATTTTGAAAAAGGTTTTATTAGGGCTGAGGTAATAGCATACAACGATTTTATTTCATACAAATCGGAAGCAGCAGTTAAAGAAGCTGGTAAAATGCGTGTTGAAGGAAAAGAATACACCGTAGCAGATGGTGATGTAATGCACTTTAGATTTAACGTTTAATAACACTACTTATTTATGAAAAAATTATTAGTTACCCTTTTAGTATTGGTTACTGCAGTAAGCGTAGCCGAGGCAAAAAAATCAAAGAAACCAAAATTAACAGATGGGTTGTATGCCGAAATGCAAACAACACGTGGTACTATCTTATTACGTTTGGCCATGGATAGTATACCAATGACTGTTGCCAACTTTGTTGGCCTTGCAGAAGGTAAAATTAAAAATACTGCAAAAGCAGATGGCGTTCATTATTTTGATAGCTTGAAGTTTCACCGTGTAATTGCCAAGTTTATGATACAAGGTGGTGACCCATTGGGTAACGGACAAGGCGGACCAGGTTACAGTTTTAAAGATGAGTTTGTGCCACAATACCGATTTACAGGACCCGGCATTTTAGCCATGGCCAATGCGGGTGCAGGAACAAACGGAAGCCAATTTTTTATTACACACGTAGCTACACCTTGGTTAGATAATCGCCATACCATATTTGGTTTTGTAGTAACAGGTCAAGATGTAGTAGATGCCGTGCAACAAGGCGACTATATTGTAAAAGTAAAAATTATACGCAAAGGCAAAAAAGCTAAAAAGTTTAATGCCGCTAAAGTATTTGAAGAGTTAAGAGCTAAATAATATGCACTTCATCTTTCAAAAAAATCCCGTTAGTTAACTAGCGGGATTTTTTTGTGTAGTTTATTTTTGGGGCATTACAGCCATTTCGCTGCGCTACAGGCTGCACCGCGTGTTCCTTAACACGAAGCCTGTTCCGAATGCTTGCATACTAGGGAGTAGCTCACTGTTCCCGCTATGCCGGGCTTAATTTCCTAAAAAAATTATTTAGGGTTGCCACCTCTACCGAAGGTTCAGATCTGCTATTCAAAATTTAACCATGACATAAATATTCATTTATAACTACTTCATTTTTCGCATAATTATTTAACTTGGCTCACTCATTTTCGACCTCCAACAAGGCGAAAAAACACCACTTGAAAACAACAAAGATGAGTTACAGCATATCAGTAATTATTCCAAACTACAACGGTAAACACCTTTTAGAAGAAAATATTCCATATGTTTTTTCAGCATTAGAAACATCAAAAATATCCGATTTTGAAATCATCATTTCTGATGACCATTCAGCTGATGATTCTGTTGCATTCATCAAAAAAAATTACCCAACCATTAAAGTAATAGAAAACCATCAAAACAAAGGTTTTTCTGGAAACACAAATACAGGTATTCGAGCGGCAACAAAAGATTTGGTATTTATATTAAACACCGATGTGCAATTAACAAACGAGTATTTTGTACATCAATTGCCACTTTTTAACCAAGATGATACATTTGGTGTTATGGGAAAAATTATTGGATTAAACTCCGATAAAATACAAGATGGTGCAAAATATCCCAACTATTCTTTTGGCGATATTAAAGGTACAGCCAATTACATTCACCTTAATAAAACAACACATTACAGTTTGTTTATGTCGGGTGCAAATGCACTTGTTAACAGAAAAAAACTAATAGAAATAGGTTGCTTTAACGAAATTTATAACCCTTACTACAGCGAAGATTTAGACTTGGGAATAAGGGCTTGGAGGTTGGGATATAAAATTTATTTCGAATCGCGTTCCATTTGCCGACACCCAAACTCTGCAACCATAAAAAAAGAACCTAACCAGAAAGTGCGCGTTATATCCAAACGCAACAAAATGTATTTACACTATCTGCATTTAAACGGAATTGAGTTTATGTATTTTTTACTTAAAATAACTTTAAAAAGTTTTTTCAGAACGCTTGCGTTGGATGGTAATTACCTAAAATCATACTATTTATTTATTAGCTCTATTTCAAAACTACAAGCCGTTAAAAATAATTTTAAGCAACTGCAACATGTGAAAAATAGCCCCATATCAATGGGCCAAGTTATTGCCCAAATTAAAAAAAGCATTGTACCATCCGAGATTCAAAAGTTTTAACATCCATTAACCAAACCAGCAAAAAGTGCTGGGGCGCTTGAAATAGCTATCTTGCGGAGTGTTGCACATTACGTAACTGAAAAGTGAATGCTAATCTTGGTGGAAGCTTACTTCAAAAAAAGCATCATAACGCTATGCCAAGTTAAACTTCAAAAAAAATTAAAATAACCTTTAAAATCATTATGCGAAGGCAGCTGGAAAAGGGACAATTTTAAACCACATTTCAAAAAATAAATACTCCTGCACAAAAATTTCAGTTGGTTTTTAATACAATAATTTCTTTATTTGGTATTGTATAAAACCCCAAAAAATGAATATCACAAGCCCCAATTCATCCTATTTATTTAAAAATAATTCGAACCCTTTATCCGTTTATAACCGAATAAAACTTCGCAATATTGGGTGTATTGTGTTATTAGGAGAACCTTTAGTGGGTTTTAGTTTCACAGATATGTAAGTTATAGCCAATGGTAGGATGACCGTTCCAAAGACGACCGACCGACCAAAATTTAAACATTAAAACAAAGACAAACCATTTTGACAGGTGACCAAAAACATACAGAACATATTCAAACGGGACAGCGAGTAAGCCGTCACTCAAGCCGACCCGATGTTTTTTATTTTTTTCCCCACCGCACTTTTTTAAAAACAATTTTAGCCAGCAGCACAAGTGGCACATTTGGTTTTGCCCGATACACAAGCCAAAGCTTCGCAAAACCAATAGAGCCACTTTTTAGCCAACGCACCGACAATATTTACGAATCTTTAAGTAATTTGCCAACGTGGAAACAATAGCCTACTTCTCAAATATAAGGTCACATATACAGACAGAATTGAAAACTGCTAAGGATTCAGTTTTTGTTGCTGTTGCATGGTTTACGGACGGAAAACTGTTTGATATTCTCTGCCAAAAAGCAACCAACGGACTTGACGTGCAACTCATAGTAATGGACGATGACATTACAAGAAATTGCTCAATAGATTATAGCAAATTAGAAGTTTGCGGAGGAAAGGTATTTTTAATCAACAATGAAATTACAGGAACTTTAATGCACAATAAGTTTTGCGTTATAGACAAAACAAATACAATCACAGGTTCATATAATTGGAGTATAAAAGCACAATCGAATCATGAAAACATTACTATAACAAAGGACAGCGAAGAACTTGCTGAAATGTTCTTATCAGAATTTAGAAGAATTAAAATTCAGTATCATGGACAAGACCCTTTAAAAACATTTGATGTTGAAATAGTTTCAAAGCGACTAATCATAATAGAAAACTGTATTCAACTTAACGAATTTGAAAATATAAAAAATCAAATCGACAAAATTTCAGAATATCAGTTAACTAATGAAGTTCAAGTAATACTTGAAAAACTAGATTCATTAAAGTATGCAGAGGCTTCAACTCAAATCAAGTCATACTTAATAAAGATA
>CANHBJ010000022.1 GCA_947459075.1 Bacteroidota bacterium
GAGGTAGTTGTTTGGATGGCGTTAGTTGTATGGAAGAGCTGCCAGCTAGTAAAATTGCAGAAGCTGTGAATAGGCACTTCTAAATTTTTAGCCATTCCTTAAAATATTAGTTTGTCAAAGCGGTTACATCTATAAAATTTTATATTTGGTTTTATAGCTTATGTTTTTGATATGTGAATCATGTAATTAAAATTGGTGTAATGTAATTTATATACCATTTGTTACGATTAGTTTTGGTTAATAACTAAGGTAACTAAACTAGGTTTTTAAATTAAATGGAAACACCAGATAATAAAGATGTTGAAGAATCGAAGGTGCTAATTATTGTTGAGGTTATTGAGTACATTCTAATTTCTGTAGTTAGTAAAACTATTATAAAAAAATCAACTGGTAATATTAGCATGATGTCTTTTGGTAGCGGTGAAGGACTAACAGAAAAAATTTATTCTTTTTAAAAAGAATGTATAGTAAATAGCAGCTATCTAAAAAATTATCTCCCAGTCTGTTGGCTTAAATCCTAATAATATTTTATTGTTTACTTCCACTATCGGGCGTTTTATCATGGATGGTTGATTAATCATTAAATCAATGGCTTGTGCCTTATCATGAATACTTTCCTGCTGGAGGGCTGTTAGCTTTTTAAATGTTGTGCCTTTGGTGTTAATCAATTGTAATACATTAACATGTTGCAGCCAGGTGGTTAATTTATGGGAGGTAATTCCCAGTTTTTTGTAATCGTGAAAAGTGTATGATATATCATGCTCATCAAGCCAATTAAATGCTTTTTTCATGGTATCACAATTTTTAATGCCGTAAATATGAATCATAGCTAATTGGTTATTTACTTAGTTTAATCTTCAAAAAAACTTAGTACTACAGGCTCTAACCAACTTTGTTTTTTGTTAAGCATAAAACCCACGTGGCCCCCTAAAGGCGAAAAAATTGCATGAACAAATGGATGGTCAACCACCTCGTCATAAGGGAAACAGCTAGCACTTAAAAATGGATCGTTTTGAGCGTTGATTAGTAATGTGGGAGTATTAATGGTATTTAGAATGTCTTTGCTGCTGCATTTGTTCCAGTATTCGTTTGCGTCTTTATATCCATTTAATGGTGCGGTATAAGCATCATCAAAATCTTTAAAATTCTTAATTTTATGAATACTTTTAATATCAACTTCTTTAGGGAACAGTTTATTTTTTAACAACATTTTTTTTAACATGCTATTTAAAAAACGTTGCATGTAAATCCTGTTTATTCCATTGTCTAATTCCATTGCCGAACCTCTCAAATCAATAGGTACAGAAATTGCAGCAGCGGCCAAAACTTGTAAAGGTACCTCACTACTGTTTGATAAATAGTTTAGTAAAACATTACCCCCTAAACTAAATCCCATTAAAAATATAGAATCATATTTAGCCGTGATACTTTTTAGGTAGAAAGACAAGTCGTTTGTAAAACCACTGTGGTATGAGTAGGGTAGCAAGTTCATCTCTCCACCACAACTTCTAAAGTTTATTGCATGTACATCATAGCCGCTAGCATTAAATAAATTTGCAAATCCTTTGATGTACTGTGAATCGCTGCTTCCTTCAAGCCCATGCAGCATTACTACTGCTTTTTTATTATTACGTAACAAACAATCTACATAAAAAAAATCATCATCAGGTGTAGTTATTCGTTTTCTAGTATATGCTGTATTGTGCTTGCGAAACAATGCAGGTAATATGGTAGAAAGGTGCTTATTTCTGTATAAGATATTGGCTTTTAATTCTGGGTAGTCTTTTACAATCATGCCCTACAAAGGTAATCAACCTAAACTATTTACTAATTTTATATCGTAAGCTTTAATACAATAAATATAAACCGTTTTAATCCTAAGTTCTGTATTCTATACACTGTAATTGGTGTTTTTGGCATTGTAAAATTCTTTTTAGCTAAAACCAACTTTACATTTATTGGTTGTATTTGTATGCAAAATGCACTTGTTTGGTTTAGAAACGACTTAAGAATTCATGACCATGAGCCACTTATTAAGGCGATTAAAGTTTCAGACAACGTTTTAGGGGTTTATTGCTTTGATCCGCGTGATTATGTGTTATTGCCCACTGGATTTCCTAAAACAGGAAGTTTTAGGGCAAAATTTATATTAGAGTGTGTTGCAGAATTGAAAAAAAATTTACAACAACTCGGTTCTGATTTACTTGTTTATGTTGGCAAACCAGAAGATATCCTACCTCAGTTATGTGTTGATTTATCAATTAATGAGATATACTACCATAGGGAAGTGGCACCTGAAGAAAAGCATGTAGAGGATGTATTGGAAAATACGTTGTTTAAGCACAATGTTATTTTGTCTGGTTTTTGGGGACATACCTTATTTCACATAGAAGATTTACCTTTTCCTGTAAAACGTATACCTGAGTTGTTTACTGATTTTAGAAAAAGTATCGAGCGTGAATCAAAAGTTAGGGATTGTATTTTACCGCCCCTAAGTATAAGTGCTATAATCCCGATACCTTCTACGCAATTACCAAGTTTACAACAATTAGGTTTAAAAGAAGTCACACTTGACAACAGATCTGTATTGGATTTTAAAGGTGGTGAAAATGAAGGATTGGCAAGGATTGAAGATTACTTATGGACAAAAAACTTGCTAAAAAATTATAAAGAAACCCGCAACGAAATGTTGGGGGCTAACTACAGTACAAAATTCTCTGCTTGGTTAGCTATTGGATGTATAAGTCCACGTAAAATTTATGAAGAAGTAATTCGATATGAAAATACGCAAGTTAAAAACGATAGTACCTATTGGTTGATTTTTGAATTGATGTGGCGAGATTATTTCAGGTTTATTATGCTTAAGCACGGCAGCATTATTTTTAAACCAGGTGGCATTCAAAATTTAAATATTAAATGGAAAAATAATCTTGATTTATTTGAACTCTGGCGTATTGGAAAAACTGGTTTCCCATTGGTTGATGCTAATATGCAAGAGCTCCTATTAACAGGTTATATGAGCAATAGGGGCAGACAAATTGTGGCCAGCTTTTTAACCAAAAACTTAGGTTTAAACTGGCAATTAGGTGCAAATTGGTTTCAAAGCCAATTAATTGATTATGATGTTTACAGTAATTATGGTAATTGGAATTATGCAGCTGGAATAGGTAATGATGCACGTGGTTTTCGTTATTTTAACATTATTAAACAAGCCATACAGTATGATAATAATGGCGATTATGTGCGTTATTGGTTACCTAGTTTAGCAAATATTAACGGAGTAAGCGTGCATCAACCATACACACTTAAGTTTGGTGAGTTACTTAATACTAATTTTGATTTAACCCGTGATTATTGGCAACCAATTGTTGATTTAGAAAAATCTGTAAAAGAGAATGAACGCATTTTTAATTCAGCATTAAAAAGCAAATAACTTTATCTAATAATTACACTTCTAAAACTCACACCATAACCAGTAAAAGATCCAATAGCACCTTGAATATTTGATTTTACTATTATGGGTGTAGCAAATGGCCCACCATTATTGGCTGCTCTGGAATATGATTCCCAAAACAAATACTCTTTTCGTCCAACGGAGGTTAAGTATAAACTAAGTGTATCGCCAAAATTAAACGGGCGAAAAAAGCTATATGGTACAACGCCATCATTTAAAAAACCATCGTCAAAGTTTCTGAATTGTGAAGCAGATCCCCAGCCTAATAAAAACGGATTAAATCCATTTTGTACCGCTAAGCGATAATTGTTTTGTTCTGGGCCATCGGTAAATTTGAATGTAACAAACATATTGGTATCGCCATTCTTTTCATCAAATTCTTGTTTCCAAAAAACGGTATCTATTTCTGCTACTTTCGGGATTGTAGTGTAGCCTATAACACGTTCGTTTTCCGCAGTAATTTCAAGTTTGTATGGAACTCCAATTTGCGGACTGATGGTTGTGCTGAAGTATATTCCACTGAATCCAGGCAGTAACAGATCAATACCAGGTATGGTATTAATATCTATCATTTGAACTCGTGCACTTTCATTCCAAATGGTATCATTACCTACAACAGTTCCTGGGGTAATATAAACCAAAGCATCTCTTACACCATTTAGAGACAAATCAGGATTAAAATAATCTATGGTTCTGCTTATGTATACGTAATTTAAATTTGGAAACTGCTGATTAATACTTGCTTCAACTACTAGGCTAGCTTTGCCGGGAGGTAAATCAACCGTGATTTCTTTTTCGCAAGCTGTAATTAGTATAATGCCTAAAACAAACAATATATAATTTAATAAATTTTTCATGCCTTAAAATTTAAAGTTCCATGCAACTGAAGGAAGAATTGGGAATAGGTATACCATATAGGCCTTAATTCGGAGCTCTTCCAAGTCGGGTACAAAATAAATAAAGTAAGGATTAGCCCTGTTGTATAAATTGTAAATACTAAAGTTCCATGACGACTCAAATCTTTCTGTTTGTTTCTGCAAATAAGTAAATGAAATATCCATGCGGTGATATGCAGGTAGTCTGAAATCATTAATTTTATCGTAAACATCTATGAAGGTATACTTTGGCTCGTTATCAATTAAATCGTATCCTGGGCTGTATGCAAATCGAGATGTTGGAAGTGTTGTTGCATTGCCTGTTCCATATACAAAAACTAATGTGCCACTCCATTTTTTATTAAATTGGTATGAGGCTACGAGGCTAATATCATGTGTGCGGTCATATCTAAAAAAGTAGGGTTTACCTTGGTTTATTTCATCAAATTGTCTTGTGCTTTTGCTCCAGGTGTAGCCGATCCAACCAGTTAGATTACCAAATTTTTTCTTCCCGAAAATTTCTACTCCATATGAAAGGCCTTCACCAAAAATCATCTCTTTCTCTAAGTTTTGATTAAAGAATAAATTGGCACCTGGCTTAAATTCAATTTGGTTATACATCGGTTTATAGTATGCCTCAATAGATGTTTCAAAAAGATTTTCGTTAAAGTTTTTAAAAATACCCAATGCATATTGATATGCTAATTGTGGTTTAACTAACTTAGATGAAGGTACCCATAAATCGGCTGGAAACTGTGCACCACTTGTAGTTGCTAAATGTAGAAATTGGTAGGTTCTGGTGAAAGAGGCTTTAATTGAAGTATTTGAGTTTATTATATAAGTACCTGCTAAACGGGGTTCAAGTCCTGGATAAGTGACTATTGCATCACCATTATTGTATGTTTTACCGTTGTCAATTTCTATTCCTTCCGAATTGAAAATACGCTCTGTATATGGACCCACTTGTGTAAAAAATACTGCCCTTATTCCTGCATTAAAGGTGAGTCTATTACCCAATTTAAATTCATCCATGGCATAAAATGCCCATTCGTGTGCATATTGTTTATTTATACTTTCGTTAATGGTTATAGTGCCTACCTGCCCTGTGGCAATGCCTGGTTTAAAAGTGTGGTAAATGTATTGTCCGCCAAATTTTATGCTGTGTTTTTTATTTGGTGTAAAGTAAAAGTCTTGTTTAACGTTTAAATCCTCCACACCTGAAGAAAGTTGAAATCCATTTTCTCCAAATTCGAACTTATTATTTAAGTCATATCGGTTGTATATAAAAATAGTATTGGAGTAAAAGTTTTTATTGAAGCTATGAAACCATTTTAGACTAGCTGCTGCGTTACCCCAACCAATTTGGAATTTTAGCAATTGATTTGTTGGGCTTTTAAAATTAAAAATATCTCTGCCAAAATATCCCGAGAAAGATAGTTTGTTTTTTTCGTTTATGTTAATGTGCGCTTTAGCATTAAAATCGTAGAAATAATATCCATTTGATTTTTGTTCTTCAGTTAAAAAGGGTCTAACTACGGCATCAATATATGTTCTTCTTGCAGCAAACATAAATGCACTTTTCCCTTTTTTTATTGGCCCTTCAGCCATTATTCTTGATGATATTAGACCAATACCGCCATTTACTTTGTAACGTTGTTCGTCTCCCTCACGTAAATTAACATTGAGTATTGATGATAAACGACCACCATAATTTGCGGGCATTCCGCCTTTAATAACTTCTACATTTCTTACAGCATCTGTATTAAAAACTGAAAGGAAACCTAATAAATGTGATGCATTATAAATTACAGCATCATCCATTAAAATTAAATTCTGATCAGGCCCACCGCCACGCACATAGAAACCTGTTCCTCCTTCACCGCCACTTTTAATACCAGGTAATAAAGTAATTGCTTTTAAAACATCAGGCTCGCCAAAAATTACTGGTAAAGTTTTTACTTGTTCGCCACTCAGTTCAACCCTGCTCATTTCTGTGCTAGTTACATTTTTATTGTTTCTTTGTCCTGTAATTACCGCCTCTTTGGTTGATATGGTATTGCTACTTAATGAAAAATTTACTTTAATATTTTTGCCATTTAATGTGATGGTTATTTGTTGGGTTAAATAACCTAAGTATGAAATTTGTAATGTTTGCTGTCCTTGGTTTAACTCTAATCTATAAAATCCTCGCGTATCTGATGCTGCTCCTTTTTTTCCATCAACCGTTTTTATAATGGCACCAACTAAACCTTCCCCTGTGGCAGAATCTTTAACAAAACCGCTAATGGTTTGCCCATTTAAATTATTGCCTTGTATTATTAAAAACAGGCATGTAAGTACTTGAAACAGTGATTTCACTTTATAACAAACAATTGAATTTAAAAATGGTTTAACGCAATTTAAACCTGAACAGATACTTAATATTTTAAACGAATTATATGTATTCTTAGTTTAAGATTGCAATATATTCAGTAATATTTGATAATTATCATTCAAACTATCAATGCTAATGCGCATATTTGTTGTATACAATTATTTTTAGAACCATGATTAGATTTGAATATATAGAGGCCAATCAAGAAAAGTTTAGGAATGATTTTTTAACTGCGAAGCCATTTCCACATCTAGCGGTTGATGGTATTTGTGATGAGTTAAAATTGACAGAATTATACAGCTTGATACCTGATATTGAAACACCTAGTGCGGATTATGTTTTTGGTAAAAATAAATTCGAGAAATCTAAGTATAGAGAATTAGGTGGTTTGTTTGAAGAGTTGTACCAAGATTTTATATCTGAACGTTTTCAAAAATGGTTGAAATATGTAAGTAATGAAGATATATTTATTGATGATACTTTTTACGGTGGAGGAATCCATCAAGGTAAAACGGGTAGCTTTTTAGATATGCATGCTGATTTTAATTACCACCCATTAAACGATAAATGGTTTAGGAATTTAAACTTGTTGTTGTATATCAATAAAGAATGGAAAAAAGAGCATGGTGGTGAGTTAAAATTGGAGCATTCAGATACAGGTATTAAAACTGAAGTTGACGTTCCTTTTAACCGATTAGTCATTATGCTTTGTAGGGGATACACCTTACATGGTTATGATGCCATTCGTTTCCCTGAAGGTAAATATCGCACAAGCATTGCTGCATATGCATATACAATGCATGAGAAAGCTTTAGAAGATTCTCGCACTACAGTTTGGCATGTTGAAAAAAGCAACCCTATAAAATATGTATTATCTAAAATTTGGGTTCCTGCGGTTAAACTAAAAAGTAAATTTAGTAAAAGTAAAACAGCTGATCATTAAAATGGATAAGTATGCTGTTATAGTTGCTGGAGGTAATGGCTTGCGCATGGAATCCGATATCCCTAAACAATTTTTATTGCTTAGAGGTAAGCCGGTATTAATGCATACACTCCAGAAGTTTTCTAACTGTAAACAGCTTATTCTGGTCCTACCCGATAAACAAATTAGCTATTGGGGTGAGTTGTGTAAACAGTATAATTTTTTATTACCGCATACTGTTGTTAAGGGTGGAAGAGAACGTTTTTTCTCAGTATTAAATGGTTTACGTGCTTTGCCTGATGATGGTTTGGTAGCAATACATGATGGGGTGAGGCCATGCTTATCTGAGCAAATAATTACCAATAGTTTTGATGCAGCCGAAAAGTATGGTAACGCGGTTGTAGCTGTTCCATCAAAAGATAGCATTAGGATGGTTGATGAAGAAAAATCTATTGCTGTAGACAGAAGCAAATACTATTTAATTCAAACCCCGCAAACATTTAACTTGGCCTTGCTAAAAAAAGTATATGGGCAAACCGTTTATCAAGATAAATTTACAGATGATGCTTCAGTGTTTGAATCGGCAGGAAATATCATACACCTTGTAAAAGGAGAATACACCAATATTAAAATAACAACGCCAGAGGATTTACCTCTGGCGGAACTGTTTTTATAAATAATTACTTTTTGCTAAGCAAGTCAATAATGCCTTGTTTACCCCATTCTTCAATTTCAAGATCACTCCATAATTCAGGGTAAAAAATTCGTTTTTGGAAACGCGGAGGAAGATATTTTTGCCAATTAGTACCACCTGTTGCAGCAATATCTTCTGGATTTTTGTGTAAATACCTTACTGCCGATTTATAATGTTGTAAAGGCCAGTTCACATTAACATTTAGATCAAACTGCCTTAATTGCTGCCTTAATTCTGCATGATTTTTTGCATCTGGTGGCAATTGTTTGTATGTTGTCCATAGATTTTTTGTTACATAATTTTGGGCCAACTCAATTAATGTTTTACTGTATTTATCTTCAAACTGAGTTAAGGTTAAGGTTTTTTTACCTGTAGCTAACTCTGTAGCTCCAGCTTTCCAATAGATGTGTTCAAATTGTTCCTCTATAGATGCATTGAAAGTGATTTTGTTTCTATGGTCTTTATCAACTAAATGAATCAAATCAGTTGCGCAAATCTCAATCATACGGTATTGTGCACTTTGAAAGCCACTAGCAGGTAATAAACTCATTCTATATTGCAAGAATTGTTTGTGGTCCATGCCATCAACCATAATTTCAAACGAGTGGGTAAGGTTTCGAAAGTAGGAGTTCATACGTTTAACACGTGAAGCAAAAAAATCAGGGTCTATGTTTTCTGATTGATCAGCAATTTGTTCCATTTCGTGCAACGTAAGTCTGAAATACAACTCAGTAATTTGATGATAAATGATAAAAATAACTTCATCCTTTATCGGGGTTCTGGGTTTTTGGAGTGTAAGTAAGGTGTCAACTTCCACATAATCCCAATAATTAAGATAATTTGCATGCAACAAACCTTCTAAATAGGCATTAATGTCTTGACCTGATTTGGTATATTTATTCTTGAGCTGATTTAATAAACTCAAAGTTTCTTGATCAATTTCCATCTGGTTTTAATGAGTTAAAAGGGTGAAATAAAATCCTTGAAAGTCGTCAATATTTGGTCTTTATCAGACACTATCGGTGAATCGGTTTGCCAATTTATATTTAGTGTAGTATCATTCCATAAAATACCGCCTTCACTTTCTTTGTTGTATATGTTGGTACACTTATACTCAAAAATGGTATTATCTCTTAAAGTAGCAAAGCCATGCGCAAATCCCGGAGGAATCCAAAACTGAATCATATTTTCTTCATTTAATTCAATTTCATAATGTTGGCCGTATGTAGCAGCGTTTTTTCTGATATCCACCACCACATCTAACACAGCTCCCTTTATTACACGCACTAGTTTTCCTTGCTCAAAAGGTGGTGCCTGAAAATGTAACCCTCTAACTGCACCAAATTGGGATAAGGATTGATTGTCTTGAACAAACTCATGAGTAATGCCTGCATCGTAATATCGCAGCTTATTGTATGGCTCAAAAAAATAGCCCCTCGAATCGTAAAATACTTTTGGTTTAATTACCAATAAACCTGCCAATGGCGTTGTTGTTATTTCCAATGATGTGATAATTAAGTTTAACTTAGCAAAAGTATAAAATTATGCCACATTCTCACGTTGATAAAGAGGTATCGTTTTTAATAAATTCTGTTATTTTTGCACATATGGAAGAACAACGTAAGAGTTCGGGTAAGATATACTATATTATTATTATAGTTATATTATTGGCTTTAAACGGCTTATTTATTTACAACTACTTCAAAACAGATAAAAAACTTGTTCAAACCGAGGAAACTTTGTTTGCTACAGATTCTGTTAAAGCTGAATTGGAGAAAATATTAGGTGAGACCCAATCAAATTTAGATTTATATAAGGGTAAAAATAGTGAGTTGGATGCTTTTTTGAAAGAGAAAAACGATTCTTTACAGGAATACGCAGAGCGAATAGAGAGTTTGTTGCGCTCCGGACGCTTAAATAAAGTACAGTTAGAAAAAGCAATGGAAGAGATTGATCAATTGCGCTATTATAAACGTAAATACCTTAATCAAATTGATTCATTATCTACCCAAATTAACCAATTAAGTAACGAGAATAAGAACTTACGTGGCAAAGTAGATAAAGAAAAACGTCAAAACGAAAACCTTACCATGGAAAATGTGCGACTGAATAATAAGGTTGCCATTGGCGCAAAACTTAATGCAAAATCTATTTTTATAACTGGGGTTAAAAACAGAAGCAACGGTAAAGAGCGAGAAACCAATCGTGCATCACAATTAGAAAAGTTAAAAATCACTTATATTTTAGACGAAAACTACGTAAACGATCCTGGTGAAAAAACAGTGTTTATGAAAGTGGTTGGCCCTGATGGTGCTACGCTTTACAATGAAGCTGCCGGTTCGGGAACTTTTAATTTCCAAGGACAAGAGTCATTATACTCTACTAAGCAACAAATTTCTTTTAATCAAAAAGCACAAGAAGTTACCACCTATTGGACCAAAGGGTCTACATTTGGTATTGGCGTATACAACGTGCAGTTATTTGTTGATGGATTTCAAATTGGTTCGGCTTCATTCGAACTTAAATAAAACCGAATAATAGAATTATATATACAAAAACGCGCTGCTTTTATCAGTGCGTTTTTTTTTGAAAATTATTTCTCTACCTTTTATAAAATTACAAACTTTGAATAAAAAATTATCCCTTAACGATTGTATCATGCTTATTATGGGTAGCATGATAGGCTCAGGAATTTTTATAGTACCTGCAGCGATGAGCATCGAACTACAATCACCATCCATGCTTATTTTTGCTTGGGTGGTAACAGCCATACTTACTTTATTTGCCGCATTAAGTTATGGCGAGCTAGCGGCTTTAATGCCTAAAGCTGGCGGGCAATACATATACCTTAAAGAATCATACAATAAATTAGTTGGTTTTTTATATGGTTGGACATTATTTACAGTGATTCAAACTGGTACAATTGCGGCAGTTGCTGTTGCTTTTGCTATTTACAGTGGTGTGTTTTTTCCTATTATTAGTGATCAAAATATTTTGTTTGAGTTGGCGGGTATCACCGTTTCAACTAAACAGTTATTGGCTATAGTTATTGTATGGCTGCTTACTTACAGCAACTTTAAGGGTATTCGAACAGGTGCACTTATCCAAAATATTTTTACCATTACTAAAATTGGTGCTTTACTTTTTATGATAGGAGCAGGGTTGTATTTTATTGCAACTCAACCTGCGGTAAATATTAATTGGCAATTACCCGCCCAAATAAATACTTATAATTATTGGGGTATTTTTTGTGGCGCTTTAGTGGGTAGCATATTTAGTAGTGATGCATGGAATAATGTAACCTTTACTGGTGGCGAAATAGATAACCCTAAACGTAACTTGCCTTTGTCATTGGCCATTGGTACACTAGGCGTTTTGTTACTTTATATTTTTATTAATTACATTTATTTATATAGCATTCCTTTTAATGATATTGCCACAGCCCAAGATGGTAGAGTAGGAACCTTATTGCTAAAAAATATTTTTGGCACCATTGGTTTAACCATAATGGCTGGTTTAATTATGGTTAGCACCTTTGGTTGTATTAATGGATTAACCTTAAGTGGTGCGCGTGTTTATTATGCCATGGCCAATGATGGGTTGTTTTTCAAAAAAGCATCATCATTAAATAAGAACAACGTGCCTCAATTTGCTTTAGTTATTCAAGCTGTTTGGACAAGCATACTAACGCTAAGTGGTAGTTATGGAAACTTGCTTGATTATGTAGTAATAGCGGTATTGATATTTTATATTTTAACCGTGGTTGGGGTATTTATTTTGCGTAAAAAACTATCCAATTTAGAGCGTACTTATAAGGTTTGGGGTTACCCAATAGTTCCTGCTTTGTATGTGGTAATGGCCACATTTATTTGTATTAACTTAATAGCATTTAAACCCGAATACACCATACCCGGAATAGGTATAGTGGTATTGGGTATACCAGTTTATTACCTTATAAATTTAAAGAAAAAGTAAAGTTAAAACTTTACGGCTATACCAAACATAATATGGCGTTGGGCCATGTATCTAGCGGGGTTAGTTGGTGCAGGTCCGGTTACACCTAAACGTGGATCACGGAATCTTGGATCAACCCAACTATCTGGTACGTTTTGTCCGTATATGTATGCAGTTCCAGTAACAGGATTAATTATTGTAGCATTCTTGTTATCAAACACATTAGTTACTTGTATGCTAAAGTTAATTTGAGATTTACCTTTTAATTTCCACCACCTAGTATACGTAATATCAGTAGAGAACCAATATTCACCAACCTTACTCCAACGTGCGTCAGGATTTGGGTCTTGCACATAAATTGGTCTGCCCGTATTAACGTCAGTTCTATCAAAAATAAATGGAGTATAGCGCACACCACTTCTTAAGTTGGTCTCTACATAAAAACTCATTTTGTTTAACCACTTTTGATTAAATAAACCGTTTTTATTATCTATTTTAAATATGTGATTAGTTTTTAAGTTGTGCGGCACATCCCAAGGTAAATAAAATTCTCGGGTATCTTCGCTTGCGCCTGATGCTAATAACTCTTTTAACTTATCATTGGCACTTGCACTTTGTCCGGTTGTTACTTGATAAGTGTACGATAACTGTCCGTTGTACCAGTTGCCAATACGTTTAATGTAACCAAACTCTACACCACGGCTACGAGCATAATCACTATTTATTCTGATTGTTCTTGCCACTTCACGACCTGTTCCATCGGCAATAAATACGTTTGCTGTGGTTATAAAATCGTATTTGTCTTTCCAAAATGCAGAAAATGTAAATGCATCGTTACTAGTAATTTGTGTTTTTAAACCAATTTCGTAGCTAATATCTACCTCGGGATTTAAGTCAGGATTACCCACATTAGCAATCGTTGATCGATCTTGATAAAAAGGATCTAAACCTGGATAAAGGAAGGATGGGTGAGGTAAAATGGTATTGTGTCCGTAGTTAAAATACAACATTTGGTTTTCGCGAATAGGAAATGATGCAGATATTTTTGGTAAGAAACGGAATTTATACCTCAAGCCACCAATTTTAACGCTGTTATCTGTGTATGATTGACGAATTTCATCTCTAATAGGAGCACGTGGGTTTAACACGGCATCATCAACAAATTTACCGGGAGCCCAATATTCAAAACGGCCACCGATACTAGCCACTAAACCTTTATATTTAATTTGATCGGTAACAAAAATACCTCCACGTTGTGGGCTTACCTTCCACACATCACTTTGTTGTCCTAAACGGAATGTTTGCGATTCGCCACCACCAGCCAAAGGCAAAGGTGCACCAACCCAAGGACGGATGATATCAATCCACTGCATTTCTTGCATCTTAGCTTCAAAACCAAATGATAATTTGTTCATAGAGTTTAATGAAACTAAATTTCCTTGTGCTTTAATGGCGTACTCTTCAAAATAATGCGAGTGCCATAAAGTGGCTATACCACCATTATTATTAAACCCTGATGAAAGATTTACAAATGAAATCGAATCGCCCGGATTGAAATAAGTAGATGGATATTGGTTTATGGATGCAGGGTCTAATACTTGATCAACAGATGTTGGTCTCCATGGGCGACCATTGGCATCAGCTTGTAATTTTACAAAAAAACGTGAAGCTAATACAGTATATGAAAAACGTTTGCTCAACGATTGTTTCCAATCAATTGAAACCATATTTGCATCATGTGTATATGTATTTGCATTATCCATTTGTTGGCTAAAATTATATTGGTAGCCTGGTTGAAATGGTAAGTCGTTTCCGAAAATACGCAACATATTTACATCTTGATTAATAGTTAATGAGCGTAAACCCGACACCATTAAACTTTTACCAGATTTGAAATTGTAATTTAATTTACCAAATACACTCCATTTATTATCTTGGTATGGGCTCCACAATCGGTTATTGCCCCATCCTTTTTCAGGGTAAAGATTTGAAATAACTTGGTTAGCTGGGTTTTTATAGTATTCATCGCTAAACGCACCACGTAGTGCCACCGAAAACTTTAATCTATTTTCAAAAGCTTTACGCAATAATGGTCCACTAAAATTCATTTCTGTAATGTTGGTATTCCAGTTGGCTCGGCTATTTTTATTAATACCAAAATTATCGCGTTTGTGGTTAATTCCGAATTCAAATTTATCGCCTCCATTTCGGGTTTTGGTATTTACCACACCTGCTGTAGCATCTCCCACATCAGCACCAATACCACCAGTAGTCACTTCAATATCTCCTACTGCATTACTTCCTAAGTCTAAACCAAAACCTGTGCCCGCCAATGGGTCGGTTACTTTTACTCCATCAACATACATACCTGTTTCGTATGTTCTACCGCCACGTATACTTACACCTGCAGGAGAGTTTACAACTCCTGGTTGGGTATTGATAATACTTTGAATTTGTCTTGCAGGAGCAAGCTCAATGGCTTCCTGACTGATGGTATTTACTGATTGCGCCTTGTCTACATCAATAAGGGGGCGCTTTCCTATAATAATTACATCATCGCCTGTACTCACTGCTGCTGGTTGAAGTTGAATGGATAATTCCCTGACTTCACCTGCTTTAACTTTTATTTCTGTTAAAACTACTTTGCTGTAGCCTAAGTATGAAATTTCTAGGTTGTATTCTCCTGGTTTTACATTTTTTATTGAAAATCTACCATTAACATCGGTAGCAGCTCCAAACGATGTACCTTTAATAAGTACACTAACACCAATAAGTTCGGAGTTATCCTTTTTGTCTTTAATTACACCTGTAATAGTAGCAGTTGTTTGTTGCGCTTTAATGTGCAACGATAAAATGCTGAGAAGAAAAACTATGAGAAGGTGACGCATGCCTTATTAAGCTAAATATTAGGCGTGCAAAATAGTAGAATATTTTGGGTAAAAAAACAGCCATTATTATGCTTTTGTTAATGATACTGTTGTTGTAAAAAAAAGCAAACCAATATTCGCCTTTTTTAGTTTACTCTTTCAATCCAATTAAAGCTATCAGGAATTAAACCTGTTTGAATTTCGCCAAGCGTTTTATACAAATAATTACTCACTTCTCTTTCTTCTGGGTTAGGTAATGTATAATCTACACCTTTATAATTAATGGCTGCAATTTTTGCTACAATGGCAGCTGTACCTGTGCCAAAAGCATCTTTTAATGTACCTTTATTAGAAGCATCTACTATTTCATCTACACTAATTTTGCGCTCTTCAACGGTGTATCCTTTATTTTGTAATAATTTAATACAGCTATTACGGGTTACACCTTCTAATATGGTTCCGTCAAGTAATGGGGTTATAACCTTATCACCTATAACAAAAAACACATTCATGGTTCCACTTTCTTCTATATACTTGTGTTCACGCCCATCAGTCCAAATAATTTGGTCAAATCCCTTTTGGTTTGCTTCATAGGTAGGTAGCATACTTATACCATAGTTTCCTGCGGCTTTAGTGGCACCAACTCCTCCATCAAATGCACGTACATACTTTTCTTCAACCACAACACGAATGGGTTTAGGGTAATAAGCATTTACTGGACATGTAAAAATCACAAACTTAAAGTGTTTAGCTGGTCGAACACCCACAAACTCATCCGTTGCAAACATATATGGTCTGATGTATAATGAACTACCTGATTTTGTTGGAATCCAATTACTATCAATAGCAATTAATTGTTTTAACCCTTCCATAAAAATTTCTTCTGGTAATTCGGCCATTGCCATTCGCTTTGCACTTTGGTTTAAGCGTTTTATGTTGTCTTTTGGTCTAAATAATTGAGCTTCACCATTGGTGTTTTTATAGGCTTTCATTCCCTCAAAAATCGCTTGCCCGTAATGCAATGCAAATGTAGATGGAGAAAGACTTAGTGGGCCGAATGGTAAAATTTCTGGGTTAATCCAATTCCCATCTTCATAATCAACTACAAACATGTGATCGCTAAATACTGTACCAAACTGAATGTTATTAAAATCGCAGGTATTAATTCTGCTATGTGTAGTTTTGGTTATTTTTATTGAAATTGCCATTGTTTTTATTTTAAATATGACCAACGAAATTGAAAATATCATCGACTTATTTGATGAGATGTATGTGTTTGAAACAAAGGAAGAGCTTGCCGCAAAAGAAACATCTGATGTTGAAAGTAAGTCATTAGAGCATTTTGATAAGAATAAATCAATTGTTTCAGAAATTGAATTTCCTTCAAATACTCAAGTACCAACAATACAAAACGAATCTTTTGTTGAAACCCAACCAGAATTAACATCACCTCAAAAAGAGTCTTTAGTTCAAATACCGTTGAATTATTCGGGTGCAAACAAAAGGCATATTGCTATTATATACAATGATATATTTAATGATAGTCGAGAAAATGTTGGAATGCTGAGTGATTTAATAACTAAAGGGCTCAAATTCAGCATGGATGACCTTGCTATTGTGCGATTGTCAAAAAACCAAAATTATACAATTGAGCAAATTTTGGAGCAATTAAAGACCAAAAAAGCAATTCTATTTGGAGCTCCAGAGGGATTTCAACACCAAATAGTTCATCAAATTATCGAAATTAATTCGAATCAAGTTTTAGTTGCTGATTTTGTGCACTTGTATCTTAATAATAAAGAATCCAAAGGGCAATTATGGACATCAATTAAAACACTTTTTGCATCATAAGTATGAGGTTAGTTTTTGCAACACACAACAAAAATAAGGCTGCTGAAATTCAGAAAATGGTAAATGACCCATACGAGGTAATTACTTTAACTGATTTAAATATTCTAGACGAGATTCCAGAAACAGGATCAAATTTACAGGCGAATGCTCTTATTAAGGCCCGTTATGTGCACCAAATGTTGGGTTATAATTGTTTTGCTGATGATACCGGACTTGAAGTGGATGCATTAAATGGTGAACCAGGAGTGCACAGTGCTAGATATGCAGGCACTGCAAAAAACGACAATGCAAATATGGATTTACTTTTACAAAAGCTGTCCAATCAATCAAATAGAAGCGCACGATTTGTTACTTGTATATGTTTGTTTTGGATGGATGAAATGTATGTATTTGAAGGGGAGTTGAGAGGCAAAATTATTGATACTAAAATTGGAAACAACGGTTTTGGTTACGACCCCATATTTATGCCAGATGGCTATGATATTACGCTAGCACAAATGGATATGTTTAGTAAAAATCAGATAAGTCACAGAGGTAAAGCGTTTAAAAAAATGGCCGAATTTTTGATTGAAAATCAGCTTTAGATTTAATTTACGTGTTCTTTAGATTTTGAAGGATTAACAAATTCTTCTGGTATTAGCTGCCCATTTTCAACTTCTAAATCTTGAAGTTTGTGGTTAAACATGTAAATCGGTATTTGTGCTAATATAAGTGCCAACGAACCTACTATAAGTAAAATTACTGTTGTTGTACTGTCTTGTATTAAAAAGGCTATCAATACAAATACCACGTTAGCCAAATACATAATCATAGATACTTCTTTATGGCCTAATCCTATTTTAATTAAGGAATGGTGAATGTGATTTTTATCTGCTGTAAACGGAGATTGTTTCTTTAGAACACGCAATACAAAAACCCTCAATGTATCAAATAAAGGCACGATTAATATAGCCACGGCAATACCAGGTGCTGATTTTATTTTGTATAGATTAACTGCTTCCGGTGCATTAAATTGAATGAATTTAATAGCAAAAATGGAAAGTAAGAAACCAATACACAAGGATCCTGCATCACCCATGAAAATTTTTGCAGGGTTAAAATTGAAAATTAGAAATCCTAATAATGAACCTGCTAAACCAAATGCCAAAATACTCCAACCTATTTGATCAATAAAATTAAACCATAGCCCAAATGTAATTGATGTAATAAATCCAATGCCTCCTGCAAGCCCATCAACCCCATCTATCAAATTAAAGGAATTGGTAACAACTATGATTGTAAATACTGTTAGTGCATAACTAGCCCATAGTGGAATAGATTCAATTCCAAACAACCCATAAAAATTATTGATCAGAATTCCTTCTCCTGCAACCGTAATAACTGTAGCAATTATTTGGGCTGCTAGTTTCTTGTAAGGAGATAAAACAACAATATCGTCTTTTAAACCAGAGAAGAATAATATAATAACTGCTGCTTGTAAATATTGTAATCGGGTATCCATTCCTTGGGAAATCCCCCAAAGGCTAACAGCTATAGAAAAGCCTGCAATAATGGCCAAGCCGCCAAGTCTTGGAATCTTATTGGTGTGCAATTTCCTGAAGTCAGGTTTATCGTACAAACCCTTTAGCTTGGCTACTGTAATGATGGATGGAATGCCAAAAATTACTACAAGCAGGGAGGTTAAGAATGCTAATATTATATTTTGCATGAACTAATTAACTAATTAAGTTAATGTTTATTATACTTTCGCAAAGTAAGGTAAAAATTATCAAATAGTTAAATTATGTACATTTTAACTGATTTTATTCAACAATTTAAGGCGCCAATCGATTGTGTTTCCAGTCATTTCCGTTTCTAACAAACTCAAATCTGTCGTGTAAACGGCTGCTACGGCCTTGCCAAAACTCAATTAAGGTCGGTTCTACTTTAAAACCACCCCAATGTTCGGGTCTTTCAGGTGCTTTCTCATGTAATTTGTTTTCTACTGCACTATAAATTTGCTCTAGCACATGTCGACCTTCTATAATAGTACTTTGTGGCGAGGCTATAGCACCAATTTGGCTACTTAATGGTCGCGAATAAAAGTAATCGTCACTCTCCTGTTTTGATATTTTGCTCACTTTTCCTTCAATTCTAACCTGACGTTGTAATTCAAGCCAACAAAAAACCAATGCCACATTTGGGTTCTGTATAATTTGTTGCCCTTTGTGGCTGTTATAATTGGTAAAAAAAGTAAACCCCGCATCATTAAATCCTTTTAATAAAACAACCCGTGCACTTGGCGTATTGTCTTGCTTTACTGTGGCTAGGGTCATTGCGTTGGGCTCATTTACATTAGCTTCTAAGGCCTCTTGAAACCAAACAGAAAACTGTTTTATAGGATCAGCCAAAACATGCGTTTCGTCAAATTCCTTTAAACTATAATCAACTCTTAATGCTGCAATCTTTTTATTGGTTAGTTCGTTCATTACCAACTAAATTAACGTGATGTTCAAAAATTATAAATAACTAAACGAATATATTTCGGATAATTACCATGCGAAAGTAATACTTGATGTAACTGTTTGTTATGATTTTGCCTATATATTTTAAAAAATAAACGTTTTGAAGATAAAGCAAGTAAAAAAAGTGTTTCAAAATCCTACCCGCGGTAGTTTGCTAGTTAGTGAACCCTTTTTAGAGGACATTAATTTCAGGCGATCAGTTGTGATCATTGCTGAACATACTGACTTTGGTGCTGTGGGATTTATATTAAATAAGCCACTAGATATGCTAACTGGTGAAATTGCTCCTGACTTATTGCAGTATGAGTTTCCTATATTTCATGGTGGTCCGCTTGAGCCTAATTCGTTACATTTTATTCATAAACATGGCGATGAGATACCTGGTAGCATGCAAATATTGCCTAATATATATTGGGGTGGTGATATAAGTTATGTAAGTAATCTTATTGAAACGGGTACAGCGGAGGTTAATGATTTTAGATTTTTTTTAGGGTACAGTGGTTGGGAGCCAGATCAAATAAAAGAGGAAATAGAAGAGAAGTCTTGGTGGGTTGCTTTAGCAGATGAGTCAATAATTTTTGATGATGACATGGAAAATATGTGGGGTAATGTAGTTAAGCTATTAGGCGAAGATTTTGCCCCTATGGCAAATTCTCCAGAGGATTTAAGTTGGAATTAGAATAATTTCCTCATAAAAAAAGCGCTTAAAGCGCTTTTTTTATGAGGAATAGTTTATTACCGCGTAATGGTTATTAGTTTATTACCTACCTTAACCGTATAGGTGTTATCGCAAGTTCCCGATCCGTAATTTATAATTCGTACTTGCTTACCTTGTGGTGTTAACTCAATTTCACCTGCAGTTAGGCGATATTGGCAACTTAAATCAAAACGAAGTGCTTGGGTAATATTAGCCGTGTAGCTCAATCCATTTGCATTTACTCCGTTGGCTGTTCCTGTAATTAAATATACATCATCAGTTGGTGTAGGTGTATTTTCTCCAGCAATCCATTCTCTGGTGCGCGTTGAGTTCCATGTTCTACTTTTGCCATCAACAGTTTTTATCTTACTACCCGAAACACTTATGCTGTAAGTTAGGTTTCCGCTAGTATTGCGCCCTTGATTTGTAATCGTTTTAGTGCCTTCAATTTGGTTTCCATTTTGAAAAAAATTATCTGTAGTAATGGTTATTACAGTTCCTACATCACGGTATCTGCCTGTCCAGGTAACTATTAGTTTACCCGAACGTTGTTTGCCATCATTACAAATAGTTCCAGTGCCATAGTCTATTGTCATTACCCTTGGAGTTGATGTGCTGTCAATAATTACAGTTGGCCCTGCTTTTCCTAGTTTATTGTTTGCTGCTGCTTCATCTACTTGCTTTAGCTCATCATTAATTTGATTGTCGGCTAAATAGTTGTCTGTTGAACTTTGTGTTTCCAGATCAATTCCATCTGTACTGTCTTTTTTACACGATGCAAAACTTAGCGCTAAACCTATTAAGGCAATGGCTGCTAAAAACGTTATTTTTTTCATATTGTGTTAATTTAAGTGCTTTTAAGATGTATTAAAATCTTAAAGGTTTAATCAATGATAAAACTTATTTAGGTTATTTACAATAATTTGGCAAGCCTGCTTTATTTGTTCAGGGGTAATTATAAGTGGTGGAGATAACCGCATGCAGTTGGTGGCAAATAAAAACCAATCGGTAATTAGTCCATCTGCTATGCAACCATCAATTACTTTTTTATTAAATTCAAAGCTCTCCAGCTCTAAAGCCAACATCAAACCTTTACCGTTTATTTTTTTTATAGCTGGATGAACCAGTAGTGAACGGAACAATTGTTCTTTTTCGGCTACTTCACTTATCCAACTATGTTTGGTTAATTCCTCAATTCCGGCAATTGCTCCTGCACATATAACGGGATGTCCGCCAAAAGTAGTAATGTGCCCCAGTATCGGATTTTCGGCTAAAGTCATCATCATGTTATGCGAAGCCACAAAAGCCCCCATTGGCATGCCTGCCCCTAATGCTTTTCCAAGCAACAATATATCGGGCACTACACCGCTGTGTTCAAACGCAAACATTTTACCAGTGCGCCCCATACCCGTTTGTATCTCATCAAAAATAAGCAAAACGCAATGTGCATTACATTTTTCGCGCAGTACTTTTAAAAAAGTTTCATCTGTTGGTAAATAACCTGCTTCGCCACGAACAACCTCAATAATTACACAAGCTGTTTTATGTGTGATGTTATCTAATTCCGCTAAATTTCCGTTATTTAAAAAACGTACATCGGGCAACAATGGGCGAAATGCGTTTTTGTATTCCTCTTCACTATTTAAACTCAATGCTGCATGTGTACTGCCGTGGTAGGCGTGTTTAAAAGCAATAATCTCGCTGCGTTTGGTTACGCGTTTCGCTAGTTTTAAAGCGCCATCAGTAGCTTCTGCACCAGAGTTTACAAAGTATACGCTATTTAAGGAATCGGGTAGGAGCGAGGTTAATTTTTGTGCCAACTGCACTTGTGGTGCTTGCACATATTCGCCATACACCATTAAGTGCATGTATTTATCTATCTGGTTTTTTAAGGCTTGATTTACATTTACGTTGCCATGCCCCAAACTACTTACACTAATGCCCGAAATTAAATCAATAAATGGTTTGTTGTTTTTATCGTATAAGTAAATTCCTTCGGCTCTTTCAAACTCAAGCAATAACGGGAAGCGTGTTGTTTGTGCCTGATGCTGTAAAAATAATTCTCGGTTACTGATGTGCATGATACAAATATGCGGTAATATTCTAATTTTAGCTAAATTCGTAATCGTGCAAAAAACAACTAAACGCATATTAACAACCGAAGAAGAACGACTTGAAAAACGTTTGGCCACCACACCAACCGAGCGTTTTAGGTTAATGATTAATTTGTTTAAGTTGAATCAGAAATTAAAGCGTGCTAATCAACCAAAATAATTTAAAGCTTTGGATTTATTTGAAGAAGAACTTGTAAACCTTTTCGGTGCGTTTCAATCAACCAACTTAGCCTACATTATGGTTGGAGGATTTGCAACAAACCTGCATGGATTTAGTCGTTTTACTGCCGATTTAGATATTTGGATTAAAGATACTCCCGAAAACAAACACAATTTTAGAAAAGCGATTGCAATTGCCGGTTATGGTGATTTTCCTATGTACGAAACGATGGAGTTTGTTCCGGGTTGGACAACCTTCGCTTTAAACAATGGCATGGAGTTAGACATCATGACTTTTATGGCAAATTATACCCCGGCTAATTTTAATGAGTGTTATGTATTAGCACCAATCATGAATATTTTAGATAATGATGTTCGTGTATTGCATATCAATCATCTAATTGCAGAAAAAACTAAACTAGGCAGGCCAAAAGATTTAATTGATTTGGAAGAGTTAGAGAAAATTCGTTCTAGTCAAAAATAGTCAATTACACATTTGTGCTGCCAATAGCTAAAGCCATAAGTTCAGTTATCTTTGCTGCTCATCCTTATTTGCTTTTATGTCGTTTGCTGAACTTGGTTTAAATCGCGATTTACTTTACGCATTAGAAAAACAATTCTATACTACATCATATCCAATCCAATCTGAAGCTATACCTGTTATTTTAGCAGGTAAGGATGTGTTGGGCATTGCACAAACGGGTTCGGGTAAAACAGCAGGTTACGTTTTACCTACTTTACAATTAATACAAAGTAAACCACTTGCTCAAAATAGGTACATTAATACACTGGTATTGGTGCCCACGCGCGAGTTGGCTATACAAGTCCAAAAAGTATATAAATCGTTTAGCGATAAACTAGATCAACCCATTAAAACATTAGCGGTTTATGGTGGTGTTTCTATTAACCCGCAAATGATGGACATGAATAAAGTTGAAGTTTTGGTAGCTACACCTGGACGTTTATTGGAGTTGGTAGAAAAAAAAGCTGTTTTTTTAAGTGCGGTTGATGTGTTGGTGCTTGATGAAGCTGATAAAATGTTGAACCTTGGTTTTAAAGATGAGATGAACAAGGTGTTAGGTTTATTGCCTATTAAACGTCAGAATTTACTTTTTTCTGCCACCTTAAGTACCGATTTAAGCAGCATAAAAGATGTGCTGCTAAATAATCCTGTTACTATTGAAATAGAAGTAGAAACTGACAACATTGACC
>CANHBJ010000023.1 GCA_947459075.1 Bacteroidota bacterium
GACTCATATCGTTTAATTTACTGCTACGAGTTATCGTACCCATATTGCTAAATCCACCCATTTCGTCATTGCTAAAACTTGGCGCATCATTCACACCAAAATCATGTTCTTCCAAATCTTTAAACTTGGTAAATTCATGAACGAATCTTAATCGAAGTGAATCTAGCGAACCGTTACGGTGTTTTGCAATGTGTAACTCTGCAACACCATGTGTACTTCCTCCGTCTTCAAACTCTGTGATGCCGTAATACTCTGGACGGTATATAAACATTACCATATCAGCATCCTGCTCGATAGAGCCCGATTCACGTAAATCTGATAACATTGGAATAGCAGCTGCACCACGTTTTTCTGAAGCACGACTTAATTGCGCTAATGCAATAACAGGCACATCAAGTTCTTTTGCCAAAGCTTTTAATGATCTGGATATGTAACTAACCTCTTGTTCGCGATTACCGTTTTTATTGTTTGAATCATCGCCACGCATTAACTGCAAGTAATCGATGATAATCATTTCAATATTATTTTGTTCCTTTAATCTGCGGCATTTGCTACGTAATTCAAACACACTTAATGCAGGTGTGTCATCAATAAATATTGGCGCTTCACTTAAACGTGCCACCTTGGTATTTAGCTGTTCCCACTCATGTGGTGCTAATGTTCCTTTTCTTAATTTTTCGCCCGGAATCTCAGATTCGCCACTAATCATACGCGTTACCAATTGCTTGTTGCTCATCTCTAAAGAGAAAATTGCAATAGCACGAGGCTGCTCAGATAATAAAGAAGCATTACGTGCAACCGACAAAACCATTGCCGTTTTACCCATACCCGGACGAGCTGCTAAAATAACCAAATCTGATTTTTGAAAACCAGATGTAATCCTATCAAGTTTTGTAAAGCCTGAAGGTATACCCGTTAAACCACCTTCTTTGTCTTTTAATCCTTCAATATCACGAATGGCTTCACGAACAATTGTATTCATTTGTTTGTAATCGCGCTTGATATTCCCTTGCGAAACTTCAAACAATTTACGCTCGGCACTGTCCAATAATTCAAAAGCATCAGCACTGTCTTCAAAAGACTCGCGCTGTATTTCTGTTGAAATACGAATAAGCTCACGTTGAATAAACTTTTGTGCAATGATGCGTGCGTGGTATTCGATATTAGCTGCCGATGCTACTCGGTTGGTAAGAGAAGTGATAAAGTATGCACCGCCAACAATTTCTAACTGACCTTGTTTACGTAAGTCGGATGTTACGGTTAGGATATCTATTGGTTGCGCGTTACTAAATAAAGTTTTTATCGATTTAAATATGATTTGATGCGAATCTTTATAAAAACTTTCAGGCTTTAAAATATCAGATACCACAGTAATGGCATTTTTCTCGAGCATCAATGCACCTAATACCGCTTCTTCTAAATCAACAGCTTGAGGCTGCAATTTTCCATTCTCAATCATTTGGGCGATATCTGTTTTCTTGGTCATTGATTTTTTTCTTAACTCTGCCATGTTCTTATTTAAATACGGTGTTTATTTTTTGGTTTAGCTACCAAATGTAATTTAAGTTATCGTATTTTAGGCAGACTAAATGTTATGCACAGCATTGTAATTTATTGTGCACATCTTGTTAATAGCACCACACCAAACATCCTAACACATTGATTATAAAATACTATTTATACACAAGCTGCTTATTTGGTAATGTAAATATAAATGCTTAATTACCTCATAATGTGCATTTGGGTTTATGCCTGATTTTACTGCACTTTATAATTTCTTAACAAACAACTTTCATAAATACAAGTTGACAAAAACCATCAAACTATTTTTTAATGTTATAGTAAATACAAGATAAATTTAAATAGGATTTACAATAAATTAACCCCTCTTTGGTAGTTGTTAATGAGATGCTTATTTAATAAACAAAATGATAATACGATACTTGAACTAATTTTAACGTTAAAAAGTTAAAAAACTGCATATTTGTAAGTCGGTAAAAAATATACATGCGCATTAAGTTATTATTAGTCATATTTTTAGGAGCGACTTCGTTGAAGGCGCAGGTTCAGTTTACACAAAAATCAACGGATGCTGGACGTATTAAACTTGCATTAAGTAATGCAGGTACTGTAGGTCGCCCAGGTGTTAGAAGCAATACCCAAGGTTTACCAAGTATGGCTTACCCTCAAAAGGGTAACGAGCATTTGTTTGAATCAGGCATTTGGCTAGGAGCATTGGTTGATGGTCAGGCTTTGGTATCTACTAGTGCCGCTGATGCATCAAGTGGCTATAGTACAGGCGGATCTGGATTTGAATTTACCCCATTAACTCCAATACAAGAAAGATCTTCTTTAACATCTAGTTCTGTTTTTTCTTCCTCTGCTGTTTCGCACCAAGATTTTGTAATGCAGTTTAGTGATACAGCCACTATTGTTCCAGGAACATCAACCCCAATTGGCGGACATACGCAACCTTTACGTGCACACGTTAAACTAGAAACCTACGCTTGGAATTATTCGTTTGCAGATTTTTTTGTAATTTGTAACTACAAAATTACCAATACCAGCAACAAACGTTGGGATAGTGTTTATGTTGGACAATGGAGCGATTTGGTTGTTAGAAACGTAAATATAACGCGCCAAACGGGCACCAACTTTTTTAACAAAGGACGCAATGGTATTGATACCAAATACAAAACAATTTATGCTTGGTTAAGTGATTTAGGCGCTGATGATTTAGAATATATAAACTCATATGGAGCTATACAATTTTTGGGTATAGAATACAGGGGTATGTTTTTTAACCCTGATAAGCCTGATACTTTTTTACAACGTGGTTGGCCTAAGCCCCAAATAAATTATAATTTCTGGAATTTTAATTCGGTTAATGCACCTTGGATTGCACCAGCTAACGAGCAAGAGCGCTATAACCGAATGAAGGTTAGCGTTGATTCGTTGCAACTTTATCAATCTGCAATTGGTCCATTTAATGGAACACCAAACAATTGGATTCAATTACTTACTGCAGGTCCACTTATTAGTTTGGAGCCTGGAGAAAGTTTTAATTATGTAATGGCATTTGTTTGCGCAGCAAAAAAAGATGACGGTTCGCCACCGGTAAACAATGGCACGGTATCAACACCTGAAACCAGATCTGAATTAACCTCATTCTTGGCTCGTACACGTGCTACTTATGTTGGCGAAGATGTGAATGAAGATGGAAAATACCGCGCTGAAAACGATGCCAATGGTGATGGAAAAATAAACAGATATGTGCTGCCTGAACCGCCAAAAACACCCAAAACAAAAATTTTAAGCAGCAATAATAAAGTAGAAATTTATTGGGACAATACATCAGAAACATCTATTGATCCAATTTCTCGCAAAAAAGATTTTGAAGGATATCGGTTATATAAAACCAACCCTGGAGATGATTTGGGTGGTAATTTAATTGACCAACGGAATTTAATTGCACAATGGGATTCTGCAGGAAACAACAATGGTTACAACAATGGATTTGAAGCGGTAACCTTGTCTTCTCCAATTTATTTTGAAGGAGACAGCACTCCATATACCAACAAATACGAAATAAATAACCTGCAAAATGGTTGGCAATATTTGTTTATTCTCACTGCTTTTGATAAAGGTGATGAAAACATCAACTTGGCCTCCTTAGAATCGTCTTTTACTGAAAATGCATTTAGCGTTTATACAGGAAGCAATGTACAAGCCATTACAGAAAATTCTGAAAATCGTGTAGGAGTGTATCCTAATCCATATCAAACTTCAGCGGCTTGGGATGGCGCAAACTCTCGTAGCAAAAAAATATATTTTACCAATTTACCTGCAAAGTGCACCATTAGCGTATACACCAGCAGTGGCGATTTGGTTGCAAACCTATCGCACGATGCAAGTACATACCAAGGTGAGGATATACAATGGTTTGAGCGTTATGGGCAAACCGGCAAAAAAGTATTTAGTGGTGGTGAACATGCATGGGATATTTTATCAAACAGCAAAGGTACCATTAGCACAGGTGTTTATTTATTTGCAGTAAAAGACGAAAAAACTGGGAAATTAGATTTAGGAAAATTTGCCATCATAAAATAATAATTATAACAAACAAGTAATCATATGAAAAAACAATTACTCGCGATTATGCTGCTAGCAGCAACAATTTCGCTAAAAGCGCAAAACCCGTATCCTATCATCCCAATTGATTCGGTGCAGTTTGTAAATCAAAATAAATTAACAGCAACACCTGCAGTGGATTTGCCAGATTACATCAGTCCTACTTTCGTAAACCCAACTTACAGAGATACCGTACGTTTTGATGGTATCGTGGTATCAAATCCGAAAACTTATGGTTTGTCAACTAGCAGAAAGGCTGCATATATTCAAAAAGAAGGCGGAGGTCCTTGGAGCGGAGTACTAGTAATGTGTGACCATAGACCAAATAGTACGCCCTTACCAACTTCACCAACACTTGCTCAATTATTAACCGAGACCAAATTCTATGAAAATATGGTTCCTGGTTATAAGGTGCGTGTAACAGGTAAATTTGCGGCTTTCCAAGGTGAGACCCAAATGAACCTCATGAGAGACAATGCCAATTGGAGTAATGCAGTTGAGCAAGTAGATTTAAATACCTACCAACCTGTATACACGGTAATTACAGCAGATTCATTAATGACAGGTAACCCTACTGCAGGTTCTTGGTTACAAAAGAAAGCTACTGGTGAAAAGTGGGAAGGCGTATTGGTAGAAATCAGAGATGTGAGGGTTGTAGGTGTATCACCTTTTGGCACAAGATGGAATTGGGCTATTCAAGACAATGCCGGTAACCAACTTGATATACGTGATGTTTCAGCTTATTTGCGTAATGATGACAACGAAGATACTGTGCCTAAAATTCCAAATAACTTTTTACCACCAGCAATTGGTACAGGTTTAACGTACATAAGAGGTATTATAACTGAATATACAATTGGTGGTGTTAGCCGTTATGGGATTGCACCAATGTCACCTAGTGATATTGGTCCATGTAATATTTGCCCTCCAAGCATTGGGCTTCGCAGCCGCACGCCAATTATTGTAACTCCAACCGATTCGGTAACCATTTCTACAAGAATTTTATCAGATACCGCACTTACATTAGCTAAGGTATACTATGCACACAAAGACTCGTCTGCGTTTAGTAATGTTGATATGATAAAAGATGCTACTTCCGACACATGGAGTGGTAAAATACCTCCGTTTAGCGGAAACACAATTGTTAAATTTTATATCAGAGCAACTGATGGTAGAAATTTATCAACGGTTGTGCCAGATACATTTGCCAATGGATCATTTTATTATGTAACTGCAGATGGTGTTAAAAACATTAGAGATTTACAATTTACAGCAAACCCTGCAAATGGAGCTTCCATATGGAATGGAGACTCATTAAATGGAATTAGTGTAAATGGTGTGGTAACAGCAACTAGAATTTTCACGGCAGCTTCAAATCCTAGACATTTAATAATACAAGATGGACAAGGCCCTAATTCAGCAATATTTATAGATGAGAATTCGACAACAAACAATTGGAAAATTGGCGATTCTGTTAACATAACTGCAGCGCGAGTTTCTGAATTTAATGTTACAACATTATCTAATATAACTGCTAGTGTATTAAAAAGTGGAGCCACGATTCCTTCTTTCGAAACCGGTTTATCATTAGATTCATTCCGTTTAAATAATATTCGCTTTGCTCGTCCTTGGGAAGGAGTTTTAATGAAATGGGATTCGGTTTATGTTATTAATTTAAACCCTGATTCTAATGCGGCAGGTGATAATTTTGGGGAATTCACGTTTAATAATGATACATCCAAAATAGTTGGATTAAGAGTTGATGATGCAAGTTCATCGCTATTTGGCATCAACAAAGCCTTGACAAAAGGTCAATTTTTAACATACGCACAAGGACCAATGACATTTAGAAATTCTAACTTTAAATTAATCCCGCGTAACTTAAACGATTTAGGCTTATGTAATATGGATACCCTTAAACCAAGTATAATAGTACCTGCTACAGATACCGTTCTTGTTGGCTCAGGAGCATACACGCATCCAAACCTAACAGCATCTGATAATAAAGATGGCAACTTAACTTCATACATCATTACAGCTGGTACAGTTAATACAGCAGCGTTAGGTTCTTACACGGTAAACTACTCGGTAAGCGATTTTTGTGGTAATATGGCCACAGCAACCCGCACAGTTATTGTTAAAGACACCCCTAACACCGGCTTAGAACGGAATGATATAGTTGCAGCAAATATTAGCATATACCCTAATCCTGCTAAAGATGTAATTACCATTAGTGCTACTGATGTAAAAACTTTGCCATTAAATATTGCAGTTTACGATATGATTGGAAGAGAAATGTTAACACGTTCATACAACGAAAAGAATGTAAACGAAACCATCAACATCAATAACTTTAACAATGGTGTTTATTTCTTGGTAATGAAAAATGCCCAAGGAACACATAGTGTTAAATTTGTAGTTACAGGTAAATAATATAACCTAATTATAACCCAAAGCCGCCCAACCGATAAATCGGTTGGGCGGCTTTTTTGTTGCGCTTACATCAACTCAAAATCTTGTTAATCAGAAAGCAAAAAATCAAACCTTCATTTGTTAAAATAACGTGCATAACCACTCATTATGCATACCTATTATTGTAAGCTATGCACGACTTAAATATTACTATTCCTATACTGGCTTCAAAACTAAACATTGGTATCAATCAAGTTAGGGCAACCGTTAATTTATTAGATGATGGAGGTACCATTCCTTTTATATCTAGGTACAGAAAAGAAGCCACGGGAAACCTTGATGAAGTAGACATTGAACGCATAAAAATTGGAATTGAAAAACTGCGTGAAATGGAAACACGTAAATTTTCAATTTTACATACTATTGAAGAACAAGGTAAACTTACTGATGAATTGCGCTCACGCATTGAAGATTGTTGGGATGCTAATATCTTAGAAGATATTTACTTACCCTATAAACCTAAGCGTAAAACCCGCGCTACCGTTGCCCGCGAACGTGGTTTGGAACCACTAGCATTGTGGCTTTTAAACGAATCCAATAGTGATGTTTTTACAGAAGCCGCAAAGTATCTTACTGATGAAGTTAAGGACGAGGATTTAGCCTTGGAAGGTGCAAGAGATATTATTGCTGAAATTATAAACGAGAACGAAATGGCGCGTGCTGTTATTCGTAATGAGTATGAGAAAAATGCTTTCATCATTGCTACTGTTTATAAAAGCAAAAAAGAGGAAGCCATCAAATTTAGTGATTACTTCGATTTTGCAGAACCCCTAAAAAAATGTCCTTCTCACCGCGTACTAGCTGTTTTTAGAGGTGAAGATGAAGGTTTCTTAAAAGTAAAAATTGAACCTGAAGTTGATTTAGCACTGGAAAAATTAGATAAACTATACATCAAAAAAAATAACCAAGCCAGCGGCCACCTTGCTGAAGCCATTGAAGATTGTTATGAGCGCCTGCTAGGACCAAGTATGGAAAACGAGTTTCGTAACATTGCTAAACAGCGTGCCGATGATGAAGCCATTCGAGTGTTTACAGAAAACCTCAGACAATTATTGTTATCAGCTCCATTGGGAAGTAAACGCATTATGGGCATAGATCCGGGATACCGTAGCGGATGTAAAGTAGTTTGTTTAAACGAAGAAGGTAAGTTATTGGATGATGATGTAATCTATCCTCATCAGCCCAAAAACGACTTAAATGGTGCTTTTAATACCATACACGCCATGGTAAAAAAACACAACATTCAAGCTATTTCTATTGGCAACGGAACAGCAGGAAGAGAGACTGAAGATTTAGTTCGAAGCATTACATTTTCTAACCCAGTAGAAATTTACGTGGTGAGTGAGAGTGGCGCATCAGTATACTCTGCTTCCGAAATTGCTAGAGAAGAATTTCCAGATAAGGACGTAACAGTTAGAGGTGCTGTTTCTATTGGAAGAAGATTAAGCGACCCGCTTGCCGAGTTGGTTAAAATTGACCCAAAATCTATTGGTGTAGGTCAATACCAACATGATGTAGACCAAAATAAGTTAAAAAAGAGTTTAGATACCGTTGTTGAAAGTTGTGTGAATGTAGTAGGTGTTAATTTAAATACGGCAAGTAAAAGTTTACTTACTTATGTGTCGGGATTAGGACCACAATTGGCACAAAATATTATTAATTACCGCAACGAAAATGGTGCATTTAAATCGCGTAAGGAGTTGAAAAAAGTAGCCCGTTTAGGCGATAAAGCTTTTGAACAATGTGCAGGATTTTTACGCATTCCAAACGCTAAAAATATTTTAGATAATAGCGCTGTCCATCCGGAGAGTTACAGCATTGTTGCTAGCATGGCCAAAGATTTAGGCTGTGAAGTAGATGACTTGATTAAGGATGCTGAATTACGCAAAAAAATAACCCCACAAAAATACGTAACCGAAACCGCGGGTTTATTAACCATTAACGATATTTTAAAAGAATTGGCTAAGCCTGGGCGCGACCCACGCGAACAACTTAAACAATTTGAATTTGCTGATGTAAAAAAACCAGAAGACCTAACACCTGGAATGATTTTACCAGGCATAGTAACCAATATTACTAACTTTGGTTGCTTTGTAGATGTGGGTGTTAAACAAGATGGATTGGTGCACGTATCTCAATTGGCTGATAAGTTTGTTAGCGACCCCAATGAAGTGGTAAAATTACAGCAACATGTAAAAGTAAAAGTGGTAGAAGTAGATATGGCCCGTAAACGCATTAGCTTAACCATGAAATTGGGTTTATAAAACATAAAAGGCTGTTTCTATTTTGATGGAGGCAGCCTTTTTCATTTCACATTAAACTGACAAAAGATAATTTGCTCTAATTACCTGATGATGGTGACATTTCCTTTTTCATTACCAAACTCACCAAGCCAACCTGTGTAGGTTAAAACAAAAACGTATACATCGCTTGGTGCAGCATTACCTTCTTGATCTTTGCCATCCCATTGTTTATTTTTATCAAGGGTTTCAAAAACTAACCTACCCCATCTATCATAAACCTTCAATACGTAGTCTTTAACAAAAATATCTTTTATCAACCACGAGTCGTTTACTCCATCATTATTGGGTGAAAATGCATTAGGTACAAATACGTATGGTTTCTGTTCAAGTGAAACTTTATTAGACCTACTTCGCGCTATTGTTCCAGGCCATCCAATAGGTTGATGCAACACATCTACCTCGTATGTATAGCGTCCATCATCCGTATTAAAATTATCATCCACTGCAATAAGGGTAGTATCATTATACATACCAACCTGATTTCTTACAGTTGAATTTGGGGCATATTTGCCCAAGTCAAAATTTACAAGATAATCATCAGCAAAAACAAATTTTTGCCAACCCAACGTGTTTTCGAAATACTTGGATCTACCACGCAATAAAGTGGTACAAAATATTTTACCAGCTGGGCCATAATTGCCACAAGTGTCAAGCATAATAATGTAGTAGCAATGCGAAGTATCATTAACTTGTACATTTTTATCAAGATAAACAGTATCGGTTTGTTTTAAAAAATCAAGCTCCATTACAAACTCTTCAGGTTTTTGGTTGCGATACCCTTTCCATAAAAAGTATCGGGCAAAATCTAATTCTTTGGTTTGATTCCAGGTTAAATGTACTTGATCATCTTTAACAGTTACGTTATAAAGAAATTGTTTATCTGGTAACATTTTCAATTGATCAAACGTGCCTAAAGTATCAGAAGTGGGACCTTCAAAACCACATTCATTTTCTACCCTAATAAAATAACGATAATTGGTTACACCATAATTTGGCGTAGAAAAATCGTTAAATGCATTAGCATTTCTATCAAATATGGAATCAATAATTTTAAAGTTATTATTACCATCGGCCCGATAAATATTATAACATTTAAAATATGGTTTGTACCTGGCCGAATCGCCAAAATAAACAATACAAGATTGGTTGTTACGCAACTCAATACACAACACATCTGTTTGTGGGTGTGTTGGCATGGGTAGTGCTTTTATATAAAATACACGTTGGGTAGTTTTAGGTATAGGGCAGCCTTTGTCTTTAACTGTTACGGTAAATTTATGTAATGGTTTATTGTTAAGTCCGCAATGGCTTTGCCACGACCAATTGTAAGTAGCGGCATTTACTGTTCTGGTGGTGGTTAGTCCAACAGTTGTATACTCTATACTATCAATATTATTAGTTACAAAAATTGTATCAATAGAGTCGGCATCAAATACCTCAATGCCAAATTTTATTTCGTTGGGTATGGTTACAAATAAAGTATCTACATTTAATTGATTACCGTTTTGATAAAGTTTAACAGTAGGAAAAGTATTGGATAAACAATTAACCACCAAAAATTGTAATTCGAGATGCACCAAACCAATGGCCACTCCATTACGAAACTCCGTAACTTTTAAGCCTACAACAAAAACACCTGCCTGAGATGGTTTGATATTGATTTGACCTGAGCGAACATTAATATTAAGCGGAGGGTTGCCTTGAATTTCTGCATTAGTTGAAAAACCAGGTAACCAAGTTATAGGAATATACGGACCAGGATTTAAAATCGGACGATTATTAAATTGGTCGTCATTGGGGTTATTTCTGGTTAACGTTCCGTTTACTGGGGTAATTAATTCGTAACTCAAAGAATCTCCATCGGCATCTGTATAGGTAATATTGTATGAGAATAAATTATCTACACACAACACAGTAAACGGATTAACAGCCAACTTAGGTGTAGAATTGATAAACCTAGCAGGCGAAGGTATCTCGGCATAAAAAGCCATGCTTGCATCACCAGGAGATTGTATGTTTTGTATGATGCCATTTCTACAGCAACGTTCCCAACTGATGTAATATCCTGCAGTATTGTTGTATTTGGTTGGCGATAAAGTAATTTTCCTTGTATAAATGGCTTTTTCTGTGCAGCCCGGAACGGCCGTTACACATTGAGCAAACGATGGATTTATTTTTGATACTTGACCTTGCGCAATACCAAAAGAATCTTTACGAATGTTTGTTATTTTATCATAAACACCAATGTACACGTTTTTATTAAAATCGGTTTCGCTGGTGCAATCTCTGTATACTACTAAGGTAATTTGATACGTATTACCAGATATCCATTGCACATCAAAACCTCCACCAACAATATGTGTGGCTTGGCTAACAAATGAAAAACCAATTGATAATATGAGTAATAAATACCTCAAGTAATTTTGGGTTAGGTTATAAGTAAAACCATCTAATTAATAAATAGTTGTAATACAATATTAATAAATATTATCTGGTATTTAAAATGATGATAATAGGATACAAAAAAGGTTGCTTCTGTTTCCAAAAGCAACCTTTTATAATGGTCTAATAAATCGATTAGAACTTATCTGTTAAGATATTTATTAAATCAATTAATGCCCAAATTCCTAAACCACCACCTGTAAGAATATACAATATATTCCAACCTGCTGGTTTTCCTTTGTACCATCTGTGTGCAGCAAAGCCACCTAAGAAAACCCAAAACAAAATTGTATACAACTTCTCATCGTCACCTTGAGTTTTTGCAGGCTTAGCTGAAACTTTTTCAACAAATGATTTCTCAACTGAATTTAACTCTGCATTTTGAGTTGAAGTACTGTTTGAGATTTGTTCTGTTTTAACTTCATTTTTAACAGGGAATGATGCATAAACTGATCCTCCTGAGATGATGATTGTTGCTACTAAAGCAACTAATGCTAATTTAATTTTTTTCATATTTTAATTTTTAAATGTTAATATCGAAAATATAATAAAAAATGAATGAAACAATACCTGCTACTCTTTTTTTCTTTTATTTTACAAAATAACCTTATTAGTCAAGAAGTTAAAATTCGAGAATTTATAGGAACACTTCAATTATCCGACAAAACAATCATTACATTTAAACTCAACTTTAAAGAACTATCAGGAGGAGCCATTCAAGGCACATCATTAAGTGATATATACGGTACAGATAGAACATTATCTAAAATAGAAGGCAGTATAAGTGCGGATAAAAAAACCATTTCATTTAAAGAATTGGGTAATGTTAGTTCTAAATCTCAGGCCGACTTAAGCACATTTTGTTTTATTGAAGTTAAAAATGCGCGAATAAAAACCGTTAAGGATAAAAGCATCATACAAGGAGCATTTTCAGGGAAATTTAGCTCCGGAAAAAAGTGTGCTGATGGTTACATTTATTTAATAAGTGCTGACTATGTAAATCAATTATCAGATGATTTACTTACTTCAAAAACAATAAAAAATCCTGACTCGTTAGCAATAGCTAAGCGTAAAGTGAATGAACTAAAAAACAGAACATATAATAATCTACTCAAAAGTAATGAATCACTGAATTTAAACTGGAAATCTTCAGAAATTATCATTGATATATGGGATGGTCAAAAGGAAGATAAAGATGAAATTAGTATTCAAATTAATGGAGAACAGGTACTTGATAAATTCATAATCACCAATAAAAAGAAAACAGTTGTTGTTCCTATTAAAAATAAATTGAGTACAATTATAATTACTGCAATAAGCGAGGGCAATTCGGCACCTTGCACTGCAAATATTATGTTAAGGGATGGCCAACAAGATATACCCATTATTGCAGTGCTTAAGAAAGGCGAGTTTACAACCGTAAAAATAAACCAATAAAATATGCTTCAAAAGAACAGAAAGAAAAAATGATAGTTAGTAATTAAATATCATTAGCATGATAGGATTAACACTACTAATTTTATTTGCAAGTTTTTTTGATGAAGGACAATCTATTTGCATTTCCGTTTTATTATTATATGAATAATGTTATGCATTCGGAATGACACGTGCGGTGCAACACCTCATTCATTTTGATTTTGATGCGGCAGCCAATTATAATAAACTAGCATTTATCGTGGTACCTCTAGGCTTTTATTTGGTTGCAAACGACATCTATAAAAAGTATTTTAAAGAACCAAATAATTAGAACTTCTGCATTGCATTTATAAGTAACAAGTTTGTGTTTTTTATGAAAAAACTTTAAGCATGATGAGTGTAACTAAACCCACAAGCATCCAAAATACTATTCCCAGGCTAGCCAATATTATTCCAGCTATTGCAAGACCCGAAACTTTTGATTTCAACCCTATAATGGAGAACAATAATCCTAATGCAAACAATAGGATGGCTAAAAATGAAAATACACTTCCAGCAAAAATTACAACAAAACCGAAAAGACCAAAAATAAAACCCAAAATTGCTGCAACTGAATGGTCCTCAGGTTCCTGTGTATTTGATTTAGCTTCAGCATGAATAGGTAAATAGTTAAAGCCACTTACATTTTGAATTGCTTTTAAAAATGGTATTTTACTTGTAGGTTTATTTGAGTGTATATCCTCATTTTGTATGTTACCCTCAAATAATCTGTTGGAATGAATAGATGAAATGGGTAATTCAAAATTACTATTTTGATTCAGAGCGACAATAGATTCCTGCTCATCCATTGAACTCATCTTACTAACATCTACTACTACTTCATCTTCTAACGAGGCAGGTATTTGCTGATGAGGTGTATTTACCCTCATTGTTTTCCTGAAACTAAATTGTTTTTGACTACATGATATGAAAATCAATGAGGTGGCCAATATTAATAAAATACTTTTCATAAGATTTAGTTCTTATTACGAAGATATCAAGGCGAATATATATTACAAACAAAAATGCCCCACAATTGTGAGGCATTTTTTTTAATAAACAGTTTAGTTATTAAGTATTATTTAGCGAAGTTAACTGAACGTTTTTCGCGGATAACAGTAATTTTAATTTGACCAGGATAAGTCATTTCTTTTTGAATACGTTGACTCATTTCAATTGAAATGATATCAGCTTGTTGGTCGCTTACTTTATCAGATTCAACCATTACACGTAATTCACGTCCGGCTTGTATAGCATAAGCTTTTTCAACACCGTTGTAACTTAATGCAATGTTTTCCAAATCGCGTAAACGTTTCATGTAGTTTTCACTATCTTCTCTGCGTGCACCAGGACGAGAGCCCGAAATAGCATCACAAGCTTGGATAATAGGAGCCAATATAGAAGTCATCTCAATTTCATCGTGATGCGCACCAATTGCATTTACTACTTCAGGATGTTCTTTGTATTTTTCGGCCAATTTCATACCCAATAATGCATGCGGTGTTTCAGCATCATCATCTGGCACTTTTCCAATATCATGTAATAAACCTGCGCGTTTGGCTAACTTTACATTTAAGCCTAATTCGGCAGCCATTGTAGCACATAAGTTAGCCACCTCGCGGCTATGTTGTAATAAGTTTTGACCGTAACTACTGCGATAACGCATGCGGCCAACCATACGAATTAATTCAGGATGTAAACCATGTATACCTAAATCAATACAAGTACGCTCTCCTATTTCAACAATTTCTTCTTCCAATTGCTTGCGTGTTTTAGCAACAACCTCTTCAATACGAGCCGGGTGAATTCGTCCATCTTGCACCAAACGGTGTAAACTTAAACGGGCTATTTCACGCCTAATCGGATCAAAACAAGAAAGAATGATGGCTTCAGGGGTATCATCAACAATAATTTCTACTCCAGTAGCACTTTCTAATGCACGTATATTGCGACCTTCACGACCAATAATACGGCCTTTCATTTCATCACTATCAATATTAAATACCGATACAGAATTTTCGATGGCATGCTCTGCCGCAGTACGTTGAATGCTATTTAGAATTACCTTTTTTGCTTCTTTACCAGCTGTTAACTTCGCCTCATCTACAATATCCTTGATGTAGGTCATGGCATCAGTACGGGCTTCATTGGTCAAAGTTTCAACCAACTGCTTTTTGGCTTCTTCGGCCGTTAAACCAGCAATTTTTTCTAACTGTTTAACTTGGCCACCAATTTGTTTTTCTAAATCTTCTTTCTTTTGGTTAAGCACCTCTTGCTGACGCTGCATGGTCTGTTTTACTTGATCTAGTTCTGCATCTTTACGCTGAGTTTGTTCAATTTTTTGGTTGAGTGTTTGCTCCTTTTGTTTAAGCTTGTTTTCTTGTTGTGCAATTTGTTGATTGCGCTGACTTACTTCTTTTTCATGTTCAGTCTTTAGTTGCAAAAACTTTTCTTTAGCTTCTAGTTGACGGTTTTTTAATAGTAGTTCACCTTTTGCTTCAGCATCCTTAAGCATATCTGCCGATTTTTTCTTCAGCATATTTTGGTTAACCACATACATTATCCCCGCACCTACAGCCAAAGCAATCATTGCAACAATAATTACTAATGCATCCATAATTTATTAACGTTTAAATGTGATAAAATTGGCGTTAAGGACCAAGCCTGCATGCGTTAAATGGAAACATCTTTTAAAAGTGTACGCAATTCTTGTAACTGCGCATTAAGGCCATCTTCTTCAATAACATGCTTGCTTTGCAAGGTTATTAACTGAGTGGCTAACTCAAGTATTGTCATACTGAGCATATCCTGCTTATCTTTAACATCAAACTCTTGCTGTAAAGCTTTTAGTTTGTCGTTAATTAGCTTTGCCGCTTGTCTCACTACCTCTTCCTGCTCAGATGTAACTTTGAGCGGGTAATAGCGGTCGGCTATATTCACTTTTATGGATAATTCTTTCAACGTAAGCAAGTTTTATTCGCTTAACAACCTAATACACTCATCAATTTGTTTGATATACACGTTGAGTTGTTTTTTCAACTCTTGCCTATCAACACCAGTTGAGGGGAGTATTTCAGCAAGTTTAACGATTTTATTTTGTGTTTGTAGCGTTTCAATGGTATTTTTTTGTTGCTGAATTTCAGAATTAAGCAAATTATTTTCATCTATTAACAATTGTATCTGCTTTAAAAGCTGCTCCTTTTGCGCTAATAAGTGTAACACTTTTAACTTTATTTCTTGTGCAATGTATGTTGACTTAACCTCCATTATTTCGTTATAAAATCATTTATCGCATTGATGTAGTTGTTGTACCCAAAAACCATAGGTAAATCACCATGTTCGGCTCCAGCTATGCGATAGGCCTCCCCTTTTGTTCCACTATAATTTTTATATAACACCTCTCCGTGGGTTTGTATGCTTAAAAACGAATCGGCTGTACCATGCATCCACATAAAGGGAATTTTAACTTGCTTAATTTTATCGGCATTGTTAATTTTAGCACTGGTAAAGTAACTTCCTGGTAAGGCTAGTTTACCTGCATCTTGCACCATTACTTCAGATGAGGCAAAAGGCGCTTCCAATAATAATTTAATAGGTTGTAAACTATAGGTGCTTGAAGCAATCTCTGTACTTGGTGCACTGCCCAAACTGTAACCATAAACAATTAAGCGACTTGAAGTTAAGCCATTACTTTGGAGCCATTTTAATGCAGCTTCGGCATCAGCATAGATATTTTTTTCAGATGATTTTCCCTCACTCATGCCATAACCACGGTAATCAAACATCAGCACGCCAAAACGGTGTTTTCCGCCAACATGAGCCAATAACTTTGCTCTGTTCCAATAGTTATCCATATGTTTTGCATTTCCATGGCAATATAAAATAACCGTATCTGTAGCTATATGGTTTATATTACCCAAGTAAACCCCATATAACTTAGCGGCTCCTTCGCTACTATTAGATGTGAAAGTTACCAAGTTTCGCATGCTATCCGCAACGGCATAAATTGAAGGCAGCGTTCCAAGTTCTCTGTTTCCTGTATACGAATCAAACTTGTACTCACTCAACTCCTCGCTATTAAATAATTGGCTATCTAACCTTAAACATGAGGTTAATCCTACCATCAATATGAATAAAACAGTAATTTCTTTTTTCATGTTATTAAAATTTACGAGTCACGCCAAAATACAAACCAAAAGTACCATTATCGCCCATGCCAATGTAATCTACTACAATGTTTTTGTTGGATTGATTAGGGGCAATGTATTTGGCTTCTAATTGCCAATTTAGCTTATTACCACACCATTGATGTCCAATGCCAATACTTGGAAGCCAATGTGTAGCTTGGTTTTCGTTGTGGGCCTTGGTATTTCGCAACTCGTACCAATTGTTTAGTGTGGTGTAAATAAGATGCTGTTTTTTTCCATAATTCCAGTATGCATTTACATCTAACTGCGGATACATGCTAAAATTTTTATCCCATCTATCAACCAATAAATTAACTATGGGGCTAACACTAATTCCAGGTATAAATTTTTTTTGCTTGAATAACTGTTGCGTAATACCAATATCTGTTTGCAAAACACCAAACATTAATGCTGTGGTATGCAGTGAGGCAAATACCGTGGTTTTATCTTTTAAACCATAAGCACCATAAACGTTGGTTAAAGGCAGTGGCATAGGCACACCAACAAATTTAATTAATGCGCCACCCAGGCCTACACCCAATTGTTTTTCTCCAGCTGCTAGGGGCTTAACTACCCTTGTTGCATTGCAAGCCAGTAGTGTAAATACAGTAACTATTATGGTAAATATTTTTAGCACACGCATATGTAAACCAAATTTAATTTCAAACACAAATGTATATTTTTATACCAATGGTTTGATGCATAAAAAATCCCCACACCAATTTTGATGTGAGGATTTAGTCTAATAAATAAATACTTCTATTTAGCCAATTTTACTTTTAAATTCACATCTAATGCATCTAAAAATTCTTGGGTATATAAATAATGTTCGCCATGGCTTACTTTATTACCATGTATACAAACAGCTAAATCTTTTGTCATTTTACCACTCTCAACCGTTTCAACACATACTTGTTCTAAAGCATGACAGAAATTAACCAACTCTTGGTTACCATCTAATTTACCACGAAACTCTAAGCCGCGTGTCCATGCAAAGATTGAAGCAATAGGGTTGGTTGAAGTTGGTTTACCTGCTTGGTGATCACGATAATGGCGAGTAACTGTTCCGTGTGCAGCTTCAGCTTCCATTGTTTTTCCATCAGGAGTTACCAAAACGGAGGTCATTAAACCTAATGAGCCAAAACCTTGAGCAACAGTATCCGATTGAACATCACCATCATAGTTTTTACATGCCCAAACAAAATTACCATGCCATTTTAAAGCACTTGCAACCATATCATCAATTAAACGGTGCTCGTAAACAATACCTGCTTCTACAAATTTAGCTTTGTAATCGGCTTGGTAAATCTCTTCAAAAATATCTTTAAACCTACCATCATATTTTTTTAGGATGGTGTTTTTAGTTGATAAATATAAAGGCCATTTTTTGGTTAAAGCCTGATTGAAACAAGCATGGGCAAAACCACGAATACTTTCTTCTGTATTGTACATAGCCAGTGCCACGCCATCGCCTTTAAAGTTGTATACTTCATGCTCAATTACTTGTCCGTCTTCGCCTTCAAACTTAATGGTCAATTTACCTTTTCCTTTTGTAACAAAATCTGTTGCACGATATTGGTCACCAAAAGCATGACGGCCAATGCAAATTGGAGCAGTCCAATTAGGCACCAAACGAGGTACGTTGCTACAAACAATTGGTTCACGAAAAACAGTACCATCTAAAATATTACGTATGGTTCCGTTTGGCGATTTCCACATTTGTTTTAAGCTAAACTCTTTTACACGTTGCTCATCAGGTGTTATGGTCGCACACTTAATACCTACATTATATTTTTTAATAGCTTCAGCTGCATCAATCGTAACTTGATCGTTTGTTGCATCGCGGTGTTCCATACCTAAATCATAATATTTAATATCTAAATCAAGGTAAGGTAAAATCAATTTATCTTTAATAAATTTCCAGATAATACGGGTCATTTCATCGCCATCCAACTCAACAACAGGATTAGCTACTTTTATTTTTGTCATTTACTAATATGGTTTATTTATATTTAACTGGCAAATATGGTGATTTGGCTTACAAAATTACCGATTAATTTTGTTAGTGGGTATCTTGTTTATAGGTGGTATAAGTTTTTATATGGGTTGGTTGGAGGTTTGGGGATAAGGGTTTATAAATTTCTTTTCCAAAATCCGCCTCTTATCTTAACATAAAAGGAAGATGAAGGTTTTTAGTTCATATTTAGATTTTCTCTCAACCCTTTATCTTTTCTTTTCATTATCAATTAGCTATGCGTATTAACTAACATTCTTCTTTTATCCTACAATCAAGTTAATTCCTATCGTACAAATCTCTGATAGCAACACTAGCCACTGTGCAACCAAATACCGCTGGTAAATAACTAATGGTACCTGGAGCCGATTTTTTATTTCGTGCACCAACCATGGTAACACCCATGTATTGCTGAGCCTCTTCGGCACTAAAAACAACTTTTACTCCTTTACGTATGCCAAACTTATGTAAATATTTACGTGTGTATTTGGCCAATTTACAATTGTAACTTTTTGATATATCATCAACCCTAACCTGTGTTGGATCTACTTTGTTACCTGCTCCCATACTGCTAACCAATGGTATTTTTCTATCAATGCATGCTTTAATAAAAAACACCTTAGGGCTTAAGGTATCAATACAATCTAATGCATAATCAAAATTACCTTCATCTAAAACCTGATGGGTTAAATCATCCCTAAAATATTCAGCAATAACTGTTAAGTCTAAATCAGGATTTATATCCAACAAACGGGCTTTCAATACATCCGTTTTTAAAACTCCTTCTGTACTATGCAAAGCCGGAATTTGCCTGTTACGGTTTGTAGGGTCTACAGTATCAGCATCAACAATAGTCATTTTACCTACACCTGCACGTGCAATCATTTCGGCAGCTATACCACCTACTCCACCTAAACCAACCACCAAAACATTAGCATTTATAAGCTTAGTTAATTTCTCTTCACCCAATAACAATTGGGTTCTTCCCATCCAAGGTTTTATTTCTTTCATACGTAACTGTTACTACTTATTTAGTTATTTAGTTATTGCGGCAAATGTATTAAATACAAGAGATTTTAGCTCATCCACCTCAATAGCTTTTGCTTTTGCAGCTAAATCATAAATTTGATTGATACTTATTTTAGCGCTATCTGTTTCCAACAAAAATCTATCATTTGGAATTTGCGCCAATACTTCTTGGTATTTTTCTTCAAACAAAATTTTACCAAATGAAAGGTAAGCATTGTATTTTAACATTTCTTTAGCCTGCTGAATATTGCCAGTAAAGCCATGAAAAATAAAAGGCACTTTTGTTTTCTTTAAAAAGGGCATCAAATCGCTGTAGCTTTTAACAGCATGGATAATAACAGGCTTTTGCACTGCACGAGCAATGTTTAATTGTGCTTCAAAATATTGCATTTGGGTTGATATAGGAACATCAATTGCCCTATCAATACCAATTTCGCCAACAGCAAATACATTGCTTAAATTTACCACGTCCATTAACAAATCGGTGCAGGTTGTTAAGTTGTATTTATTGATATGCCAAGGATGCAATCCTACAGAAACCATATAAGGCAATTCTGATAATTGAGTTGCGTTAAGTTTTAAATAAGCATTACGCACCACCAGCTCGTTTGTGCCAGGCTTGTGGTGTGTGTGTATATTGATGTAACTGCTTTCAGAGGCGATCATGCTGCAATATAAGCTGCATTACAAAAAACGGCATCAACTTTTTTGGGTTGATGCCGTTTGATAATCCTTTTATAAAATATATTACTTTATTATACTTAGTGTTTTTACAACAGATTGCCTATTGCTATTGGTAAGTTTAATAAAATAAATTCCAGCAGGAATATTTGATATGTCAACGCCTGAAACTGGATGATGATAAGTTGAAATGACTTTACCCGAAGCATCTGTTATTTCAGCCTTCAACACATCCATGCCTTCAATAGTAACTAAATTGTTTGCCGGATTAGGATATAATTTAACTGCATCACTCTTCAACAATTCATCTTCAATACCAACCGCATGTTGAACACGGAAATTGAGTTGTTGGAATGACCCAAAATCAGTAGTGAACGTTCTAAAAATTTGAATAGGGCTTCCTACATTTTGTATACGCAAAGAGCCTGTTCCCTCTGATTGTGCAGCCCACCATCCTAAACCGTTTCCTTCTGTATCAATAAACTTAAAGGTATAACAGCCAAATCCTAAATTAATTGTATCACGGTGTAAGGTGTTAGCTGCTGTATATGTTTTAGTTGCCACTAGGTTACCATAACCATCTGTAATGGTATAGCTGTTTTGTGAGGGTACATTATTGGTTAAAGCTTGAACAATAAATCTGCTTGGCAATGTAACAGGTAAATCAAATTTACTTTGCATTTCATTGTTATGCATATTATCATCTGTAGTTAAGCCGTTTACCTTACTTACCCATACTTTAAATGTACGATCAACTAAATTACTTGGCCATTGTAAATATGGAATGGTAACAATGGTTTCTTTTTCAAATGGCAATTCTCCTGTCCAATTCAATTTCTGTACTTCGTTGTTACCAATTTGGTAAGAAATTTCAGCTGAGGTTAATTTTTTACTTCCCCAATTTTTAAGAACAAACTTTGCATTATCACATATAGGGTTGATGCGGTTATACAAATAATTTTTAGATGGAGCAATGATATCTTCAACGGCAGCATCATTCTCTAAGTTTTCGGCTTTGTAATGTATCAATTGTAAGCTGATGTTATAGCTAGCCGCACCATTTGCCGTAAACTGCTCCATGTCTAAATCAATTGTATGTGAACTACCAGGAGTAACATTTAACATGTAATCGTAGTTCCTTACTTTTTCGCCTGGACACCAATTTGAGCGGTTATAAACCCAAGTACCCGGTTGTGCCGGAATTGGATTACTACCACAATCATCTTTCCATACCAACTGCTCAGCAATTTGTGTTCCATTGTGTTTTAAATACATTTTTTTAGCACAAAACTCTGCACAACCTTCACTGTTATCGGCACCATGACCCGTTATGATAATACGTGCTTTTGTTGCTACAGCATCATTAGGTACAGTAAATGATTTTTGAGTAAGTGCGGATTCTATTGATGTAGCCTGACCATAATTAAATCCGCCATTGTATATATTTTCAATTTTCACTACGTCTCGCGCAGGAGTTCCCTCTACAAAAATCATATCCCACGTAGCAGTAAAACCGTATGAATAACCTTGGTATTCTATTCTAAATTCTGCGGAGTCTTTTAATAAGTGGGCATACTCAGTTACATCGTATATATAATCATATTGAAAACTTTTTGGAAACGACTTTGCATATGGCGAAATAAAACGACCCATTTCTAAATTATTCACTACTTCAAATACACGGTAATATGGAGTAAACTTTTGGCGAATAACATCTCCTCCACCAACAAAAACAGAATCCTTACGAGCACCAGTGGTATCAAAATTTACGCGCCAGTAATTTACGGGAAACCCAACAATGGTTTGTGTAACATTTAATGGGTTTAAACTATCGCCAAACAAAGTAATGGCAAATGAAGTTGATGCCACTGAATCTGTTTGTTTGGTTAGTGCATTATATACATTTCTCCATGTGGTATCTAATGAATATACCACAGAATCTCTGGCTGTATTATTAACTTTTAGGTATGGAGCCTGCTGTAAAGTAGAATCATTTTTACCTGTACGCTCGCGTAAAAATAACTTAATGGTATAATCCCACTCGCACTGGCCATTGCTTAAACAACCCAAAGTGTATTTTAACCAAATACGCTGAAAGTTTTTATTTGCTGGCATTTTGGCCTTTTGATCAAAATTACCATAGCGCGACATATGAAATTTATTAAATACATTTACTTGGGTAGTATCACCATTAGCAGCAAAAAGTGATGCCGAGCAA
>CANHBJ010000024.1 GCA_947459075.1 Bacteroidota bacterium
ATAGCAACTAATTCCATTAAATGAACAGGAACCTCAAACCTTGTTGATTGATAATGTCTCAAATTAGCTGAGGCAAATGAGAGGCTAAGAACAATATATGATATTAGATAGATGAAAAACTTTGAGATGTAACTTGAGTTTGCTGACTCAAAATCATTTATCAATAGCACAACAGAAGAGATAAGAAAAAAAAGATGAATTACTTTAAGTAAAAGAATTACAAAAAATAAATACATATTAGTATATATCAAAATGTTATTCCTTTGTTCAATTTTGACACTTCCCCAATTCAATTTCATTAAAGAAAAAAATAATCGCCATATAATTTGATAAGCAAATATGACAGCACAGAGTGAGAGAACATTATCAATAAAATCCATTTTCAATTAAAATTATTGGTATAAAATGAAAACATTAATTCAGTAACTAAAATAGACTAATTTTCTAGTTTTTAAATTTGATGCAAAATAACTATGGTAAGTATGATTTATCATTTTTGAATAATGCATACTCATAAATGAATTCATGTGGAATATTTGGACTTTCTTGGTATGCATCTTTGAAATCACTTTCTGAAATTTTAGCTATTATTTTATTGTCAGATACCAAGTAATAGTTTAATACTTTAACTTTAGTTTTTGTAAGAGGGTTATCAATGGTGTACTGGGCTTTTATTATTTCATACAACTCAGTATTGGGGATTTGTTCCTTCAAAAAAGTAAATCTAGTTTGTTGCCATTTGTAAAAAGGATAACCTTTACTTTTGCTCAAATCATCAACATTAATAAATTTAGCAATTAGGGAGTCAATATTACCAATTCCTTGCAGCTCCTTTTCAACCCAGAAGTTGGTTATCTGTTCAACAGAATATGCTTTTATAATTGATATGCTATCAAAAACAGGTTTTACATCAAGACCTAATGCATTTTCAATTATATTAGCTTCAATTATTGGTTTCAGAGAGTCGGTTTTGTTAGTTGTAGACTCTTCAGATTCATTTTTTGAGTTTTTATTCTCAGGAGTGCCACATGAAATAAGAACTGTAATTGAAAGAAAAATAATTAGAAGGCCACTTTTAAATTGGTTGTTTGAGTTTAACATGTTATTTATTGGTTATGGTTAAAATCAAATATAGAAAAAACTATTAATTTAAGGTAATGTGAAAAATTTACTTTTGGTTTTTGTGTGAAAATCAATCTACAGAGGCAAAGTATTCTATTTATGCTTGGCCAATTGTGTTTTCATTCTGATGAATTTGTTGCTAATCCACTTTGTTTAACCGATTTTATTAAATTAAAGTTTTGCATAACAAATGATTAAGTGTATTACTTCACTTTTTGTATCGGAAAGTAAAGTCACCTCAAGTCAAAGAGTACTTTTAGAACGAGGAATCTTTGTAAGTTAAAATTATACCCATTAATCAGCAAGTACAGCCTAATCATGAGTTTCATTTTAATGATACATTATAAAAGATTAGCAATTTAATCAGAAAAATACCTGATAATACTCCAAATTTTTACACCTTTGTGCAATATGTTAAAACCGGGATTTTATTACGAATTAACCATTTTAGAAAAAACAGCTGATGGGTATTGGTTTGGAGAAACCAAAGATCAAATGGCTTTTATGCCAAAGCAATATGCTGATACTGGACTATTGGTTGGTGATAAGTTATCCGTTTTTTTATACCACGACTCAACTAATGTTTTATGTGCTACCAATAAAAAACCTAAAGGTAAGGTTGGCGATTTAGTTACACTTAAAGTTGTGGACATGAGTCCAGCAGGAGCATTTTTAGATTGGGGCTTACCCAAAGATTTACTTCTTCCTAGATCAATGCACGAAGATGATCTGCTTACTGGAGATTATTGCTTAGTTAAAATATTGTATGACGCACCAACAGGAAAAGTTATTGCAAAAGAAAAACTAAGTGATGAGTTAAATAATGAAGTATTAACAGTTAGAGAGAAAGAAATTGTTCAATGTATTGTTTATAAAGATACCGAGTTGGGTTATCAAGTAATTGTAAACGAGAAACATTTAGGCTTGCTTCATTACAACGAAGTGTTTAAAGATTTGTTTGTAGGTGATGTTTTTACTGGTTTTGTGAAGAAGATAAAAGAGGAAAACAAATTAGATATTATGATTGGTAAGCCCGGTTACCAGCGTGTAGAAGACGAAGGAGATGTTATTTTGCGTGAGTTACGTAAACACAATGGTTATTTACCCTATCACGATAAAAGCAGTACGGAAGACATTTATCGGGTGTTTGGTATGAGTAAAAAAACATTTAAAATGACTTTGGGTAATTTGTACCGCGAAAGAAAAATAAAGATTGAAACCGAAGGTATTAGGCTTGCCTAATTTGTAATTTTCATTCCATAACTTATCCTATCACCACTTGCAACCAAACCCCGAAATATTAAAAAGTTTAGTATTAACTAAAATGCCTTTTGGTAAACACGCAGGTTGGTTAATATCCGATTTGCCTGTAAGTTATTTAGAATGGTTTGCTCGAAAAGGTTTTCCGCAAGGCAAGCTTGGAATGCAATTACAAACCATTTATGAAATTAAAATAAATGGCTTAGAAAATATTATTATCGATTTAAAAAAGTTGGTGAAGGCTAATTAAGCGGTTCAAAAAATACGTGTGTGAATTTCCACCAATCTTCATCGTTTTTTAAGGTTACCATAAATCGGTGTTTTATCCTGTGTTTTCCTTTAATTGGGTTTTTAAATGCGATATATCCTTGTGCTTTCACGTTTTCTTTTAACTCATCAAATTTTAAAGTCTCGGTTTCATAACCTAAAACAATTTCAGGATTGTGGGTTAAGTGAAATCTATTCACTGCATTTTTAAAATCAATAAAGGTAGCTTTTTCATCATTCAGCATAAAATTATCAGTTTCAAAATGCGGTTTAAGTGTATCTAAATCACCTTCCTCATCAAACATAATATTTACCAGCATATTAATTGTTCCTGTAATTGCTATTTCGTGATTTGGATGAAATTCTTCGTAAATAAAATGATTAATGAAACCTGGTATTCGCATATCAGAAATCATTTTTTCCATTAACTCAACAGTTAAAAATTCATATATTATTTGTGGTGAATATTCGCCAATAAAATCAACTATAATATTGTGCTTGCCAAGTAGCTTTACTACACGTTTTATTTCTGCATTTAACTTATGCTCAGTTATAGAGCCTGCTGGTTTAAAAGTTGGTTTGCCTATTAAATCAAATACTGTTGTTTCCTTAGCTGTTCTAATATGTTGTTCAAAAGCACTCATGTGCTTTAAAAACTCATTTTCTATAAACAACGGAAGCTTGTGATTATCATCTTCCTCATTTAACCTAATTGGTTTACCGAACTTTTGTTCCAAATCCATTTTAAGCATTTGGTTCTGCATGTGTAACTCCTCCTCATTCGTTAATCCCAATTTGTTTAATGTACTTGGTTTTATAATTTCATGTTCTTTACTAAGCTTATTTAATGGCAAATAGGGGTCGTTACCATGTATATAATTGTTCCACCATGATGTTGGACTAAAATAATTTTTGCCATAGCTAAATAGCATATTCAACACAACATTTTCTTCTACATCTAAATCAATATCTTGGTAGGTTTGTGTCATATCAAAGCTATTACGAACTTGTGATACAATTTGGTTTATGTGTGCTAGTGTGCTTCGGCTATTGGTTGTTGATATTGCTTCAATATTTAATGTAGCTTCTGTAATTTGAGTGATAAGGGCATCAGGGAATGATGAACGTGTAATTAAAGCATTTAAACGATGTTTGAAACTATTAAATGTTTGTTTAATACTTTTACCTTCAGTAAAAATAGTGAGTAAACTTTTACTATGTACATAAGCTAAAAAGTACTTACCCTTATAGCCAGATGATAAGAGCGTAACAAACCATTCATTGAGGTTATTTATACGCAGCTCGGTATGTTGCTGCGGTTTAATTTTATTAGTGGTTAATACTTTTTTAGTGGCTCTAATAATCATACATGTATTCTTGCTTCAATGGCAAAATAAAGAATAATTAGCAAATTGATAACATCCCTACTTACTGTTTCAATTTGTCAATATACACATACACTACATTAGATGTGAATGAGGAGGTTTTATAAACTCATCATTTCCTTAAATTTAACTGATTGCCTTCGGCTAACTTCTACCTTTGTACCATCTTTTAAATAAATTAGAAAACCAGCATTAAAGAAGGGCTCAATTTTTTCAATGTATTGAAGGTTAATAATTTGCTGTCTATTTGCCCTAAAGAATAAATTTTGGTTTAATCTTTCATCAAGCGAGTTCAGCGTTTTATGAATGAGTGGTTGGTATTTATCAAAATAAAGTTTAGCATAATTCCCTGCGCTTTCAATCAGCCGTATATCTGTTAGTTTAACAAACCAACATTTATCGCCATCGCGAATAAAAACTTGATCTTGTTCACTTAAATTTCTATTGTACTTAGGTTGTTGATCAACCTCAAGTATTTGTTTTTTTACCCTTGCAATTGCTTCTTTTAATCTCGAAAATTCGATTGGTTTAAGTAGGTAATCCATTGCATTTACTTCAAATGCTTTTAAAGCAAATTCATTGTATGCAGTGGTAAAAATCACGTAAGGTGTTTCTATCAATTCCTCTAATATGTCAAAGCCATTTTTTTCAGGCATTTCAATATCTAAAAACAACAATTGTGGTTTATACTTTTCAACTAATTCTATGGCTTCATCAGCGTTGGCAGCTTCTCCAACCAATTCAATTTCTCCAGTTTCTGTTAGCAATTGTTTTAAGCCTTCGCGGGCTAATCGTTCATCGTCAATAATTAAGGCTTTTATATTCATAGTGGGATAGTAATTATGGTTTCAACGTGATTTAAATCCTTATTGCAAATGCTAATATTGGCCTTTTCATCATACAATATTTTTAATCGTTCGCGCGTATTGGTTAATCCTACTCCTTCGTGGTTATGTTTAGGCATGTATTGTCCACTATTAACAATTGATATTTTTAATTCGTTGTTTTCGATGTGGGCTTCTAATATAATTTCCCCACCATTCTTCAAATTCGAAATACCATGTTTAACACAATTTTCTACCAAGGTTTGCAGCATCATAGGAGGCACATAACAATCCATTGCCTCGTTACTTAAATTAAAGGTATATTTTAACCTGTCTTCAAATCTAATCACCTCTATAGCTAAATAATCTTTAACTGTTTGCAGTTCATCTTTAAGTGAAATGATTTTTTCTTTGCCAGTTTGTAAGCTACTTCTTAATAAACTACTTAGTTGGTTTATGGCACTTTTGGCCAATCGGGGGTCAGCATCAATTAATGTACGTATACTATTTAAGCTATTAAATAAAAAGTGAGGGTTGAGTTGGTTTTTTAAATTGAGGTAAGCATTTTCTTTAGCAGCCGCTTGCAATTGGTATTTTTCTTTCTCTGCTATTAATGAACGTTCCCAATATTGAAACAGATGATAGGTTAATGTCCAAAGTAAAACAAACTTACTAAGGTTTAAAAAGTAACCCATTAAAAATCCGAAAGTAATATCTAACTGCTGAAAAATAGGGTAGGTATATCTATCTAATGGGATGTTAATAGCAGTTAAAATACTTACCATAACCAAAACAGAAACGAACACCCTTGGTAAAATTTTATAAAGTGGGTAATTTAACCACCCTTGCTTGATAGCAAACAGTCGGTAAAAATGTGTAACACTTATACCCAATACAAAATTTACTAAAGCATTAATTACTAAAGCGCTTTTAAAACCATCAATGCGCACGTAACTTGTAAGTTCCATGGCAATAAAAATAAACCATCCACCTATTTGGCAAATCCAGTAAAGTTTATTTTTAGCTATTGATTTCAAGTGCTTTTTAAAATGATTATGTTATGTAATGTTAACAGTTATTTATAACGATTTCTGATGTTACTGTTTTTGGGTATTTGAGGTAACTTTCTTGCTTTGGCTTTTTCTTACTACATGTTAAAGGATAGGCCCCCCCGAATCCTAATAGTAAAATAAATAGTATTTTCATGGTTAATTATATTGTTGTTTCAAACTTAATAAAAAGAAGCATAAGCATATTTAAAACATGTTCAGTGGTTAAAATTATAGTTAGATGGTTATAAATCTGGGTAAACTATCGTTTTAAATAAGTTTATTTTTATTATAAAAAAGTAATCACTTGTAACATCAATTAGTAACTTGTAAACTTGCATGATAAAATCTGTAATAAAATGATTCCATTTTCCCCACCACACATTGATCAGAAGATAATCGATGAAGTAGTAGATACACTTAAAAGTGGATGGATAACCACAGGTCCAAAAACCAAAAGGTTCGAAAAGGAAATAAGCGCTTATTGCGGCAACAAGTCAACACTTTGTTTAAACTCCGCAACAGCGGGCCTAGAAATAATGTTACGTTGGTTTGGTGTTGGGCCTGGTGATGAAGTAATCTTGCCGGCATATACCTATAGTGCAACTGCTAATGTAGTTATGCATTGTGGTGCTAAACCTATTTTTGTTGATGTAAAATCTGACTTTAATATCAATCCTGAAGAAGTAAAAAAAGCCATTACGGTAAACACAAAAGTTATTATGCCAGTAGATTTCGGTGGCTTTCCATGCGATTATGATGAACTGAATGAGTTGGTTAATCAAGTAGATGTTAAATTATTATTTTCACCCAAAAACAATGAGCAAAAACAACTTGGTCGTATCCTGATTTTGAGTGATGCTGCCCACAGTTTTGGTGCTTGGTATAAAGGTAAACGTGCCGGAACGTTAACTGATGTTTCCGTGTTCAGTTTTCATGCTGTTAAAAATTTAACTACATCTGAAGGTGGTGCAATAGCCTTAAATTTGCCAGAGCCTTTTATTAATGAGGATATATATAAATATTTATGTATTAAAACTCTTCATGGGCAAAATAAAGATGCATTAGCTAAAACCATTCCGGGTAATTGGCGCTATGATATTGTTGAGGCAGGTTATAAAATGAATATGACTGATATTACTGCCAGTATTGGGTTGGTGGGTTTGGCTAGGTATGATGAAGAGACGCTTCCTAAACGCAAAGCTATTTATGATGCATATACCTATGTATTAGGTAAAGAAAGTTGGGCCATTACACCTGAATATGAAACTACAGACAAAACCTCATCTTATCATGTATACGCATTGCGAGTAAAAGATGCTACTGAAGCGCAACGAGATGCAATTATTGCCAAAATATTTGAGAAGCAAGTTAGTGTAAATGTCCATTTTATTCCCGTACCTCTTATGAGTTATTATATTGCTCAAGGGTATGATATTAATAATTATCCTCAAACAATTGCTCAGTATCAAAATGAAATTTCTTTGCCAGTTTGGGTTGATTTAACACAAGAACAGATTAATAAAGTTTTAGAAAGTGTAATTTCGTCTGTTCGTGAGGTGATGGGTTAAATATTGAAAATTCAACACAAACCAAATCTAACCCAATTTAACTTTGCTTTAAAATTAACGATAGCCAGTGTTTAAAAGACTCTTCGATATCATTTTTAGTGCTTTGGGTATTATTATTCTAAGTCCTATTTTTTTGTTGCTTTGGTTTACCATAAAATTAGAAAGCCACGGACCTGCACTTTTTATGCAAACACGAGTAGGTAAAAACAACAAAGATTTTAAACTAATAAAATTCAGAAGCATGTATCTTAATTCGGAGTCGTTTGGCCAATTAACAGTTGGCATGCGCGATCCTCGAATAACAAATGTAGGATACACCTTACGCAAGTATAAACTTGACGAGCTACCACAATTACTCAATGTACTTAAGGGCGATATGAGTTTAGTAGGCCCAAGACCAGAAGTACGGAAGTACGTAAACATGTATACACCAGAACAAATGAAGGTTTTAGAGGTAAATCCTGGTATTACTGACTATGCTTCTATTCAATTTATAAACGAAAACCAGTTATTAGCTAACGCTGAAAATCCAGATGAATATTACATCAACAACATTATGCCTAAAAAACTGGAAATGAACTTGCAATACATAAAAAGCAACAACCCGTTCAAAGACATTAGTTTAATTCTTAAAACCATCTTTAGAATCATTTTTTAGCCCAAAAATTTTAGTATTTTAAATTTTAGCTTTATATTGCATCGTTAAACCGTTCCCCCAATACAGTATATAATGAGTTTTTTGAAGAGAATATTTCCTGCAACAAATAGTATTCCCCGTTGGGTTATATTTTTTCTTGATTTGTCAATTTGCGCTTTCTCTTTTGTTGCAGCAACTTTATTACGGTTCAATTTTTTTATAGACGATAAGTTTAGCTATGATTATTTAAGGCCCTTACCTCTTGTTCTGGGTTTTCGGGTTTTACTAATGGTATATTTCCGAGTTTATGCAGGTATCATTCGTCATACCAGCATTCAAGATGCGTTGCGTGTTTTTTACACGGTATCAATAAGCACTATTCTGTTGGTTATAGCCAACTTCTCTTACACCAAACTTAATGGTAACGGCAGTGTTTTTATACCTGTTTCAATTTTAATAATAGATTATATTGGTACCGTTTTATTAATGAGTGCATTTAGGCTTGGCGTAAAGGTTTTGTATATACACATTACTAAGCCTGATGCAGCTAACCAACGTAGTATTGCTATATTTGGAGCAGGTGAAGCAGGCATAATAGCCAAACGTAAAATTGAACAACATGTTGGAGGTGAACTTCGCGTAGTGGCTTTTTTTGATGATAATTCACGAAGAAATGGACAGTATATTGACGGTATAACCGTTTATAATCCTTATAAAGATTTCGATACAGTTGTTCAGCGATTAGACATACAAGAAATTATTATTAGTGATTACAGTATCAGTAAATCCCGTAAACAGGAATTAATTGAGGCCTGTCTTGCTTACAATATTTCTGTTAGAAATGTGCCACCTATTGAAAAATGGATCAATGGAGAGTTAAGTTATAATCAGATTAAGAATGTAAAAATTGAGGATTTAATTGAGCGTGATACCATAGTTTTAGACAAAGGGGCTATTGCCGAGCAAGTAAAAAACAAAGTAGTTATTGTTACTGGTGCAGCTGGTTCTATAGGTAGTGAAATTGTTCGTCAATTATTACAATTTGAGCCTAAACTGCTGGTTTTGGTTGATAAAAGTGAAGTAGGACTATACGAATTAGATAATAACTTGAACGAAATAATTGCCCCGCACAACCTTAAACAAGTAAAGTTAATGTTGGGTGATATTTGTTGTAAAGACCGAATGGAGAAAATATTCAATACCTATAAACCAGATATTGTATACCATGCTGCTGCTTACAAACACGTGCCTCTTATGGAAGAAAATGCTGGAGAGGCAGTTCGCACAAATGTACACGGTACAAGAACCATTGCGGATTTATCCGTAAAGCACGATGTTAAAAAGTTTGTAATGGTTTCTACCGATAAGGCAGTTAATCCAACAAATGTGATGGGTGCATCTAAACGTATTGCTGAAATTTATGTGCAATCATTGAATAATTTCTTAATAGAAACAAGATCTTCCAAGACTCGTTTTATTACAACACGTTTCGGTAATGTTTTAGGGAGCAGTGGATCTGTAATACCAAAATTTAGGAAGCAAATAGAAGAAGGAGGACCAATAACCGTTACGCATCCTGATATTACACGCTACTTTATGACTATACCAGAGGCTTGTCAACTGGTGCTTGAAGCAGGTAATATGGGTAAGGGTGGCGAGATTTACATTTTTGATATGGGTAAGTCGGTTAAAATAATTGACCTCGCTCGCAAAATGATCAAACTATCTGGATTAATACTTGGTCAAGATATTCAAATCGTATTCACAGGTTTACGTCCTGGTGAAAAGATTAAAGAAGAACTTTTGGCCGATCAAGAGAATACCTTACCTACCTATCATCCTAAAATAATGGTTGGACGGGTTCGTACCTACGATTTTTTACAAGCAGCCAAAGAAATAGATGATTTACTCGAATCATACATACATCAAAACGATGAATTAGTAGTAAGTAAGATGAAATTAATTGTACCTGAGTTTGTGAGTCAAAATTCTAGGTTTGAATCCCTCGATGTTTTGAATATTGGTGACAAATTTTTACATCCCAAATAAAAATTACACTTTTTTTTAAAGTATATAATCTTGAAAAAGCCGTTGATATTCAGTGGCTTTTTTTTGTTTTAGAATCTCAAAAAGGCAATATTACCCTCTTTAGAAATACTCTAAATTAGTTTTTTTTTAAAAGCCCGATTATTTTAAAATAATGTGAATATATTTGCGACCACTTCTAGTGGCATAATACGTGCAAACCATTGTATTCACTAGTAATTTAAACCTTGAACAATCAGATTGTTACGATGAGATTTTTAAGAATTACCACATTATTTGCACTCCTCGCTTCAAGTGCTTCGTTTGTAAAAGCAGATGTAGCTGAGGGTGAAAAATTATTCAATGCCAACTGTACATCGTGTCATGCGCTGAACGAAAAAGTAGTTGGCCCTGCTCTAAAAGGCATTAACGAGAAGTATGACGAGGCTTGGCTCATTAAGTGGATCAAGAATTCCCAGGCTCTTGTTAAATCCGGAGACGAAAAAGCAGTGAAAGTATACAACGAGAACAACCAATCGGTTATGACTTCGTTCGAAAATCTTTCAGACGCTCAAATTAAATCAATTTTGGAGTACATTAAAACACCTCCTGTAGCTCAAGCATCAGTTGCTCCTTCAAACGGTGCGGGTGATGCAACCACAGAAGCTGTTGCTCCAGCGAAAGATTCAATTTACAATAACACAACATTTATAGCGCTATCTATCATGGCGTTTATTTTGTTTTTGATAGTTTTTGTACTGTATCGCATTAAAAAAACTGTTCAAGGCATTTACGATGCAAAATTTCCTGAGCAAGCAGCTCTTGAACTTGAGCCAGTTGTTGATGTAAGAACTACTTGGAAATATAAACTATTCACAAAGCATCCAGTTGTTGGAACTATTTTAGTAATTCTAGGTTTTACTGTAGCACTTGGAATTTATGGTTTTAACTATGGACAAACTGAAGTTGGTGTTCAGCAAGGTTATGCGCCTGCCCAACCAATCAACTATAGCCACGAGCTACATGCTGGTAAATACAAAATAAATTGCTTGTATTGCCACAATGGTGCTGATAAAGGTAAACAAGCTACTATACCTTCGGCTAGTACTTGTATGAATTGCCATATGCATGTTACAGCAAGTGCCAAATACGATGGCCAGGTATCACCTGAAATTGCAAAAATTTATGATGCAGTGGGATGGGATGCTGAGAAAAAAGCATACAACCCTAGCAAGCAACAAAAACCTATTAAATGGGTTCGTATCCACAATCTACCTGATTTGGCCTACTTTAACCATGCTCAGCACGTAAAAGCTGGAAAAGTGGAGTGCCAAAGTTGTCATGGTGCCATTGAAACAATGAAAGTTGTTTACCAACAAAGTTCATTGCAAATGGGCTGGTGTATCAACTGTCATCGTGAAGCCAAAGTGGATGTTAAAAATAATGATTACTACGAAAAATTGCATGAAGACCTAAAAGCACAAGGTAAATCATATGCAACCGTAAGTAATGTTGGTGGTTTAGAGTGCGGTAAATGCCACTATTAATTAAAAATTTCAGATTGATTTCGTTTGAAGTTTAATTATTATCACTTAGAAAAAATTCATCCATGGAAAATAAAAATAAATACTGGAAAGGTTTAGAGGAATTAAATAACGATCCTAAATTTCTTCAAAATAAAAGAAATGAATTTGCAGAAGGTATTCCGTTAGAAGAAGTATTAACCGATAAAGACGGTGAAATGACTTCAAACAGACGTGACTTTTTAAAGTACTTCGGTTTCGGTATATCAGCAGTAGCTTTAGCAGCGTGTAATAAAACTCCTGTTAAAAATGTAATTCCATACATAGTAAAACCTGATAACATTACCCCTGGTATTCCTAACTGGTATGCTTCTACAAATCCTACAACTGGTGTTAGTCTTTTGGTTAAAACTCGCGAAGGTCGTCCGGTAAAAATTGAAGGTAATCCAGATTCACCTATTTTTAAAGGTGGTGTAGGTGCAGTGGACCACGCATCGGTTTTAGAATTATACGATAACGAACGTTTACAAAGCCCTAAAGCCGAAGCTAACGAAGTTGATTGGAATACTTTGGATGGTAAAATTACCAAAGGATTATCAGCTGCAAAAGGTATTCGCATTATTTCGGGTGCTGTTAATAGTCCTTCAACTAAAAAAGCAATTGCCGAATTTTCAGTAAAATATCCGCAAACCAAGCACATTGTATACGAACCAGTATCTTACAGTGCTATTATAGAAGCTAATGGTCAATCTTTTGGTAAGGCTGTTATTCCAGGATACCAATTTGATAAAGCAAAAACCATTGTAAGTTTTGGTGCCGATTTTTTAGGAACTTGGATATCTCCAGTAGAATTTACCAAACAGTGGGTTAAAAACCGTAAAGTAGGCACTACTAATAATGGTGCTAAAACCATGAGCCGTCATTACCAGTTCGAATCTAATCTTTCATTGACTGGTTCAAACGCTGACGTGCGTGTTCCACTAAAACCAAGTGCAACAAGTGTTGCTTTAATTAGTTTATATAATAAGGTAGCTTCTTTGGCAGGCGCAGCAAAATTATCATCACCTGGTGATGTTGAATTTGCGGTGAATATGATTGAAAATTCAGCTAAAGAACTTTGGGCAAACCGTGGTGCCTCTATTGTAGTTTGCGGTACAAATAATGTTGCTGATCAATTAATAGTTAATGCCATTAACAGTGTTTTAGGTAATATCGGCACAACTGTAGATTTAGACAATTACAGTAACCAAACAGGTGGTAACGATGCTGCATTTGAAACGTTTGTAAATGAGTTAAACAGCGGTGCTGCAGATGCAGTTATATTCTTCAACTCAAATCCGGCATACAATTATTACGCTGCTGATAAACTAATATCAGGTATTAAGAAAGCTACCATTTCAATAAGCACAAATAGTGTTGCAGATGAAACTACTGCATTATGTAAATTCCATGCACCTGATAATCATTTCTTGGAATCTTGGGGTGATGTTGAAAGCCGTGTAGGTTTTATTGGTTTAATGCAACCAACTATTTCTCCAGTATTTAATACGCGTCAAGCCTCAGAAAGCTTTTTACGTTGGTCTGGTAACTTTACAGATTACTACACTTTTGTAAAAAACAATTGGACTGCTGCTTTAGGTGGAGAAGCTGGTTGGAATAAGGCATTACATGATGGTTATACTTCATCAATGAAAACCCCAGTTGCTTATACAACTAGTGTACTACCTCAAGATGCTGTTAATGCCGCATACAAGGCATACACTTCAAATAAAGATAAAGTAGAATTAAGCTTATACACTAAAGTAGGTTTGGGTGATGGTCGTTATGCAAACAATCCTTGGTTGCAAGAAATGCCTGATCCGGTATCAAAAGTATGCTGGGATAACTATGCTGCTATTGGTAAAGTAACCGCTGATAAGCTAAATTTAAAAGACGGTGATGTAATTACCATAAAAACTAAAACAGGGGTTATTGAAAAAATTCCTGTGTTGGTTCAACCGGGTCAAGCTCGTGATACGATTTCAATAGCCTTAGGTTATGGACGTAAAGCAGGTGGTCGTGTAGGAGCTAATGTTGGAAAAAATGCTTATTCAGCAGTTAGTTTCAATGGTAAAACATTTGTTTACACAGCTGCTGATGTTTCTGTTGAAAAAACAGGTAATGGATACGAACTACCACAAACACAAACTCACCATACTATAGAAGGTCGTGATATTATTCGTGAAGCTTCTTTAGGCGAATTTGTTAAAGATCCTAAAGCAGGCAATCATAAACATGCACATATTATTACATTATGGGATGAGCATGATAGCAAAGGTCATCGTTGGGCAATGGCAGTAGACTTAAACTCATGTACCGGTTGCGGTTCATGTGTGGTAAGTTGTAACGCAGAAAACAACGTTCCTGTAGTTGGTCGTCAGGAAATATTAAACAGCCGCGAAATGCACTGGATGCGTATTGATCGCTACTACAGCTTTAAAGATGAAAAAGGCAATAAATTAACCCGCGAAGCCGGTTTAGCAGGTAACATGTTAAAAGGTAAAGACGAGGGATTAATTAATGACGAAACGGATTTTGAAAATGTACGCGTAGCATTCCAACCATTAATGTGTCAACACTGCGGTCATGCTCCATGCGAAACTGTTTGTCCGGTACTTGCAACTGTACATAGCTCTGAAGGTTTAAACCATATGGCTTACAACCGTTGCGTTGGTACTCGTTATTGCGCAAACAACTGCCCTTACAAAGTAAGACGTTTCAACTGGTTTAAATACCGTGAAAACGATCAGTTTGATTTCTATATGAACAATGATTTAGGTCGTATGGTTATCAATCCTGATGTTACAGTTCGTTCTCGCGGTGTAATGGAAAAATGTTCATTCTGTATCCAACGTATACAGGCAGGTAAATTACAAGCTAAATTAGAAAACCGTAAAGTTAAAGACGGTGATGTTAAAACAGCTTGTCAACAATCTTGCCCTGCAGATGCAATTATATTTGGTGATGTAAACGATAAAAACAGTGAAATCGCTAAGTTATTTAACAACGAGCGTAGCTATGTATTGTTAGAAGAGTACAACGTACAACCTTCTGTATCATACATGACAAAAATCCGTAACGTAGACGAAGAGTTAGCTGGTGGACACACTACTCACTCAACAACTGCTCCGGGTCATGCAGGACACGAAGAAGCAAAACATGATACAGCTGCTCATGCTAATGCAGAACACGCTCATTAATTAAATTTCTGGTAATTAAAAAACATAACACATGTCATACGAATCACCAATAAGAGAACCATTAGTAAACGGTGGCAAAACATACGCAGACGTAACGCGTGATATTTTGCGCCCAATGGAAAACAAAGCATCAAAAGGATGGTGGATAGGTTTCACTGTATCAGCTATTGTGCTTGGTATTTGGATCGCTGCAAGTACTTATACCTTTTTAACGGGTTTAGGTGTTTGGGGCTTAAATAAAACTGTAGGTTGGGCATTTGATATCACCAACTTCGTATTCTGGGTGGGTATTGGTCACGCAGGTACGTTAATATCGGCTGTATTATTATTATTCCGTCAAAAATGGCGTATGTCTATTAACCGTTCAGCCGAGGCAATGACCATCTTTGCTGTATTGTGTGCAGCTTCATTCATCCTTTCTCATATGGGTCGCCCTTGGGTAGCTTATTGGCCAATCCCACTTCCCAATGCATTTGGTACATTATGGGTTAATTTTAACTCACCTTTGGTTTGGGATGTGTTCGCGATTTCAACATATTTCTCCGTATCGTTGGTGTTCTGGTATATTGGTTTAATCCCAGATATTGCAACAACTCGTGATAGAGCTATAGGTATTCGCAGGTCAATATACAACTTTTTGTCAATGGGCTGGAACGGTTCAACACGTACTTGGCATCGTTACGAAATGATATCATTAATACTAGCAGGTATTTCTACTCCTTTGGTATTCTCTGTTCACTCTATTGTATCAATGGACTTTGCAACATCATTGGTTCCTGGATGGCATACTACCATCTTCCCACCATATTTTGTGGCTGGAGCTATTTTTTCTGGTTTTGGTATGGTATTAACCTTATTGGTTATTGGTCGTGTTGTATTAAAACAAGAAGAGTACATTACTTTGGGTCACTTAGATGCAATGTGTCGTGTGGTAATGTTAACAGGTACCATGGTAGGACTTGCATACATAACTGAGTTTTTCGTTGCGGCATATTCAGGCGTTGAATATGAACAATATGCATTTATTAACCGTGCAACTGGTCCTTACTGGTGGAGTTATTGGATAATGATGGGTTGTAACTTAATTGCACCACAAGTTTTTTGGACAAAGTGGGCACGTTCTACACCTTGGTTTATCTTCGTAATGTCAATCATTGTAAACATAGGTATGTGGTTCGAGCGTTTCGTAATCATCGTAACTTCGTTACATAGAGATTTCCTTCCATCGAGCTGGACAATGTACACGCCTACATTAACGGAGTTTATGATTTTGTTCGGTTCTTTTGGTTTATTCTTTACTTTATACTTCTTGTTTATTAGATATTTACCTACCATCAATATGGCTGAAGTAAAATCAATTATACCAACTCATTCGCATGATAAGCATGCTAATCATGCTCACGCAGAGAAAGGAGATTCATTACATGGATAATAATAAAATGCTATTGGGGGTTTACGATAACCCGGATACAACTTTAGATGTAACTAAAAGTTTGAAAGAAAAAGGTTACGATGTATATGATGTATACACACCATTTGCCGTTCATAATTTAGATCGTGTTTTAGGTGTTAAACGTTCACGATTATCATCTGCAGCCTTTGTTTTTGCAATGACAGGCTTAACTTCTGCAGTATCGCTTCAATCTTTTACCTCATATTTTGATTGGCCTATGTTAATTGGTGGTAAGCCATTTTTACATATTCCAACATATATTCCAATTACATTCGAATTATCAATCTTGTTTACTGCTTTTGGTATGGTGGGATGCTTTTTCATCGTAAACAAAATGTTCTGGGGGCGCAACACTAATATCATCGATTTACGTGTAACAGATGATCGTTTTGTAATTGCCGTAAATGTACATGAAGGTAAAACAGATGTAAATGAATTGTCAAACATTTTTAAACAAGGTGGCGCTTTAGAAGTTAGAGAAAGGATTAACGAACTATGAGAAAGTCGATATACACGTTATTAGCTTTAGCTTCATCAACCATATTAATGGTAGGGTGCAGCGCAGGTGGCGATAACCCAGGCATTGAGTATGCTCCAAACATGTATGTTTCATTTGCTTACGAGCCAATGTCTCAGTTAGCTGCTGATGATGAAGGATCTTCAAATGGTAATAATACAATTAATCCTTATGGTATGAATATGCGTTTGCCTGTTAAAGGTACAATAGCTCGTGGCCAATTAGATTATGCTACTTATAATTTACCCAAAAGTAATGAGAGTTATGAGGCATCAAGTTCTTGGAAAAATCCTTTAACAGCAACAGAATACAATTTGACTGAAGGAAAGCGTTTATTCAATATCAATTGTACACCTTGTCATGGCGAAGATGGCCTTGGAAAAGGTACTATCGTTGCTGATGGTAAATATCCTCAGGTGCCTGCATATAGCGACAGGCTTCCAACAATCAATCCTGGTAAAGCTTTCTATAGCATTACACATGGTAAAAACTTGATGGGTGGTTATGGTTCGGCTCTTACTCCGAAACAACGCTGGCAAGTAATTCATTATATCTACAATTTAAGCGGTGTTACTGCTAACTAATAACTAAAATATAATACTCTACACACAATGGGACATACTACTGCCATTCAATTAAGAGAAGAAAAATTTGTATACACTGATAAAGCAAAACGCTTATCGTATATACTTATGGGCTTGGGATTGTTATTAGCACTTATAGGTTTTTTTACCTACCATCCAAGCATTGAAGGATTAAGCGAAGAACAATTACACCACCTACCTGCTAAGCGTTTGCTAGGAAGTTTGTTGTTTAATGGTTACTTCTTTTTCCTGATTTCAACTTTAGCAATCATTTTTATCGTAATTAGCCAATTGGCCAACGCAGGTTGGTACGTAGCTGTACGCAGGGTTTTTGAGGCAATGAGTGAGTTTATGCCGATAGGTGCAATTACTTTATTTGTTGTTGTGTTTTTGAGCCTTTATGCTTTCCACGGAGGTATATACCACTGGGCGCATGATGGTGTAATGGAATCAGATCCATTATTAGCTAAAAAAACATGGTACTTAAATAAACCTTTCTTCTTAATTCGTTTAGCGACCTTTACAGGTTTCTGGGTTTTCTGTGCAAGTATGATTAGAAAGTTCTCTCGTCAAGAAGATCAATTATCTACCGGTTTAACTGACACTACTTTCTTTGATAAATCATACAACTTGTCGGCTTTATTCATGATTGTGTTCGGATTTACCTTTAGTATGTTTGCTTGGGATATTACCATGAGTGTTGATGCACATTGGTACTCAACGATCTTTACTATTTACAATTTTGCAACAGGTTGGGCTAGTGCTATGACAGTTGCTTACTTAATTACTTGGTATTTGCGTAAAAACGGTTACATGCAAGGTATTGTAACTGATGAGCACATGCATGATTTAGGTAAATGGGTATTTGCAATTTCTATGTTTTGGACTTACATGTGGACTGCCCAATTCTTGTTAATTTGGTATGCAAACATTCCCGAAGAGGTTGCATATTACCAACCTCGTATGTATGGTTCATATAGTTTCAGTTTCTACTTTAACTTGGTGTTAAATTTTGTTATTCCTTTCTTTATGTTTATGAAAAGAGGAGCAAAACGTAATCCTAACATCGGTGCTATTGTAGGTGCTTGCATCTTAATTGGTCACTGGAATGATGTTTACTTAATGGTTATGCCAGGTGCAATGAATTTAGCTACTGCAGTAACTGACCATAATCCAGTTGGAATTATAGAAGTTCCATCACAAGGTGTAGGTTTAATGGAAATTGGTTTCTTAAGTTTATTTGCAGGCTTATTCCTTTATATTGTGATGAAAGGTTTAACTAAAGCGAATTTATATCCAACCAAACACCCATATATTTTAGAGAGTGTTCAACATGATACCGGTGTTTAATTAAAACACGATAATTTTGAAGCCCAATCCTATAATAAGGATTGGGCTTTTTTATTTTAGGCTTTTAATTATCTGCTGTATTTGGCTGTAACTTTTGCAGAACCATTCATTCCTGGTATAGGAGGTGCACACTTTGTAAGTTTAACTTCTATATAATTAGCATTCGAAAACTGGATCTTAAGGTCTTCTAGAATTAACCTAGCTACTTCTTCAATGAAATTTTTAGAAGCAATCATTTGTTGGTTTACTATGCGGTATATATCTTCATAATTTACCACATCCAACAAATCAGTATATTTATTTTTGTCGGCACTTTCTATTTTTATATTTACAATAAATTCCCCACCTTTTTTACGTTCAAAGTCGTACAGGCCATGGTAGGCATAAAACTGCAAGTTGTTAAGTTCTACTATCATGTAATAATTTTATGCAATTAACTATTTAAAACTGACACAAAATAGCCACTTTAAGTGTTTTAAATGAACAATTAAACATTAAATTCGTAACCTATTTATGAATAAATATATGAGCACAGAGAAAGCTGTATCAAATGCCCAATTTCATAAGGCAAACAAACCTGATTTATATGCGCATCCGGATTATTATTTGATGGATGAATTGCTAACTGAAGAGCACAAATTAGTGCGTAGCATGGTGCGCGATTATGTTAAAAAAGAATTGTCGCCAATTATTGAGGATATGGCTCAACAAGCTAAGTTTAATTACGACATGGTAAAACAATTAGGCGATTTAGGTTGCTTTGGTCCGCAATTACCTGTTGAATATGGTTGTGGTGGCATGGACTACATTACTTATGGCATCATGATGCAGGAACTAGAGCGTTGTGATTCGGGTGTTCGTTCAACAGCATCTGTTCAAGGTTCATTGGTAATGTATCCTATTTATAAATTTGGTAGCGAAGAACAAAAACATAAGTATTTACCTAAATTGGCTAAAGGCGAATGGTTAGGCTGTTTTGGTTTAACAGAACCAAATCACGGTTCTGATCCAGGTGGAATGACCACTAATTTCAAGGATGCCGGTGATGGTAAGCATGTGATACTAAACGGAGCAAAAATGTGGATTTCTAATTCACCTTATGCTGATGTGGCTGTAGTTTGGGCTAAAAACGAACAAGGTAAAATAAAAGGGATAATTGTGGAGCGTGGTATGGCTGGCTTTAGCACGCCTGAAACACATAACAAATGGAGTTTACGTGCTAGCGCAACAGGAGAGTTGGTGTTCAATGATGTAAAAGTTCCAATAGAAAATATTTTGCCAGGTGTTGAAGGTTTAAAAGGCCCATTGACTTGCTTAAACAGCGCACGTTATGGTATTGCTTGGGGTGCTATTGGTTCTGCTATGGATTGTTACGATACCGCATTACGATACAGTAAAGAGCGTATACAATTTGGAAAACCTATTGCCGGTTTCCAATTACAACAAAAGAAATTGGCCGAAATGATTACTGAAATTACCAAAGCACAATTACTAACTTGGCGCTTAGGTGTATTGATGAATGAAGGTAGGGCAACTCCTGCACAAATCAGTATGGCTAAACGTAACAATGTGGATTTAGCACTAAACGTAGCCCGCAATGCCCGCCAAATGTTAGGTGGTATGGGTATTACAGGCGAGTATCCGATTATGCGCCACATGATGAATTTAGAATCTGTTGTTACTTACGAAGGAACACATGATATTCATTTGTTAATTACAGGTTTGGATATTACGGGTGAAAATGCTTTCGCATAAAAAATAATTATAATAATTTTAATCAATAAAGACGCATCAATGGTGCGTCTTTATGTGTGTAATAAAGGATATAAGTTATGTATCAAATAAAATTTGGAACAGATGGATGGCGAGGCATTATTGCTGCCGAATTTAATGTAGATAATGTGAAACGTGTTGCACAAGGAACTGTTGCATACATTAAACAAAATCATGCTGATAATTTAAGTATTGTTTTGGGCCATGATTGCCGTTTTGCAGGTGAACTATTTGCTGAAACTGTAGCACAAATTATGTGTGCCAATGGCATAAAAGTTAAATTGGCTAAAGGTTTTGTTTCCACTCCAATGATAAGCTTAGGTGCGGTGAAGCATGCTGCTGCTTTGGGTGTAATTATCACGGCCAGTCATAATCCTCCTGCTTACAGTGGTTATAAACTTAAAGCACATTACGGTGGTCCAAGTAGTCCGGCTGTGATTGATGCTGTTGAAGCAGCCATACCAAATAATTTGGTTGAAACAACTTTAAAACCCATAGATGAATTGGTAAAATCAGGAATGGTTACTTACGTTGATTTGGAAACCTTATACATTGATGAAGTAAAAGCCAATTTTGATTTAGCTGCCATTAAAAATAGCGGAATGAAATTTGGTTATGATGCCATGTACGGTGCTGGTCAAAACGTGATGAAAGCGTTGTTTCCTGAAGCTTTTTTACTGCATTGCGAATATAATCCAAGCTTTTATGGGCAAGCACCTGAACCTATTCATAAAAACTTAGCAGCTTTTAGTGCAGCCATTAAACAACGTGGCGATATTGATTGTGGTTTAGTAACCGATGGTGATGCCGATCGTATTGGTTTGTACAACAAAAAAGGCGAATTTGTTGATTCGCATCACATCATTCTTTTATTGGTGCATTACCTGCACAAATACAAAGGCATGAGTGGCAAGGTAATTACCACTTTTAGTGCAACATCAAAAATTACAGCATTAGCGAAAGCTTATGAATTAGATATTGAAATCACCAAAATTGGCTTTAAATACATTTGCGAAAAAATGGTTACAGAAAACGTTTTAGTAGGTGGCGAAGAAAGCGGAGGTATTGCTATTAAAGGATTTATTCCGGAGCGTGATGGCATTTGGATTGGCTTAACTCTTTGGGAGTTTATGGCCAAAACTGGCAAAAGCTTGAATGATTTAATTAATGAAGTATATGATGTAGTAGGCAGTTTTGCTATGGGTCGTATTGATTTACACATTACCGAAGAAATTAAACAAAACGTATTGGCTAATTGCAAGGCTGGTAAGTATACTACTTTCGGAAATTATACCATTGAAAAAGTAGAAGACTTAGATGGTTTTAAATTTCATTTAGGCCATGGCGAATGGGTGATGATAAGAGCAAGTGGAACAGAACCTGTATTGCGTGTTTATAGCGAATCATCAACGCAAGAAAAAGCCGAAGCGATTTTAAAAGCATGTAAAAATACCATTTTAGCTTAAGGCTGATAACATACAATAAGCCATGCCGAACAAAGCTTCGGGATGGCTTTTTACTTATTAATAAACGAAATGCCTTTAAAAAAAGAATTACACCCGCGTAATGCACATGGCAACAGGTACGATTTCACTTCATTGGTTAAGGTTTGTCCGGAGTTACAAAATGTTGTAGCTGTAAATAAGTATGGTGATGAATCTATTGATTTCAGTAATCCCAAAGCAGTAAAGTTATTAAATAAAGCGCTACTAAAATTCTTTTATAAAATAGATGATTGGAATATTCCCAGTGGGTATTTATGTCCACCAATACCGGGCCGTGTCGATTATGTGCATTACATAGCTGATTTAATTGCTATGTATAACCAAGGGGTTATTCCGCGCGGCCAAAAAATTCTTGGGGTTGATATTGGTGTTGGTGCAAATTGTATTTATCCTATCTTAGGTCATCAATTATTTGGCTGGAGTTTTATAGGAACTGATATCGATGATAAAGCAC
>CANHBJ010000025.1 GCA_947459075.1 Bacteroidota bacterium
ATGACGTAAACAACCGATTAACTTTAGGTGCTTCTATTATTGATTTTGGATTTATTAACTGGACCAATAACGTAAATAATTATAGCATCAACAATGCAGATGTCAGAACAAATGGATTCAGCAAGGAGCAAATAGATAATGGCCAAAAGCTAGATGCTTATTTAGATAGTTTATTCAATTTACTTAAGCCCAATGTAAGTGCAAATAGTTTTACCACATTTATGCCTTGGCGTTTTTATATAACTGCCAATTACAAGTTTAATAGGCGCAATACAATTGGGGCTGTAATTCAAGGTCGTTATTTACTTGGTTCAATATTACCAGCCTACACTTTAAGTTATGCACGCAAAATCGGTGATGGATTTCACCTTACTGCCAACTATAGTATTATTGGCAATAGTTATACAAATATTGGGTTAGGCTGGTCGCTAAAAATGGGATCTGTTCAATGGTATTTAATACAAGATAATGTACTCACCTATTTAAAACCCGACCAATTTCAATTTATGAGTTTGCGCCTTGGCTTTAATCTGGTATTCGGAGAGATTAGACGGCCGCTAAAAGTATATTAAAATAATGTAGGCGTATATATTTGCGCTTTGTTTTAAAAGTTATTCAAGCATATTTAATCATGAAAAAGATATTAGTTGCAAACCGAGGGGAAATAGCATTACGCGTTATGCGAACTGCAAAAGAACTTGGAATTAAAACGGTAGCTGTGTTTAGTGAAGCCGATAGAAATGCGCTTCATGTAAGATATGCAGATGAGGCCGTTTGTATTGGCCCTGCGGCATCTGCACAATCATACTTAAAAATGGATACCATACTTGAAGTATGTAAAAACTTAAGTGTTGACGCGATACATCCTGGCTATGGTTTTTTAAGTGAAAACGCACTTTTTGCCGATATGGTAGCTGCTGCCGGAATAACTTTCATTGGTCCAACTGGTGATGCCATGAGAACCATGGGAAGCAAAATTGGAGCTAAGCAAGCAGTATCAAAATTTAATGTACCCATGGTGCCTGGCACACAAGAGGCATTAAGGGATATTGAAGAGGGTAAACGAATTGCAGCATCAATTGGGTATCCGGTTTTAATTAAAGCCTCAGCAGGAGGTGGCGGTAAGGGAATGCGTGTTGTTGAAAAAGATGAAGAGTTTGAAGAACAAATAAAAATGGCACAAGGCGAAGCAAAATCAGCATTTGGTGATGATGCCGTTTTTATTGAAAAGTATGTTGGTTCTCCTCGCCACATAGAAATACAAATATTAGGAGATAACCATGGCAATATTGTTTATCTTTTTGAGAGAGAATGCAGCATACAACGTAGGCACCAAAAATTAATTGAAGAGGCACCATCAAGTTGCTTAACACCTGAAATAAGAAAAGCAATGGGCGAAGCAGCAGTTAATGTTGCTAAAGCATGCAATTATACAGGTGCAGGAACTGTAGAATTTTTAGTGGATGAACAATTAAACTTCTACTTCTTAGAAATGAATACACGCCTACAAGTAGAACATCCAGTAACCGAACAAATAGTAGGTTTGGATTTAGTTAAAGAACAAATTCGTGTCGCTAATGGAGAAAAACTTGGATACACCCAAGATGATTTGAACATACATGGCCATGCTATTGAATTACGTGTTTGCGCTGAAGATCCAATAAATAATTTCTTACCAGATATTGGAAAGCTAAATACTTACAAAACACCACAAGGTTACGGTGTTAGGGTTGATGATAGTTTTGAAGAAGGTATGGAAATACCTATTCACTACGACCCAATGATAGCTAAATTAATTACTTTTGGTAAAACACGTGAAGAAGCCATAAGCAGAATGATTCGAGCAATAGACGATTACCATATTACTGGCATAGAAACTACACTGCAATTTGGTAAATATGTGATGCAACACCCCGCATTTATCAGTGGTAATTTTGATACCAAATTTATTGATAAACATTTCAATCCAGAACAACTAAAACCAACATTTGAAAACGCAGATGTTGCTGCTTTGGCTGCTAGTACATTGTTTGCCGATAATAAAAAACAACAATCAACCAATGCTGCTGTTAATGATATAAAAGAAAGTAACTGGTTAAAAAACAGAAAAGGGTATTAGTAAATTTTTCTCGCAAAAATTAAAAGCGGGCTATCCAAAGGATAGCCCGCTTTTGGTTTTACAGATTTATAAGAAACTTACTTTACTTCCTCAAAATCCACATCTTGTACATTTTCAGCTCCTGCACCTTCAGCACCCGCATCTGCTGTTCCATTGTTTTCAGCACCTTGTGTAGCTTTATACATGTCTTCACTGGCAGCAGCCCAAGCTGTATTTAATGCTTCCATGTGCGTATCAATACCTGCTAAATCTTTAGCTTCATGCGCTTTCTTTAATTCAGCAACAGCATTTTCAATCGCTTCTTTTTTCTCTGCAGGAATTTTTTCGCCATATTCTTTCAACTGCTTTTCAGTTTGGAATATTAAGCTATCTGCTCCATTTACTTTTTCCGCTTCCTCTTTCGCTTTTCTATCAGTTTCAGCATTAACTTCTGCTTCTCGCTTCATTTTCTCAATCTCCTCTTTACTTAAGCCGCTGTTGCTTTCAATGCGAATTTTCTGCTCTTTATTAGTTCCTTTGTCTTTAGCACTTACTTGAATAATACCATTGGCATCAATATCAAAAGTTACTTCAATTTGAGGCACGCCACGTTGAGCTGGCGGAATACCATCTAAATTAAACATACCAATGGTACGGTTATCCTTTGCCATCGGACGTTCGCCTTGAAGCACATGCAATTGCACACTTGGTTGGTTATCACTAGCTGTACTAAAGGTTTCGCTACGTTTGGTTGGAATAGTAGTATTTGCCTCAATTAACTTGGTAAACACACCACCCATTGTTTCAATTCCTAAACTAAGTGGTGTAACATCAAGTAGTAATACATCTTTTACTTCACCTGTTAAAACTCCACCTTGTATTGCAGCTCCTAAAGCTACAACCTCATCAGGATTAACACCCTTTGAAGGTGATTTGCCAAAGAAGTTTTCAACTGCTGCTTGAATGGCAGGAATACGAGTAGAACCACCAACCAAAATAATTTCGTCAATTTCGCTTGTACTCATGCCTGCATTTTTCAATGCCGTTTTGCATGGTTCAATGGTGCGTTTTATTAAACTGTCTGCTAATTGTTCAAATTTTGCACGGGTTAATGTTTTAACCAAATGTTTAGGGCCGCTTGCAGTTGCAGTAACATATGGTAAATTAATTTCTGTTTGAGCAGAACTTGATAATTCAATTTTAGCTTTTTCAGCAGACTCTTTTAAACGTTGTAAAGCCATTGCATCAGAACGTAAATCTATACCCTCTTCTGCTTTAAATTCATCAGCTAACCAATCAATAATTACTTGATCAAAATCATCACCACCTAAATGGGTATCACCATCGGTTGATTTAACTTCAAAAGTGCCAGTTCCATCTACATCATACATTTCTAATACAGAAACGTCATGTGTTCCACCACCACAATCAAATACTACTACTTTTAAATCTTTTTTACCTGTTTTGTCTAGGCCGTATGCTAATGCTGCAGCAGTTGGTTCGTTAATAATACGTCTAACATTTAAACCTGCAATTTCGCCAGCTTCTTTAGTAGCTTGACGCTGCGCATCGTTAAAATATGCAGGAACAGTAATAACTGCTTCCTTAACTTCCATACCCAAATAATCTTCAGCAGTTTTCTTCATTTTTTGAAGAATCATTGCAGAAATTTCTTGAGGGGTATACATACGACCATCAATGTTAACTCGTGGCGTATTGTTATCACCTTTTTCTACTGAATAAGGAACACGTGAAGTTTCTTTTTTGGTTTCATCAAAGTTACTACCCATGAAACGTTTAATGGAATAAATGGTGTTTTGGGGATTGGTAACAGCCTGACGCTTTGCAGGATCACCAATTTTACGTTCACCATCTTTTAAAAATGCCACGATAGAGGGCGTTGTTCTGCGGCCTTCACTATTGGCAATTACCACTGGCTCGTTACCTTCCATAACGGCTACACAAGAGTTCGTGGTTCCTAAATCTATACCTATTACTTTGCTCATATTAAAAGTTGTTTGTCACAACTATTCAATAGTAGTGCCACTTGGAATTTGGCAGTAATAAGGCTAAAAATTGTCAGTTTTTAATGAAATAAGCGGTATTAAACCCTAAAAATTGTCAGCAAATATGACGATTTATTACCTATTTAAGACTTGCGTATTTAACAAATCTATACTCTGGTCGGTTACCGACTGTTTAAGTTTGGTGATGGTTCTTGAAGCAAAAACACCAATTCCATTTGAAATATTGGAGTAATCAGATACTTTAGGAATAATACTTCCACTAGGCTTATTTGTTTGTATCATGTCGCTGTAATCTTTATTAGATCCTATTACAACAGACTCTATTGAGCTAAACCTTCTATTAACATCAGCATTAACTGGTAAATTACTGGTGAAATGACCTAACAAACCTTGCTTAGAAACACCTATAGTTACCTTACCATTCAAAACTGAAGTGTACAAAGCATCTCTCCTCAGGTAATAATCTATATTTCGTAAAGATGAGTCGTTGGTTAGTTTATTTATCTCCCAATAGTTAAGCCTAACTATTAAATCAAAAATAAAAACATTATCTCCAATTTGTTCAACCTGGTAAGAGAATGTTCCATTTGGCGATTCAATAAAATTGATTGGACTACCAAAACGTATATTTGCCATACCTGTTGCGGTTGTTGTGGCTATGTATTCCTTATCTGTTTCGTTATTTTTAATCCGTAACGTGTAGCTTGAACCAGGAGTAAAAAAACCTGTTGTTCTTTGTCCCCAATAGCTAGAATCCTTATTGCTAAAAAAACCAGCTTCTTTCCGAGGTGCCAATCGCTTAAATTCTCTAAACAGATTCGGATTATTCCCACTAACCACTTTAACCGTGATGTTTTTCATGTATAATGAATCAGCAATTTGGGCTACTTCATCCGTTGTTTTATTTACATCATTTTGATAGGTTTTCTGTATACGAAAAATCTGACTGTCTTGCCCCATATCAATAATAGCATAAACCACTGGAGTTTCGCGATAAGGAGCGTTAATATCAAGTGTATTATCGCATGCTGCAAGTAATAAAACACCAGTTAAAAAAGTTAATATCCGATTTTTCATAGAGGCGCAAATATAATTTAATTGCTGAATATAGAAGTACTCAAAGCTTAAGTAACATTATTTAGCAGTTAGGTTGCACGCATTCGTTATCTATATCAATATTTAATACATACCTTTGATGACTAATTACTTATTATGAGTACTTACAAAGAAATTAAAAAAGTAACCACCCATGTGTTACAAGAAATGAAACTAAGGGGTGAAAAAATATCAATGTTAACGGCATACGACTACAGTATGGCTCGTATTTTTGATGATGCTAAAATAGATGTACTTCTTGTTGGTGATTCGGCCAGTAATGTAATGCATGGACACGAAACTACCCTACCAATTACTTTAGACGAGATGATTTCTCACGCTTCAGCAGTAATTCGAGCTGTTAACCGTAGTTTAGTGGTGGTTGATTTACCTTTTGGCTCATACCAAGGTAACTCCAAAGAGGCACTAAATTCTGCAATTCGAATTATGAAAGAAGCAGAAGCACATGCTGTAAAACTTGAAGGCGGGGAAGATGTGGTTGACTCTATTAAAAGAATTTTAACTGCTGGAATACCTGTAATGGGACATTTAGGTTTAACCCCTCAAAGCATTTATAAATTTGGTACATACGAAGTAAGGGCTAAAGAAGAAGAAGAAGCCAATAAACTTATTGCTGATGCTAAATTACTTGAAGAAGCAGGATGCTTTGCAATTGTGTTAGAAAAAATCCCCAGTAAACTAGCCAAGAAAGTTGCCGAAACAGTTAAAATACCAATTATAGGTATAGGGGCAGGTCCTCATGTAGATGGACAAGTTTTAGTTTGTCATGATATGCTAGGAATTAATAAAGATTTTTCTCCCAAGTTTTTACGCAGGTACCTAAACCTATATGACGAAATTAAAAGTGCTGTTGAGCTTTACATATCAGATGTAAAAAGCGTTGACTTCCCTAATGAAAAAGAACAATATTAAATCAACGTAATTTAGTCATCAAAAAGCCATGAGTTTACAAGTACTATTCGAAGACAACCACCTAATTGCGGTGGTAAAAGAACCAGGGCAGACTGTTCAGCCCGAACCCGCTAAACCCAAAAGTTTGGAGGATGAAGTTAAGTTATATATTAAAGAAAAATACAATAAACCTGGTGATGTATTTTTAGGTGTAATACACCGACTTGATATGCCTGTGAGTGGGATAGTTTTATTTGCAAGAACAAGTAAGGCATTAACACGTATGAACGAGTTATTTAAAAATCGTAAAGTTGATAAAATATACGAAGCTAAAGTAGAAGGAAAGCCATTACAAGAAATAGATACCCTCACTCATTTTTTAGTAAGGGATGAAACCAAAAACATTACAAAAGCACACATTAAGCCTACTCCTAATTCGGAGAAAGCCACACTGAGCTTTGAAATAAAATACGTAAATAACAGTAACTGCATTTTACGAATTAAATTACTTACTGGCCGTAAACATCAAATACGCGCCCAATTAGGTGCAATCAAATGTCCAATAATTGGCGATGTAAAATATGGTGCTAGTAAGCGCTTAGATGATAAAAGCATCGCCCTTACAGCTGTTGAACTATCGTTTGAGCATCCTGTAACTAATGCACCTATTAAAATAACTTATCAAGCACGTTAGTTTATGACACTTTGAGTTTGTGTGTTGGTAGCAATTCGAATCCTCAAAACCATAAGCTTTTTAAACTTTGACATTGTAATACAGAAGTGAAAAACTTCTTGAAAGGATAAAACAAAAATCCCCCAACCGAAAACGATTGAGGGATTTTTTATGTTTTATTAGATTAAATTAACCTTGAGCTTCTTGTTGAAGGTGTAATTTATAAGCTGCTCTAATTCGTTTGAAACGATTTTTCACACATGGCTTAGTAAATTCTTTGCGCTCGCGCATTTCCTTTACAACACCAGTCTTTTCGAACTTCTTTTTGAACTTCTTAAGTGCTCTGTCTAATGATTCGTTTTCTTTAACGTTTACAAATATCATATACTAAATTACCTCCTTTCCTTTCAATCTCTTTTATTAATAAAAGGACTGCAAAAGTAGTTCGATTTATTAATTTACCAAATAATTAAATTAATCTCTAAGAATATTTCGGGCTATAACCAATTTCTGAATTTCACTGGTTCCCTCACCGATGGTGCAAAGCTTAGAATCGCGGTAAAACTTTTCTACTGGAAAATCTTTAGTATAACCATAACCTCCAAAAATTTGTACTGCTTCTGTAGCTGCATATACACAAACTTCACTGGCATAATACTTGGCCATAGCACTCTCTGTTGTCATTGGTTTGTGCTTCATTTTTAAATCAGCTGCTTGATAAGTTAATAATTCAGCTGCTTCAATTCGGGTGGCCATATCGGCCAACTTAAATGAAATTGCTTGGAAGTTTGATATAGGCTGACCAAATTGTTCACGCTCTTTGGCATATTTTAAAGCTGCCTCGTAGCTTCCTTTAGCAATTCCTAAACTTAAGGCAGCTATAGAAATACGTCCTCCATCAAGTATCTTCATTGCTTGCTTAAAGCCCTCTCCTACTTTACCTAAAACATTGGCTTTAGGCACACGACAATCTTCAAATATTAACTCAGCAGTTTCGCTGGCACGCATTCCCAATTTATTTTCTTTTTTACCTCCTTTAAACCCGGGTGTTCCTCGTTCAACAACAATTGCGGTAATTCCATTGCTATCTAAAAGATCTCCGGTTCTAACTAAAACAACAGCCACATCACCTGTTATACCATGGGTAATCCAATTTTTTGTTCCATTAATTACATAATGATCTCCATCTTCTTTAGCTACGCATTGCATGCGCATCGCATCACTTCCTGTATTCGCTTCAGTTAGTCCCCATGCTCCAATCCATTCTCCAACAGCTAATTTAGGTAGCCATTTTTTCTTTTGCTCCTCGTTACCAAATTGTAAAATATGTCCTGTACACAAAGAGTTATGAGCAGCCATAGATAAACCAACCGAACTGCAAACCTTTGCTATTTCTTGAATAGCCGTTATGTATTCGAAATAACCCAAACCTGCACCACCATATTCTTCTGGAACCAAAACACCCAACAATCCTAATTTGCCCATTTCTTGCATGGTAGCTTTAGGAAAAATCTGTGCTTCATCCCACTCCATAACATATGGCCTTATATGTTTTTCTGCAAAATCTTTAGCCATTTGAGCCACCATTTTTTGATTTTCTGTGTGTCCAAACCCCAAACCAGTCATACCTTCTGTAGTCATATTGTATTTTTAAATTGCTGCAAATATATAAAACCCAACGCGGCAATCATACTATTTGTTTTTGTTAGCAATCAATAATCGGCTATCTATTATATTCGCTGCATGAGAGCTGTATTGAGTCTTCAATATTTACCAAATATTTTTTGGATGCGCCACTTTTTAAGTGGCAATGCAATAATTGACATTCATGAAAATTACATAAAACAAACTTATCGAAACCGAACTACGATATTATCGGCAAACGGCCCATTAGCACTTACAATACCTGTGCAAAAAACAGCACATAAAATGACAATAAATGAGCTTAAACCCGACAATACAATTCATTGGCAACGCCAGCATTGGCAAAGTATAAAATCAGCTTATGGTTCTGCTCCATATTTTATCCATTATGCTGATGCATTTGAAAAACTCTATACAACAAACTCCAATAGCTTACTTCAATTTGAAATTGATTTGTTGCAACTATGTATAAAGTATTTAAAAGTTGATGTGCAAGTAAACTTAAGTGATAATTATATTGATTGTCTTTCTAATGATCTGGACCTTAGACAGCATATAACTCCTAAAGTTGTTCCTAACGAATTTTTTAAACCTTACTTGCAAATATTTGCAGAGAAATTCGCTTTTGAACCTAATTTAAGCATTATTGACCTGTTATTTAATCAAGGCCCCAGGAGTATTGACTATATAAATAACTAAAATTTATTAATTTTTCTTCTTGTAAGCGCCATTTTTCCAAGCATTAAAAAATTGCCCCCATGCGAATGGATCAAAGATCCTGTTAGGTGGAAGTTGACCATTATAGTAATATCGATAAGCTTGTTGTTGTGCAGTGTAACGTTGCGATTCAACCCCATCCATACTCATACTTTGAGCAATATTTTCAAGCGTTTTCTTTCTTAAATTACGTGTTGATGCTTCATAATATGCATCAGGAATGGTAGCCTTTACAAAATAATAATCAAATTCATCAGGTGTTGGATAAGAACGAATAACGGCAGTGTTTAAAAACACGGTATCTTCTGTCATAGGTTGAATGATGCTGTATTTAATACCTTTTAAATTTTGAGGTATGGCATACTCAATAGTTTTATAACCTATAAAGCTAAAAACTACCGTATCTGTTTTTTTAACAACAAAAGAAAAAAAGCCTCCTTCATCAGTAAATGTTCCTTTATTGGTGTTTTTTATACGAATTGACACCAAAGGTAAACCCTGCAAGCTATCTACTGAAACAACTAATCCTGAAAGTTGAATCAGTTCAGGGTTTTGGGTTGAAGCAGGCTGTTGAGCCTTGAGTAAACAGGGTATAATTAAAAAAAAACACGTAAGAGCTAAAACAAAGTTATTTTTCATGGTGGCTTTAAAAAACAAACCCAACTACAATACAAAGAAGTACCAAAAAAGGGCTTGGTATTTTGGTTGTCAATAATAAGAATAAAGTACCTAAAAGTACCAACATATTAGGCTCGTTTACCTGTAAAGGTTCAAATAACAAATAGGCGGATGACAAAACTAGCCCTGCGGAAGTAGCATTAATACCCTCAATCGCATTTTTTATAGGAGAATAATTTTTCACTTGGGCCCAAATAGGATATACAAAGAAAATTAATAGAATGCCTGGCAAAAAAATAGCAATTGTACCAATAGCGCCTCCAAGAACTTGTCCCCAAATACCCCATTCATTTAATGCCATAGCACCAGCATATGTACTAAAACTGAACACTGGCCCTGGTGTTGCTTGTAAAATACCAACACCAGCCAAAAAAGTGGTTGGTTCAATGTAGTGCTTAAACTCCACAAATTGATTGTACATCATCGGAATTAATACATGGCCTCCTCCAAAAACAATACTTCCAAAACGATACGTATTTTCAAATAATAAAAATGCTTTATTTTTGGTTAATGCGCCTAATATTGCTGCCATTAGAAAGACACCAACAAACAAAAAAAAGTTTTTCCAAAGTATATTTTTTATTGGCTTTACATCCCGGTAATTTGCCTTATTAATTTGCGAGGATACAAATCCCCCTACTAGCAGAATCAGTGGAAAAAATAAAGGTGTTTCGATAACAATCGCTAACACGGTTGATAAAAACATTAAAACCCAATGGTGAGTTCTTTTAACAAACAAATTCTTAATTTGATATGCAGCATAAATTATGAATCCAACAGCCATGGGTTGCAAGTACTTTAAAAAATCAAGTCTGGGATTTGTAATATCAAGTAATGACAATAGTATGGCAAAACTTAACATAAGAATACTTGCGGGCAATACCCATATAGCTAATGTCATAAAAGCTAAACCAGGCCCACCAATACTGTATCCTATAGCTGTAATGGTTTGGGTTGATGTTGGCCCAGGTAACATACTACATAAAGAGTTTAATTCTTTTAACTCCTCTTCGGTTACATAGTTTCGTTTTAATACAAAAATCTTATGAAATTGAGTAAAGTGCATTTGAGGACCACCAAAAGCAGTTGCTGCTAGTTTTAATACATCCAATAGATATAATAGAATTTTGATTTGCTTATGTTTTTTCAACATTAAGTTACTTTGTAAATCTATATTAAACTTTACCTACACCAAAGCTAACAAATTATTTTTAGTTAATAAAGGTAAAGCCACATCTATTTTGAAATTTACAGTTAAGCGCACCCAAGTAAAACTCTTGCAAGCGATTACATAACTGCATTTTAGCATCATAAAGCAAGATTAACTTCGCTATTAAAACTATATAGATTTTACCTATTTTAAACATTATTACTAAAAATTACTTTTTTAGATCTATGTATGGTTTAATGAATCAACTATTATAAACCATGCATCTATTGATTGTTGCTGACATGTTTTGTGCACGATTTAATAGCAATAATCAGAATTATGCCAGCAACTCTACATTTTGATTAAACAGCAATAACTATTAATGTACTTAATAAAAGTTTACCTTTAAAACAATAGTTGTGTGTGTTTTATTGATTGAATTAGTGTACTATTTACTGTCAATAATTTGATTGGATAAATATTAAAAACATTATCTCAATTGTATGTATTGAGATTTATGTGAATATTTAGTTTTTAAATGGTGTAATTAAATGTTTCTATAAAAAAAATGTTGTGTTTTTAACGCTTAAATCCTTGAAGTTTTAATTGAGTAAGCCTGCGTTTGGTGTCTTCGGCAAAGTCTCCATTCATCATCCAATCATAATAACCAAAATCAGTTTTAAAAACATCTTGTACTAATTTACCCTTATGCTTCCCAAAATTAAAAACAGGAATACCATCTATATTGTAAATAATACGCCCTGCTAAATCCACATTTTTATCTTGTTTGGTAAAGTTGTGTAAGAAATCTACATCATTTTCAAGATTTTCATACCTTTCTATTTGCGCTTTCAACACTTCAAGTGTTGCTATAGTGTCAGCCTCGGCACTATGGGCATTAATCAATTCTTTATTACAATAAAACTTATAAGCCGCAGTTAAAGTTCGTTGTTCCATGATATGAAAAATACGTTGGGCATCAACAAACTTTCTGTTTTCAACATCAAACTCAACCCCTGCTCTCAAAAACTCTTCCACCAATAATGGGAAATCAAATTTATTGGAATTAAACCCTGCAAAATCACAGCCCATAAATTCCTCAGCTAATTCCTTTGCTTTTAATTTAAATAATGGTGCATCTTTTACATCATCATCATAAATACCGTGAATTAAACTTACCTCGAGTGGTATTGGTATTCCTGGGTTAAATCTTAATGTTTTAATAGTCTCGGTACCCTCAGGCATTACTTTTATGAAGCTAAATTCAACAATTCTGTCAAGATTTACGCTTGTTCCTGTGGTTTCTAAATCAAATACCACCAATGGTCTTTTTAGATGTAGTTTCATTTTATTGTTTATATATTATTGATAGAAACTACTAGTAAACTCCTGTGTAGTTGTGTGGGGTAATTTTTTTTAACTCTGTTTTTATTTTTGCGTTAACTTTTAACTTATCAATAAATGCATGTAAGTGTTTTTGATTGATTTTTACATTTGTGCGTGTTAAATCTTTTAACGCTTCATATGGCTTAGGATATCCTTCGCGTCTTAAAATTGTTTGGATAGCTTCTGCACAAACAGCCCAATTTTCTTCTAAGTCATTGTATATGGCTTTTTCATTCAATAATAATTTACCCAAACCTTTTAGTATGCTATTATATGCAATTAAAGTATGAGCCAATGGAACGCCTATATTACGCAATACAGTTGAATCAGTTAAATCCCTTTGTAAACGAGAAATTGGAAGCTTTGCCGATAGATGTTCAAACAATGCATTGGCAATTCCCAAATTACCTTCAGCATTCTCAAAATCAATTGGGTTTACTTTATGAGGCATTGCAGATGAACCCACTTCACCTTTTTTTAACTGTTGCTTAAAATAATCCATTGAGATGTATTGCCAAAAATCACGGCTCATATCTAACAAAATAGTATTAATGCGCTTGTAGGCATCAAACATCGCTGCTAGGTTATCGTAGTGTTCAATTTGAGTTGTATATTGGCTTCTGGTTAATCCTAAACCGTCAAGAAATTTGTTGCTAAAATCAACCCAATTAATTTTACTGTAAGCCACATAATGTGCGTTAAGGTTGCCAGTAGCACCGCCAAATTTTGCACTGTATGGAATACTTTTTAATTGTTCAATTTGTTTTTCTAATCGCTCAACAAACACCAAAATTTCTTTACCTAATTTGGTAGGAGATGCAGGTTGCCCATGAGTATGTGCCAGCATTGGAATGTGTTTCCAATCTTTTGCTAAGGATTTCATTTTTTTTACCACATCATAAAGAGTTGGCAACATACATTGAACGTTAGCATCCATTAAGCTAAGTGGAATGGCGGTATTATTAATATCTTGTGATGTTAACCCGAAATGAATAAATTCACTGATATCAGATAAACCCCAAATTTGCATTTTTTCTTTAATTAAGTATTCAACCGCTTTTACATCATGATTGGTTGTTTTCTCAATTTCTTTAACACGGATGGCATCATGCTCAGTGAAATTAGTGTAAATATCACGCAAGGCTTGTTTATCGGCTACGCTTATCTTACCCTTAATCTGTGGAATTGGCAATTCCGCTAACGCAATAAAGTATTCGATTTCCATAAGTACGCGGTATTGAATTAGAGCGAACTCGCTGAAATACAATCCTAATTGCTCGGTTTGTTTACGATATCTGCCATCAATAGGTGAAATGGCTGTTAGTGTAGAAAATTCCATGTTGCGAAAATAACCGAACTAAAATAATAATGAAGTTTAAGTTTTTAACACATGATGAATTATTAGATTAATGCTTACTACCGCTTATATAAATTTAATATCCATTAATGTAAAGGTTGTAAACCTTATTAAAAATCATATTTACTTTGTTTGCAATAAATCATCTTTGTAAAATCAAAATCACACATACATGAAACAATTCTTTAAGTTTATGTTAGCTTCCGCATTAGGGGTTATCATTTCAGTATTTCTTTTGTTTTTTTTAATAGCTGCAATAATTGGTGGAATAGTATCATCAGCTAGTGAAGACAAACACAAAACAATAGAAGCAAATAGCGTTTTAATGCTAAAATTAGATTACATGATTGCTGAGCGTACGAGTAAAAATCCGTTTGAGCAATTTAACTTCAACACATTTGAAAGCAATAAAACTACAGGCCTAAACGATATCTTAAAAGCTATTAAAGGAGCCGAAGAAAATGAAAACATAAAAGGCATTTACTTAAACTTGAGTGTATCACCCAACGATTATGCTACACTTGAAGCTATTCGTGCTGAACTGATCAATTTCAAGAAAAGTAAAAAGTTCATTGTGGCTTATAGTGAACTTTTGGAAGAACACTCCTATTATTTGGCAAGTGTAGCTGATGAGATTTTTTTAAACCCATCTGGAGAATTACTAATGGACGGATTTAGCAGTACCACCCCGTATCTTAAAGGAATGTTTAATAAACTTGGAATTGAACCGCAACTTATACGTCATGGTAAATTTAAATCTGCAGGAGAACCATTAATTGCTGATAAAATGAGCGATGCCAACCGGGAACAAACAGAAGCATACCTTGGTAGTATGTATGATAATTTTGTTAATGCCATTGCAACATCCCGTAAAAAATCTGCTGTGGAAATAAAAGAAATGATAGACAATCTATCTATTCAAAGCCCAGAAGATGCAAAACGCCTGGGTATGATTACAGGTGTAATGTTTGAAGACCAAGTACAGGATTTTTTAATAAAAAAAGTAGGTGTAGATAAATTTGATGATATCGAAATGGTTTCTGCGGCAGAAGTAGCACAAACAGTTAAAGGTGAACCATACAGTGTGAAAGAGAAAATTGCTGTGATTTATTGTATAGGTGACATTGTGAGTGGTAAGGGTGATGGTCAAACTATGGGATCAACAACTATAGTAGAGAGTTTGCGTAAAGCAAAAAACGATAGCAATATTAAAGCTGTGGTTTTACGAATAAATTCTCCAGGAGGTAGTGCAATGGCAAGCGATGTAATGTGGCGTGAAGTAGTATTAACCAAAAAAGTAAAACCAGTTATTGTATCGATGGGGGCCACTGCTGCTAGTGGTGGTTATTACATTGCTGCACCTGCTGATGTAATAGTTGCAGAACAAAATACCATAACAGGAAGTATTGGGGTGTTTGCATTATTAGTAAATGCTCAAAAACTAATTGAAGAAAAATTAGGAGTAAACATGGAAACCGTTAAGTTCGGACAATATGCAGATATGGGGACAGCAAACCGCGCATTAACAAAAGCAGAACAAGCCATACTACAAAAATATATTGATAGAATTTATACTGACTTTATTACCAAAGTTGCACAAGGGCGTAAGTTAACTTTGCAGCAAGTAGATAGTATTGCACAAGGGCGCGTTTGGAGTGGAAGCGATGCCAAAAAAATTGGCTTAATTGATGAATTTGGCGGTCTTAATAAAGCCATTCAAATTGCAGCTCAAAAAGTAAATTTAAAAGAATACAGGATCTCCACATTCCCAGAACAAAAAGAACCATTTGAGCAATTTATGGAAAGTATTGGTGAAGAGGCTTCAACTTATATGGCCAAACAAAAGTTTGGCCAACACTATGAGTGGTACAGCCAAATCACTAAACTACTTAAATATGAGGGTATGCAAATGCGCATGCCAACTGCCATTGAAATAAATTAATTTTTAAAACGCCCAACTTTTAAGTTGGGCGTTGTTTTTTTAATTTTTTTTCACGAATTTCACCCATGTAAACCTAACCCCATTTTATATGAGAGTGAAAAATTGCCTTACCTGCAAAGTTGAGTTACGTGGTCGTTCAGATAAGAAATTCTGTGATGATCAATGCAGAACTACCTATAATAATAAAAAAAATACAGATCCAATTTGGGTTAAAGAAATTACCGCAGCCCTTAAGAAGAATAGGAAAATCATGGAATTGTTGGTACCCAAAGACACCGGGAAAATAAAGATATCACAACAAAAACTTTTAGCAAAAGGATTCAACTTTGGGTATCATACGCATACTTATACAACCAAAGTTGGTTCGAATTATTCATTTTGTTATGAATATGGATACTTGAAAATTGACAATGAAAACTACATGCTTGTAAAAAGAGCTACAGACTGATTTTTTTGCAATGCCAAAACAACTTGTTTTTAGCTGCATCTTGTGTAAAAAATAAATAATCGTCTCCCCCATCTTCAAGATTGAAGCTTTTTCTTATTTCATCTACAGAGCTAACAAAATTACGTGCAGAAACATTTGCCTTGGATATGCTATGTTGTTTTATGTATTGTTTAATGCCACTCTTATTAAAATCAAAATGATTAACCACACTGAAACATCTACCAAAATAACCATCAATATATCCGCCTGTGGCGTAATGACTATTTTTTGACACTATGCTTAAACCACAACTCTTAGCATAAACATAACTAAGTCCTGCCTTTATAATCATATTTGATGGTTCATAAAAAAAATGATTATCAATATTATTTACCCGTATAAACTCATTGGGGTTTTGAGAAAATTTAAATTCAACCTTGCCATCCTCATTTACCTGAACGGCCTCAATATTACTCTTATCAGTGGTGGCTTGGCTGTTTAGTAACAATAGTACTTCTTTCACTTCGTTTTTTACACCAACAACAATAAGTCGTTTAATATGATCAAAAGTATTCAATAGATATGCGATATCGACCATTGGCGATAATTTAAGTAGTACTTCAGCACCTTGGCCTAACAAAGCAGGATAAATTTCCAGCACATTTGGTGTAGCACCAATTAATGAAAATGTTTTGGTAGAACCAGAAGGACGTCTATCCGAATCAATGTAGTAAGTATCTGCTTTAATTTGGCTATCAATCAAAAATGCTTCAGCAGTGGCATCAACCCTAGTTACGTTTTGGATGTTTAACCGTTCATAATTATGCCTAACTATAGTATTTAAACTTGCATCAACATCAACCCCAATAACCCGATTAAAGGTATTTGAAAAAGCAACATCATCAACGCCCAGTCCAGCGCTTAAATCAATTAATAAATCACCTTTAAGCAAAGAGGCTTTATATTTTGCCAAAGGAATTGAACTAGACTGCTCCAAACTTTTTTTAGTAAAAAAACAACCCTGGGCATACCATTCTGGCAACTTTTTTTTTGACTTCTCAATTAACGCTAGTTGCTCTGCTACAAAGGGAGTGCAATCACCATATTTCTTTTTAAGAAACAAAATGAGCTGTGTCTTGTTGTACAGTTTTGTATACTCATTCAACAATTCAATGTTTAAATCTTGCATACATTGAAAAATATTTACATAACTTTGTAGCATTCTATATTTTATATGAAAAAAGTAATAATTATTTTAGCCTTAGCCCTAGTATCGGTTAGCTTAACATCTTGTAAAGGTTCTTGCCCAAAATTCAGTATTGATTGGGTAAGCTTTTTCAACTAAACGTAGTTAAATACAACATGCTGCTTAAGTACTGGGTTTAACGAAAGTGCAACTGGACAGTTTAATGCAGCATGTTCTAACTCAATTTTGTATTTAAATGCCGATTCAGGCAAATAAAATACTATATCTATCTTAGCTACTTTTCTTGGGCTAACGGTCATTTTTTTCGTTACTTCAATTTTACTCCCTGTCAAATTAACGTCAAGTTTAACAGCTTCAATACCCATTATGGTCATCATACATTGGGCTAATGATGTGGCTAACAAGTCTGTTGGAGAAAACGCCTCGCCTTTACCCTGATTATCTATAGGTGCGTCAGTTAACATTACACTTTCGCTTATCATATGTTTAGCTTGCGTGCGCAAACCACCTAAATAAATAACCTCAGAAGTATACATATTTTTTTTATTTTTGAATTTTCAAATATATGCACATGACTGTTGTTGCCAAATTATGTAGTGTGGTTTTTATGCTAACAGCTTTAAATGCTATAGCACAAAACGACTTAATTACAGAACCAACATTGCTATATAGGAAACGTGTGCTATATGGTGCAAATTTAAACAGCTCAAGCTTAGGAGGTATAAACTTTAAATACCAGTGGCAAAAAACAGCGCTCCTGAAAAACGGGTTTGATTTGGAATTAGCACGTATTCGACATCCAAAAGAAGAACGTGTTTATGGCCAATCTGACAACCCAAAACAATATACTCCAGGACGAGTTAACATGGCATTTTTCCTTCGTACAGGTTATGGTCAAAATATATTTATCACCACCCGCGATTATAAAAACTCCGTTTCCTTACACTATAATTACTCGTTTGGTGTTACCACTGCTTTATTAAAACCAATTTATATTGATGTTTTTAAACTATCTCAAGACCCATTTGGTCAAGATTATATTGCAACAGAAAAATACGAACCCATAAATACTCACACTACTCCTTATACCATCTATGGAAATGCTACATTTACACGTGGATTTGATGAAATGTCGGCTCGTATAGGTGGCCATTTTAAAAATAGTTTGTCAGTTGAGTGGGGCGAGTACCCTGATGCATTTAATAGTTTAGAAGCTGGATTTTGTGTTGATCTATTTGCTCAACCGCTGCCATTAATGGCGAATGAATTGGCCAAAAACAAACAATTATACATTACATTATTTTTAGGATTTAATTTCGGACAGAACAGATAAACATGATAGAATTACCAACTTTAGCAGAAGAACGTATAAAAAAACCATCTTGGTTAAAAGTAAAATTACCTACAGGAGAAAACTTCCGTAATGTAAGAAAGATTGTTGATGAATATAAACTGCATACCATATGTGAGAGCGGAAATTGCCCAAACATGGGAGAATGCTGGGGAGCAGGTACTGCTACATTTATGATTCTTGGCAATGTTTGTACACGCAGTTGCAGTTTTTGTGCAGTTGCTACTGGCCGAGCACAAGATTACGATTTATCTGAGCCTATGCGCGTTGCAGAAGCCATAAAATTAATGGGGGTAAAGCATGCAGTACTTACCTCAGTGAATAGAGATGAATTAAAAGATAAAGGTGCAAAAGTTTGGGCTGATACCATCAGATTGGTAAAAGAGCTAAACCCAGGTACAACAATTGAAACACTAATTCCTGACTTTTTATCTAAGTGGGATTTATTGTATCAGGTGATTGATGAAAAACCAGAAGTTGTTTCTCACAATATGGAAACAGTGAAAAGACTATATCGTAAAGTTAGGCCGCAAGCAAAATATGAAAGAAGTCTAGAGCAGATTTTAAAAACAAAAGAACGCGGTCGAAGAACTAAATCTGGAATTATGTTGGGTTTAGGAGAAACCAAAGAAGAAGTACTTGAAGTTTTACAAGACTTAAAAGATTGGGGCTGTGATGTGGTTACCTTAGGTCAATACCTACAACCAACTAAAATGCACTTAAATGTTGAACGTTTTGTTACCCCTGAAGAATTTGACTATTTTAAAGAAGCAGGCCTTAATATGGGGCTTAAATATGTCGAGTCGGGGCCATTGGTTCGTTCTTCATACCATGCAGAAAAACATTTATTATAAATTAATTAAGCCCATAGTTTTAAAGGCGCCCTGATATAAATGTCAGGGCGCTTTTGCATTTACCAAAACAGGATTTATTTAGCAAAATGGCAATAAAATATATTTCAGTATTACAAAATACAGTTTGATAATTCAGTTATTACTTAACATTTCTGTAATTGACATTAAACATTAACAGGAAATAATGGCAAAAATTTGAGTTGTAATAATATTAATAAAAGATATCCTTAATTTTAATCATTGAGCATACTAAATTAACACAAACCAACAAGTTTGTAAAAATGTTGCCTTTTATTTAGGTTAGGGTTTATAAGGGCAATAAATCCCCCGATTCAATACAGAATCGGGCCTTTGTGTTTCTCAGAATTAATCTAATTACTTTGAATACTTTTATTAGCTTTGTTTGGTTACTATGACATTTAAATTAACATCGGAATACGTGCCAAGTGGCGATCAACCTTCAGCTATCAAACAACTGGTTGAGGGAGTAAATAATGGCAATAAATACCAAACTTTATTAGGGGTAACTGGATCGGGTAAAACATTTACCATGGCTAATATTATTCAGCAAGTGCAAAAGCCTACTTTAATTGTGAGCCATAACAAAACTTTGGTGGCGCAATTATATGGTGAGTTTAAGCAGTTTTTCCCTGAAAATGCGGTGGAGTATTTCGTTTCGTATTACGACTATTATCAACCCGAAGCCTTTATTCCTTCGAGCAATACATACATAGAAAAAGACTTGGCAATCAATCAGGAAATCGAAAAATTACGTTTAAAAACCACGTCTTCACTTTTATCAGGACGAAGAGATGTGATTGTACTTGCTTCAGTAAGTTGTATATATGGTGCGGGAAATCCTAAAGATTACGAAAGCAGTATTATTCGCATTCACGAATCACAAAAGATTTCGCGAAATACTATTTTATATGCATTAGTAGATTCCCTTTATTCTAGAACAACAGCGGACTTTAACCGTGGTAATTTCAGGGTTAAAGGTGATGTGTTAGATGTGTTTCCTGCTTATGCTGATTTTGCCTTTCGTATTACATTTTTCGGAAACGAAATTGAAAATATTGCAGTTATTGATCCCGTAAGCGGTAAGCAACAAGAACGTGTTAGCGAAATTGCCATTTTCCCTGCCAACATGTATGTTACTCCAAAAGATCAACTAAACCGCGCTATTCGAGAAATACAAGATGATTTAGTAGCGCAAGTAGAATACTTTAAAAGTATTGGCAAACATTTAGAAGCGAAACGATTGGAAGAGCGGACAAATTTTGATATGGAAATGATGCGTGAGCTAGGTTATTGTAGCGGAATAGAAAATTATAGCCGATACATGGACCAACGTAAGCCTGGAGAACGCCCCTTTTGTTTGATAGATTATTTCCCAAAAGACTATATGATGTTTGTTGACGAAAGTCACGCCACTATGCCACAAGTGCGTGCTATGTATGGAGGTGATAGAGCACGTAAAGAAAATTTAGTAGAATATGGTTTTCGTTTGCCAAGTGCTATGGATAATAGACCACTTACGTTTAATGAATTTGAGCAGGTAGTAAATCAAGTAGTATATGTGAGTGCTACACCCAGCGAATACGAATTGCGCTTAAGCGAAGGTGTAGTTGTTGAACAAATTATTCGACCTACAGGGTTATTAGACCCTACCATTGAAATTAGACCAAGCAGCAATCAAGTTGATGATTTATTGGACGCGATTGATGAGCGAATAAAAATGGGTGACCGTATTTTGGTAACTACTTTAACTAAGCGAATGGCTGAAGAATTATCCAAATACATGGCTAAACTTAATATCAAATGTAGATATATACATAGTGAGGTAAAAACACTTGAACGTGTGGAAATTTTAAGAGATTTAAGATTAGGTGTATTTGATGTGTTAATAGGTGTGAACCTTTTAAGAGAGGGCTTAGACCTACCAGAAGTGAGTTTGGTTGCAATAATGGATGCTGATAAAGAAGGTTTTTTACGTAACGATAAATCGCTAACACAAACTATTGGTAGAGCTGCGCGTAACGAGAATGGCCATGTAATTATGTATGCCGACAAAATTACCGATAGTATGCGCAGAACTATTGATGAAACCAATAGAAGACGCGATAAACAAATTGCTTATAACTTGGCATACGGAATTACACCAAAAACAGTAAGAAAAAATACTGAAGAAATTTTAAAACAAACAAGTGTTGCCGATGCAAGGGAAGGGACTCAAGAAATGCGTTATTATGTTGAACCGGAAGAATTAAATGTTGCCGCTGATCCTGTGATTCAATACATGAATAAAGACCAATTGAAAAAAGCAACTGAAGAAACACAAAAACGCATGCAAAAGGCCGCTAAAAACTTAGATTTTATGGAAGCAGCAAGATTACGTGATGAACTTTTTGCACTACAAAAACAACTAGAATAAAACTGTTAAACAATTGATTAAAAACTGCTCGCAAAAATATTTGCATTAGGTGATGCAATTGATATATTTGCACCACACAAGGGGGATTAGCTCTCCCGAAGTCTCGGGATGGCTAGACCGTCCCGAAAGCATTCGGGAAGGTGATCGATAAGTTATTTTAAATAATTGGGGGATTAGCTCTCCCGAAGTCTCGGAATGGCTAGAGCGTCCCGAAAGCATTCGGGAAAGTGATCGATTAGTTCTTTTAAATAAATAATTGGGGGATTAGCTCTCCCGAAGCCTCGGGATGGCAAGAGCGTCCCGAAAGCATTCGGGAAGGTGATCGATAAGTTCTTTTAAATAATTGGGGGATTAGCTC
>CANHBJ010000026.1 GCA_947459075.1 Bacteroidota bacterium
AGCATTAGAAAAGTTAGCTTTAGGTATGCACGTTTTAATAAGAGAAGGTAGTGCTGCGCGTAATTTCGATGCACTGATTCCTGCCATAAAATCGCATCCAAAACAAATTATGTTTTGCAGTGATGATAAACATCCCGATTCATTGTTAGTTGGTCACATTAATAAACTTTGTGCAAAAGCTGTTGCCCTAGGTTATGATTTGTTTGATGTTTTGCAAACCGCATGTTTTAACCCTGTTAATCACTACAAACTTCCGGTGGGTTTACTTCAACCCAATGCTGCAGCCGATTTTATTTTTGTTGATGATTTGGTTCATTTTAATGTAAAACAAACTTTTATTAATGGGAAATTGGTTTTTGATGAAGGTAAAGTGTTGATTGATTCAGTGAAAGTAGAAGCAGTTAATAAATTCAATATCTCACCATTAAAAGTAGAAGATTTTGCCTATTCACCTAAAGAATTAGAATATGTTATTGTGTGTGATGACGGACAATTGGTTACCAAGAAAATGATTTGTAACAAGTCCGATATCAACCCACTAAATGATGTGTTAAAAATTGCAGTAGTAAACCGTTATGCCAAAGCAAAAGTTGCTACTGCCTACATTAAAAATATTGGGTTAAAACAAGGTGCTATTGCAAGTAGTGTTGCACACGATAGCCATAATATTATTGTAGTTGGTGTTGATGACGAAAGTATTTGTAAAGCAGTAAACTTGTTGGTTGAAAATACGGGAGGTTTAAGTGCGGTGAGTAGCAGCGAAAGTTATGTTTTACCACTACCAGTTGCCGGATTAATGAGTAATGGCGATGCCTGGGAAGTGGCTAATCGATATACTCAAATAGATCACTTTAGTAAGCAGGTTTTAGGTTCAACATTAAATGCGCCATTTATGAGTTTAAGTTTTATGGCTTTGCTAGTAATCCCCGATATTAAATTAAGCGACAAAGGTTTGTTTGATGGTAGCTCGTTTACCTTTTTAAAGTTGGTCTAGTTCATGTTTTATGCCCTTTTTTACGGAAGTAATGGGGCGATTTAGCAATTTCTTGGTTTACCGTTTCAAAAAAAAACTCTTGTAATACAAGTTGTGTGTTTCATAACTTACCTAATGAAATAGATGAGTAATAAATAGTAATGCCAGGATACAAGTAATTCCAATAAAAATTAAACGGGCAGTTTTTGTTTCAATGCAGCGGTGGTGTAAATCTCAAATTCATGTACAACTTTGTTTTGCAAATATTTATACATGAATACTTGTTATGACTGATTACCTGAAAAATTCGTTAGTTTAATTTTTTATGAATTTTGTCGTGTATTTTATTTTATTAATACTTCATTGTTTTCTATTCAATTTTTAGTTTTTACAAGGTTAATAGTTGGTGGATAATAAATTTTCACATACAGCCATAAGTACTTAGCAATTTTTGTTTAACCATGCTTGCACAAAATTAAAATATTAAAATACCTTTGTTACATCTTTTGGTGCATGTAATACCATTTGCATTAGTTTTTAGTTAAACTAAAAATATTATTCAAATAATTAATAACAATGCAGCTTAAAAAATGGATCAATATTTTCATCTTTATTGGCTCATTCTTAAAGTTAAATTGAAAATTTATTTTAACATGCTTAAAAGGGAATTAGGTGTAAATCCTAAACAGTACCCGCTGCTGTAAGTATCAAATCAATGCAAATTGATTTAAAAAGATTGTTTAAATCTTAGTCACTGTTCTAACAAAACGAATGGGAAGGCCAAACAATCCGGTATAAGTCAGAAGACCTGCCAATAGTATTTTTACCATGTAGCTTTCGGGAAAAAAAGCGAAGGGGATAGCATAAGCTTTATCACTTACTGTTCCTTTTTTTATTTTTCTATTTGTTAAAGCTGCATACTTTTTTATTAAAAAATGAAACAAGTATTGGCATTAGTAGGTTTATTTTGGCTTTGTTGTGTACAACTTAAAGCTCAAATATTGCCTGCAGATACTATTAAACATTTACCTGATTTTACTGCACGTGGCCACCGTTTCGAGTCATTTAATACTGGTGCTAAAATGGTGCAAACTGATTCGTTGGTTAAGCTTATTTCCGTACATGATAATATAGCTCAATTATTAAGTTATAACAGCCAGGTGTTTGTTCGTGCATACGGTCATAACCAAATTGCTACTTCAAGTTTTAGAGGTGCAGGTGCGCAACACACTGCCGTATTGTGGAATGGAATAAACCTGCAAAACAGCCTTTTAGGTCAAACAGATTTAAGCTTGTTGCCTGCAGGATTTATGGACGATATTGGTGTTTATTACGGAGGTAACTCTGCGTTGTATGGTGCAGGCGCAATTGGTGGTGCTGTAATGCTCAACAATTCATCTGCTTTTAACAAAAAAGGAGCAAACTATCAAATTGGTGTAGGTAGTTTTGGGATGATACAACATCGTTTGGCATTAACCTACGGTACTAATAAAAGCTACATAAAAGCACGTTTTTATCATCAATCTGCACAAAATAATATTGAATACCATAACTATACATTAGCCGAAAAACCTTTACAAAAGTTGGTACATGCTGAACAAAGAAGTAATGGGTTGATGTTGGAAACAGGATATAAAATTAACACGAAACAAGAGATAAATTTGCGTTACTGGTATGGATATACAGACCGTGATATTCCACCTACAATTGGCATGTCAGTAAACAACTCATATCAAATTGATGAAGCCAACCGATTAGGTATTGAATGGAAACGCACAGCATCTAAAAGTAGATGGATTGGTCGTGCTGCTTTTGTAAATGAATATTTAAATTATAACGATCCTACAACATACAATTCTGGTATTAGTAAGAGTAAAACACTAATTAGCGAATTAGAAAATACCACACAAATCAACCCAAATACCGCCATAAATTTTGGTGTAAATTATACAGGAAATTTTTTACAAAGTAGTGGCTATATAAAAAATGTAACCAGAAATAGTTTAGCTGCATTTGTATCTTTAAACAACAATTGGAGTAAGAAGTTTAAAACAACAGTTAACCTTCGTCAGGATTTTGTTGATGCGGAGTTTAAGCCATTCACTGCCGGTGCCGGTGCTGATTATAAATTCAGTAAATATATCAGTATGATAGCTCAACTTAACAAGTCGTTTAGAATGCCTACACTTAACGATTTGTATTGGGTAACAGGTAACCTAAACCTCTTACCCGAACAAGGTTACTCTCAAGAGTTGGGTTTAACAGCAAAGAGCACAACCGAACATGCTTACTTTAGCATCCAACTTAATGGCTTTAATCGTCAAATAAACAATTGGATTTTGTGGCAACCATATGGTGGTACATGGACACCTCAAAACTTGTTACAAGTGTGGAGTAGGGGTGTAGAGTGGAATACACGTTATACATATTGCTACAAGAAATTCATGTGGAGTGCACGCGGAGATTTTAATTATATATTATCAACCAACCAAAAAGCCAATGTGCAAAACGATGCCACAGTTGGTAAACAGCTAATTTACATTCCGCGATTAACATACCAAACTTGGTTAACATTTACTTATAGCAATGCGTATTTAGCATTTAATCAAACATATACCGGCTATCGTTTTACAAGCAGTGATAATAGCTCTTTTGTAGATGATTATTTATTGGTAAACATGTTTATGGGTAAATCATTTAAACTAAAAAAAGGGCAGGTTGATATTAAGTTTCTCATCAATAATATATTAAATCAAGAATATCAAGTGTTGCCATCAAGACCAATGCCTATGCGCAATTTTTTATTCAGTTTAGGAGTTACAATTTAAGATTACAATACATGAAAAAACAACTTTTACTTTTAGCTTCATGGGCACTTACAGTTGCAGTTGGAGCGCAAACAAAATCAGGTTTTGATGACATCACGTTATCAAACAACAGTGTTAAAAACGGATCAGGTGCAGCTGTTAGCGGAAAATTTAACAGCGGAAATGTGGAGTTTCCAAATACTTATCAAACTAACTACGGAGGGTTTTGGAGCGATGGTTGGGCATACTCAAATGTTAAAAACGATACCAACGGAACTTTTAATAATTTGTTTGCTGCCTATGCTAATTCAGGGGCAAACAATTCATCAAAATATGCTGTCGGACAGCAAGCAAGTGTAATGCGTATTATCGGTGTTGATGCTGGTGATACTGTAAAAGGTATGTATATAACGAATGGTACTTATCCAGCATTAACAGTTAAAAATGGTGATGCATTTTCAAAAAAGTTTGGTGGTGTTAATGGCACTGATGCAGATTTTTTGGTATTGATTATAAAAGCATGGAAAAACGGTGTAAAATCTTTAGATAGTGTAAACTTTTATCTTGCCGATTATCGCTCTGTTAGCAATGCCTTAGACTATATTGTTAAAGATTGGACATGGGTTGACTTAACAGCTCTAGGTGCAGTTGATTCGCTTGAGTTTATCATGAATTCATCAGACAAAGGACAGTTTGGAATTAACACACCTTTGTTCTTTTGTGTTGATGATGTGGTAACCAAAAACGATACTGCAGATTTTGAAAATTTAAGTTTAGCAGCAAACAAGTTTTGGAGTAAACCAAACACATCTACTCGAGCAAATTACCAAAGCGGAAATGCTATTTTTCCATCACGTTTCAGTGTATCTAGTTTTGGTGATTATTGGAGTGGTGGTTTTGCCATATCAAATAAAATAGATTTACAACTAGATAGTGGCATTGTGGGCTACAATAAAATTTATAATGCAGTTGTTGCTCAAGGCGCAGATTCAACTAAAAATTATGCAGTTGCGCAACAAGATGCCCGGATTGTTTTAACCGGAAATGCTGCGGGTAAACAAGTGGAAGGTGTTTATGTAACCAACAGCAACTATGCATATTTAAGTATGAAGTGGGGCGATGGTTTTGCTCGTAAATTCAACGATACCGATTATTTTAAATTGAATATTATTGGTTTTAAAAATGGTGTATCAACAGATACAGTTATTTTTTATTTAGCACAGAATGGTAACATTGTTAATACTTGGACTTGGATTGATTTAAAGCCATTAGGAAATGTTGATAGTGTATTGTTCCGTTTGGCATCATCAGATGTGGGGCAATTTGGAATGAATACTCCTGGTTTTTTTGCCATAGATGAATTTACAACACGTGATGCTTTTGTGGGTTTATCAACCATAAAAAACAATTTAAATGCAAGCGTTTATCCTAACCCAACAGAAGGTAAATTTAATTTGAGTGTTGCAGGTAAATCCAATACTGTTTTGATAACAGTATATAATGTTATGGGTAAAGAAATATTGAAACAAACGATATTTAACAACAGTTGGGTTGATATAGGTGATTTAGCTAATGGTGTTTATTTTGTTATGATTGAAGATAAAAACCAATCAACAACAGTTCGAGTTTTAAAACATTAATAGAACCAATTTGTAGTTTTGATTGACTTATCGTAAATCAAAAGTCAATCAAACTAAACTTGAAAAAAAATGAAACTCAAGAAATATTTTTTATTATATCTGATTTTATTGGTTGTGTTTAACGCTTGCGAAACGACCCCTACCATTACGCCCGAATATCCGCCTATTTTAAACCCTAAAGGAGGTTTGTTTATTTTAAATGAGGGTAATTTTCAATTTAGCAATGCCACATTGGATTACTATGATTTCGAAACGCAAAAATTATCAACCAATGCTTTTGAAACCACCAACAACCGCAAGCTGGGAGATATACTTCAATCCATAACCCATTATGGTGATAAAGGATATTTAGTAGTTAACAATTCGCAAAAAATAGAAGTCATTAACATCAATAACTTATCATCTATTTCTACTATCAGTGGTTTTGTTTCGCCAAGATATATGGTTATAAATGGCAAACAAACAGCTTATGTAAGCGAGTACTATAATGGTGGAGTAAAAGTGGTAGACTTAAATACCAACCAAATTACTCAAACCATACCATTAAGTGGAAACTGCGATGAATTATTGGTACACAACAACAAACTTTATGTTACGGTATCAAACAAAAAAATGGTATATGTTATCAATACACAAAGCAATGTGGTAATGGATAGTATTGATGTGGCTTATGGTCCAAACAGTTTATTGATAGATAAAAACAACCATTTATGGGTGTTATGTTCGGGTAGGGTAATAAATGGTGGGGGTTTTGAAAATGGTGCTTTACAAAAAATAAATACTGAAGCAGATACTGTGCTTCAGATGTTTTATATCACGCGCCAAAGTGATCATGGGCCAATTAAATTATGTTGTAATGCCAAAAAGGATGTGTTGTATTGGATTAATAAGAGTATTTATAAGTATGAAATAGATAAAAATATTGTTTCATCAACACCATGGCTTACATCATTTAATAATAACTTTTGGGCATTAAACTGCGACTCTTTAACTAATGAGGTTTATGTTGGAGATGCCATTGATTTTGTTCAACGATCAACTATTAATAGGTATGACGAAACAGCAACTTTAAGAGGCACTTTTAAGGCAGGTATTATTACTGGAGACTTTTATTTTTACTACAAATAATGGATAAAAAAGAAGGAATACGAAAACCTAAATCCGAGTTGGTTCAAAATGTTCATTATTATATTAACGAAAATGGATATTGGGTGTTTACAGCTTTTTATCATCAACAAAGAGGATATTGTTGTAAAAGTGGTTGCAAACATTGTCCTTATGGATTTAGTAAACAATAGGAGAGGTGTTTTCTGATTTTGCGTGTGGTAGTTTTATTACAACCTTAGTTCCTTTGGAAGGCACCGACTCTACCTGAATAGCACCTTTATGAAGATCAATTATCTTCTTTACCAGAGAAAGTCCAATACCATAACCTCCTATTCCCCTTGTATCATTTGCTCTATAAAATGGTTCAAAAATTAGTTTTAACTCTTTTTCCTTTATTCCTATTCCGTTATCACTGATAGTTACTATAATGTTAGGTTGAACAAATATCATACTTACATCACAAGTAAAATCAGGACTAAATTTACATGCATTTTCCATTACGTTCTTAAATGCTGATTTTAATAATGCAGCGTTTCCTGGGACATAATTTTTATGTTCTTGCTCGGGTAAATTTTCAATATGCAGTTTAATTTTATAATTTGGTTTGCCTTTAATTAGTTCTGCTCTTGATTCCGCTATAATTTCAATTAAAGGCACTTTATTTAATTTGTTGTCGAAGTTGTTTACATTAGCACTTGCCAGCTCTCCCAAACTTGATATCAATTGTATAAAATGGTCAATATCTTCATCAATTGAATTTAGTGTGTTTATGTATTCTTCTTTTGATCGCTCCTGCATGAGCATGACCTCTATTTGAGCTTTAATGGCCGTTATTGGAGTGATGAATTCGTGTGATGCATTTGAAACAAAGTTTTTTTGCATTAAAAAAGAGGCTTCTAACCTGTCCAACATTTTATTAAATGTTTTGTTCAGTGCCCCAATTTCGTCATTTTGTTTGCCAAAAGGTAAACGCAGGTCTAAATTGTTGGCCGTAATTTGATCAACTTCTGTTATTACCTTACTAATAGGATTTAATGCCTGACGTGCGAAAAACCAACCTAACACAGCTGTAATAATAAGTGCTATAAATAGTGAAACAAGAATGAGACGACCTAAAAAGTTTAATTTTTGGGCACCAACAAAGTCGGTACCGGAGCAAATTACAATAAACTTTTGCCCATTATGAATCATCACAAAGCCCGTATAGTATGTTTCTTTGATAGATAACTCTACATAGTTTTTTTCTCTTATATCATCAATAATGTTAGGGTATGGTAATTTGGCAATTCGGTTTGAATCTCCTAGAAAAAATCCTGAAATAGAGTAAACCGATACCCTGTGATTTGACATCGGTTTAACCACATTTTCACGTTCAATAACCTTATCCAATAAGTTAGGGTCGGTAATATGAATAATATGTCGTGCAATGGTCTCACTTCGGTCTCTTAACCTTTCATAATAATCATCTTGGCGGTATCTCGAATAGTTTTCATAAACAACTAAAGAGAAACTGGCAAGAAGCATGGCCACCAATATTAGGAAACGTAATGTTAAAGAGAGTTTAATATTCATTTGATGACGTTATATTATTCGTCAGACTTAATTACATATCCCATTCCTACCATTGTTTGAATTAGCTTACGATCAAATTCTTTATCAACTTTTTTGCGAAGGAAATTCACATAAACATCAATAACATTGGTCCCCGTATCAAAATTTATATCCCAAACTTTTTCGCTAATTTCTGCCCTTGAAACAACGCGGTTTTTATTGCGGAGCAAAAACTCCAGCAAGCCAAATTCTTTTGCGGTTAGGTCAATATATTTACCACCTCTTCTAACGCTCTTCTCGTCTAGGTTCATTTCTAAGTCAGCCACCTTAAGTATTTTGGGCAGTTGAACTGTATCAGTAAATCGTTTACTTAAAGCGCGAATGCGAGCTACCAATTCTTTAAATTCAAATGGTTTTACCATGTAGTCATCGGCACCAGTTTCTAAGCCTGTAACTTTATCATCCGTTGTTCCTAAGGCAGTTAATATCAGTATCGGTGTTTTTATTCCCTCTTCACGCAGTTTTTTACACAAGTCTAACCCATTTATGTAGGGTATCATTAAGTCTAGCACAATCACATCAAATTCGTTTTCGGTTGCCAATTTATGTCCGAAAAAACCATCATAAGCTACTGTTACATTATACGATTGCTCTTCTAAACCTTGCTTTATAAACGAGGCAACTTTAGGTTCATCTTCAATTACTAATATCTTCATATGGTTGTGTTATTAAAGAAGCTAATATCAGGTGAAGATATTAAAGAATGAGGGGCAAGCACATTAAAAAAGTATTAAAGAAAACAGCAAGTTATCCTCCGGCTTTTTTTGCTTTATATCCTTTTGATGTCAACCAGTTAACAATTTTATCCCTGTGATCGCCTTGAATCAGTATTTCGTCATCCTTCACACTACCACCTCCGCCACAATGTTTTTTAAGATTTGAACCAAGTTCGTTTAAATCGTCTATTGTGCCTATAAATCCATTAATTCGTGAAACAAGTTTACTCCCCCCTTTTCTATCAAGATATACTTTTAATTGTTGTTGTTGTGGGGGTAAGGTTTCAAACTCATTATCATTTGATGTGTTGAAGTCTAAATCGCTATTGGTAGAATAAATCAATCCACCATTTTTATTTTTTGAACTCATGCTACAATTATTTTTAAGTTAGCCGGAATTAATTTTATGTCAATTTGTAAATCCATCATTAGGGGTTCGCCATCAATGTTCACTACTTCTGTTTTTTCTCTTTCAATAATAATGTGTTTTCCACTAAGCACTTTAACATGTGCTGATTGATGAATGGTTTTGTTAAAAATACGTGCACCTAATTGAGGCATTTGATGTATTTTAAATGGTTTAAGTATCGTGATGTCAAATACTCCATCATTAATATGGGCAGTAGGTGCAATAAAGGCATTGTTACCATATTGCGATCCGTTGGCTACACAAACTAAAAAGGCTTCTTCGGTTATGCTTATACCATCAACTTTAATTTGGTATTTTCTGGTTTTATATTTTGCAAACTCTGCTAATGTAATTTTGGTGTATTGCCAAAAACCTCTTTTAGGAGCATTTGCAAACATCCAACTAACATGCGCATCAAAACCAACACCCGCAACATTTAAAAAAAACTCGTTATTGGCAAGCCCGGTATCCATTAATATGTAATTATAATTATTAATAGCTTTAATAGCCTCTTCTTGTTTCATACTTAAATGCAAGTGTCGTGCTAGGCCATTGCCCGAACCTAAAGGTATTATACCAAATAAAATTTCTGTTCCTGCAATATATTTAGCCGTATTATTTATGGTGCCATCGCCACCAACTGCTACTATAACATCATATTGTTGTGCAACACATGCTTTGGCTAATTCTTTATTGTGTTCGGTAGATTGGGTGTAAAATAAATCGCAATCGAAAATGTTTTTATTGATGTGTTTATCAACAAGCTCAGCGAAGTTATCTTTTGATATACCTCCTGAAATAGGGTTGATAATAAAGGCAAGTTTTTTTTTCACGAATAGCAATATTATTTATACATATATTATATGTCTATATCTTGAGACACAAAGTTAATGATTCCCAAATTTATATCTAAGGCCTGCATGTAAATCTATCCTTGAGATATTATCTGACTCGGTAAAAGACACAGTTCTTTTAGATTGAGCGTTAACATCAGTAATTGTGGCTTTGGTTAAGGAGCCCGAGTAAGCCCCTAATTTTAAACTTAATGCTAAGTTATATCCCATATTAATATCCAAAATGCCTTGAAGATTTAAGCCTATTGTTGATGATTCTATTTTAAAAGGTATGGCTAAACTTGCGTCATTATGATAACTTGTGTATCCAGCACCTATTGCAATCATAGGCAACACAGATTGTTTGGTATTACCAAATTTTATATACAAAGTGGGAGCAAAGTAATGCGTATTAATTTTGTCTGACAAGGGGCCTATCAATGTATCTGTACTTGTATAAACCACCACTTTATCAATTTGGTTTTGAGTATTGAAATTGCCGTAATGAAAACCTAGTCCTATTCGTGAACTAATAAAATACATAGCATTTACGTGAAATGAAGTTCCAGTTCGTAACTCTGTGAGGTATTTTTTATAAAAATCAGGAAGGTTTCCTTCGGGTAATGGAGCGAATAAGTATCCTAAACCAACAGTTGTTGATAGGTAAAGTCCTATACCGGAGTTTGTATTTGTTTTTCCCTTATGTTTTAGAAAAATTGAATCAACAGGCAGTATGTTGTATTGGAAATTTTTAACATGTTGGGTGGCAATATTGCCAAGATTAATAACGCCACTGTTATTGTAATAGTAACTAATATATAATGCACCAAGGTCCTTTATTTTACAAGGGATGCTATCATTATTGGTTTTGATAATTAAATCTTGAGCCTTTGTATGAATTGCGAAAATGATTAAAAAGGTCAATAAGATAAAGTTTTTAATTAGCATTATTGATCAGTTTATTGCTAGAATCAAGACCTACAATTTCGTTTTCTAAAGTAGATATGCAATATTAAAGCATACATATAAATGAGTAAGGCCAGTTTTGTCGCTATTGGTTAATGAATTTTACTAATCTCAAATTTATTCATTTTAAATTAAAAAGAATGATAAAAAAAACGCTGTTGAATATACAACAGCGTTTTTTTAAGATTGGGTATAAAATTAACCTGCGCTTTGTGCTGCGGCACCACTTACTATTTCCGAAATTTCGGTTGTAATAGCAGCCTGACGAGCACGGTTGTATTCTACTTTTAAGCTTTTTAATAAATCTCCAGCGTTTTCTGTTGCTTTATCCATAGCCACCATACGAGCACCATGCTCAGAGGCAAATGAATCAAGTAAAGCACGATACAATTGTGTTTTCAAAATTCGGGGAATCAATTCTTCTAAAATTTCAACATCTGAAGGTTCAAAAATATAGTCGTTCTTTTTGCCGTTTTTAGCTTTAACACCAAAGTTATTTAAGTTAATTGGCAAAAAGGATTCGTTTGTTAAAATTAAAGTTGCTGCGTTTTTAAATTGATTATATACAATTTCAATCGCATCAAATTTTTTGGTTTTAAAAGCATCAAGTAAAAACGTACCAATTTCAAAGCCAGCATCACCGCTTAAATTTAAAAATGTATCACGGAAAGTGTAATCCATGTTAACATTTGTTTTTGCAAAAAACTCTCCTCCCTTTTTACCTATTGGTAACACTGTAATGTTTTTACCAGCATATTTTTCTTTAACTAAAGTGTTAGCTAATTTAGCTACATTGCTGTTAAAACCTCCACATAAACCTCTATCACTAGTAATAACAACTAATAATACATTGTTTACTTTACGCGATTCAAAATACACTTTTAACGAATCTACTTCAACACTGTCAGCTAAGTTGCCAAGAATTCCATTTAGTTTCTCGGCATAGGGGCGCATTTGAATAATGGCATTCTGAGCCCTGCGCAATTTTGTAGCACTTACCAGCTTCATCGCTTTGGTAATTTGTTGGGTTGATGTAACCGAAGTGATACGTGTACGTACTTCTTTTAAATTTGCCATTTTTAATGATGATTGGTTGATGATGTAACCGGTTGAATTTATTTAACAATTCAACCGGCAACTATCAACTATTTTCTATTCGCTTAAGCGCTATATTTTGATGATAATTCTTTAGCTACCAACTCAATAGTGTTGGTAACATCATCACTTAAATTACCTTTTTTCAACTCAGCTAAAATATTGCTGTGTTTTGCTTCCATATACTGGTGGAAATCGTTTTCAAACTCACGAACTTTATTAACAGGAATATTGTTTAACAATCCTTTTGTTCCTAAGTAAATAATAGCCACCTGTTTCTCTACTGTTAATGGTGAGAATTGGCCTTGTTTCAAAATTTCCACGTTACGAGCTCCTTTTGCTAAAACCGCTTTAGTTGCAGCATCTAAGTCAGAACCAAATTTAGAGAAAGCCTCTAATTCACGGTATTGGGCTTGATCCAATTTTAAAGTACCCGCTACTTTTTTCATTGATTTGATTTGAGCATTTCCTCCAACACGAGATACAGAAATACCTACGTTGATAGCCGGACGAACACCAGAGTTAAATAAATTCGACTCTAAGAAAATCTGTCCATCAGTAATAGAAATTACGTTAGTTGGAATGTATGCCGATACGTCACCAGCTTGAGTTTCGATGATAGGTAAAGCAGTTAATGATCCTCCACCTTTTACTAAATGTTTGATAGAAGGTGGTATATCGTTCATTGCTTGAGCAATGCTGTCTGTTGCATTTATTTTTGCAGCTCTTTCTAACAAACGGCTATGTAGATAAAACACATCACCTGGATACGCTTCACGACCTGGAGGACGTTTAAGCAACAAAGAAACTTCACGATATGCTACAGCTTGTTTTGACAAATCATCAAATACAATTAAAGCTGGACGACCAGTATCGCGGAAGAACTCACCAATTGCAGCACCACCCATAGGGGCGAAAAATTGCATTGGAGCAGGATCTGATGAAGTAGCTGTTACAACAACTGTGTATGGCATCGCACCTTTTTCTTCTAAAGTTTTTACCACTTGTGCAACGGTAGAAGCTTTTTGTCCAATAGCCACATAAATACAAAATACAGGTTTACCTGCATCGTAAAATTCTTTTTGATTAATAATGGTATCAATGCAAACTGCAGTTTTACCCGTTTGACGGTCACCAATAACTAACTCACGTTGTCCACGTCCAATAGGAATCATCGCATCTATTGCTTTAATACCAGTTTGAAGTGGTTCTTTTACAGGCTCGCGGTAAATTACACCAGGTGCTTTGCGCTCTAGAGGCATTTCGTATAAATCACCAGTAATTGGGCCTTTACCATCTATTGGCAAGCCTAGCGTATTTACAACACGTCCTAGCATACCTTCACCTACTTTAATAGATGCAATACGGCCGGTACGTTTTACTGTATCACCTTCAATTATTGAATCTGATGAACCAAGTAATACTGCACCAACGTTGTCTTCTTCAAGGTTAAGTACAATAGCTTGTACTCCATTTGCAAATTCTACTAATTCCCCACTTTGAACTTTGGTTAAGCCGTAAATACGTGCAATACCATCGCCCACTTGTAGCACGGTACCAACTTCTTCTAATTCAGCTTCTGATTTAAAGCTGCTTAGTTGCTCTCTAATGATTGCAGATACCTCATCAGGTCTGATCTCTACCATAAATTGTTTTATTTAGAAATGTAACTGTTTAATAATTCTTGTTTTAACTTGCCAAGTTTTCCTGCAATACTTGCATCAAACAACTTGTCTTCTACCTGCACTACAATACCACCAATTAAGTTTGCATCTACAGTTGCAGATATATTTATTTTTTTGCCTGTTTGGCTTTCAATGTGTCCTTTAATTTCAGTAATTACAGCTTCGCTCAATTCAACAGCTGATTTAACAGTTGCATTAGCAATGTTATTTAAATCGTTGTATTGTTCAATAAAACCATGAGCTATGGCACCTAAAAAACCTTCACGTTTTTTACGGATTATTATATCAAAAAACTTGATGGTTATTGGTTGAAACTGTTTTTCGAACAAGTGTTTTAATACGGCTAACTTTTTATCGCCCGGAACTATTGGACTAGACAACAAGTTACGCATGTCGCCACTGTTCGATACAATGTTGGCAAAAGTTCTCATGTCGCTCAACACGGCATCAAGACTCTTTTGCTCATTAGATAAGTCTAAAATTGACTTAGCGTATCTGGCGGCTACCCTGTATTCTGACATTTTAGTTTAGGCTAATTGAGTTTAAGTTATCGTTTACAAATGCTTCTTGTTGGCCACGGTCTGCTAATTGTTTACGCAATAATTTCTCTGCCATATCAATTGATAATGTGGCAACTTGAGATTTTAATTCGTTCATCGCATTTAATTTTTCACGTTCAATCGCATCTTTAGCTGCAATAATCATTTTATCGCCTTCCGTTTTTGCATCGCTTTTAGCTTTTGCTAAAATTTGATCTTTCATTTCGCTGGCTTCTTTTAATAAACGATCACGTTCTGCGCGTGCTTCATTTAATAAACGTTCGTTGTCGTTTTTTAATAATTGCATTTGATCACGAGCAGCTTCAGCTTGTTTTAAAGCTCCTTCAATGCTGTCTTCACGTTCTTTTAATGCTGCTGTAATTGGTTTCCAAGCAAACTTGGTTAACAAAAACATTAAAATTAGAAAAGATAAAGTAGACCAAACTACTAATCCAATGCTGGGTGTTACTAATTCCATAAGAAAATACTTTTTTCTGTTTGTGATGTTTTAAAATCGAAAAAGAAAGCCCGATATAGATTCGTAAATCACCATCGGGCTTTACTACTGAGATTAATTGATGCCTAACAAAGCAATTACTGCTGCGAAAAGTGCTACAGCCTCTACGAAGGCAGCGGCAATTAACATTGCAGTTTGAATTTTGTTAGCGGCTTCTGGTTGGCGAGCGATACCTTCTACGGCTGATCCACCAATTCTACCAATACCTAAGCCTGCACCAATTGCGGCTAATCCAGCTCCGATTGCAGCGATACTTCCTGTCATTGTTGTATTTATTTATGTTTAATAAAAAAAAGATTCAAAAAATTAAGTTTAGTGATGATCATCATGTTGCGGTTTTTCTAAAGCCATTCCTATATATAATGCAGATAGGATGGTAAAAATAAACGCCTGAATGAAAGCTACCACCATTTCAATTACGCTAATGAAAACGATAAATGGAACAGATATGCCAGCTACAGCCAGTGATTTAAATATAAATATTAAACAAACTAAACTTAAAATTAAAATATGGCCTGCAGTGATGTTAGCAAATAAGCGTATCATCAAAGCGAATGGCTTAGTGAATAAGCCTATAATTTCTACAGGTATCATTAAAGGCCATAACCATTTTGGTACATGTGGCGAGAAAATATGCCCCCAATATGTTTTTGTACCGTTTATGTTAGTTAAAATAAATGTAATTAATGCTAATACTAATGTAACGGCTATGTTGCCAGTAACATTTGCTCCTCCAGGAAAAAATGGAACCAATCCTAATACATTATTCATCCATATAAAGAAGAAAACAGTGAGTAGGTAAGGCATAAAACGTGCGTAATTTTCGCCTAAATTCGGACGAGCAATATCGTCACGAACAAATATAACAATTGGCTCTAACCAAGCACCCAAACCTTTTGGAGCACCAATTCCACGTTTTTTGTATCCATTTGCTATACTAATGAAAATGATTAATAACAAAATAACCGACAATAAAAGTGAAGCTATATTTTTAGTGATAGATAAATCAATAACAGAAATTGATTCATCTACATTACCTGAAGCATCTACTGCTTTAATGTTTTCTTTTTGTTCACCTGGGTTTTTTACTATGCGGTAATTGAAATGGGTCCCTTGATGTGTGGCATGTCCATGTTCAAATTTGCCTGATGAGAAAAACTCAAAACCTTTACTGGTATATAAAATGATTGGTAAATGAACTGAAGTATGACCCCATAAATGCCAATCGTGTGCATCGGCAATATGTTCCATAATAAGTTCTTGGGTGTTAAATTTTTCCTCACCAGAATTGCTGTGCTTATCAACAGCAATAGTTTCAGTTTTTGTGCTTGAATCCGAATTTTCAATCGTTGTTTCAACCGACTCGCTAGCATGATTATGCTCATTTTGAGCATTTACAACATTATTTAGGAGTGAAAATGAAACTAAAAATACAGTCGAAAATAGTATGTTTTTGCCTGATAATCTAGTTGTTATTGGATTCATTACTGCTATGTTTTTCCTTTAAATCGAGTCGCAATTTAGCAGTAAGACTTGTAATTTCAAACACTGTGTAAAAAATGTAGGTTATAAAAAAAGAAAAAATAAAACCGAGTTCGTAGTTAGTTCTAGTATATCTGTAATATAGTATATAAAAAATACTAAAAATAAATCGAATGCCAATAGTTAAGTATGCCGAAATAATAAAGGCGTAACCGTCTTTCTTTCCCGCTCCCATATAGGCAATTGGGTATATTAAAGCTGTTAAAATGGTCATGAAAACAATTGCATTTATTACATCTTTTGTGGGTACTAAATGTGGTATACACAATACAATACCAACTTGAAAAAGTGTAATTGCTATTAGAAAAATATAAAACCTGATAAAAGTCATTAGTTGTTTGATGGCGTGTTTTCCACAAAAGAAACTATTCCTGGTTGTTTTTACTGTTTTTATTTGTTATTGCATACAAACTGTAAAAAATAGTTGATAAGGCTATAAATAAACCAAGAAGTGTAAAGTATGGGAATTTTAAGTTCAATTGTTGATCAACCCAATTACCACCTAATGATAGTGCAACAAAGACGCCAATCATTTGGAATGCAAAAGCACTATATTTAGCGTAATTAGTTAGCGATTGCTTCTGGTTGTTTGCCTGAGGCTTGTGGTTGTTGCTTGGCTCCATTGTTATTGTTGTTTAACGAAGCTTCCTTAGGCTTATTCATTTTACTTGAGCCATTAAATATGGCACCAGCCTCAATAATTAATTTATTTGAAACAATATCTCCCGAAATTTTAGCAGTTGACTTAACAGTAAGTAATTCGGTAGCGTATATATTACCATTTACTTCGCCTGATATTTCAATGTTCGCAGCTTTAACGTCACCTTCTATAATAGCTGTAGGACCTAATACCAATCTTGCTTTTGATGTAAGGTATCCTTTAATGGAACCATCAACACGCATGTCGCCATCCGAGTTAACATCACCCAAAATTTGAGTGCCACTATTAATTATGTTTAACGTATTAGGGTTAAATGCTACTGATTGGTTTTTATTATTGTTAAATAATGCCATGTTATATTTTATTTATTGTTTGATGCTTTTCAACTTTCAAACAGCTTAAATTAGAATAGCAAATGTAGCTAAAAAATAAATTAAAGCAAAATGGACAGTATGAATTGCGACATTTTATGTAATTTGCTATATATCAACATTTTTTGTTACCTTTTAAGCATGGTCGTATCTTTTGGAATATTATCAGTTACAATATTCATAAGATTTTTATAATAGACTTCTTTGTCAGAAAGTGCCTGTTCTAGCGAGTCTGTTTTATACAATGTTTTAGCCAAATCGTTTTTTAAATCAGGGTCGGCATATCCAGGAATGTATTCACGTAAGGGTGTAAATACTATTAACAAGGAAATGATAATGGTAAAAAACACAAGAAAACTGCTAAAACCCACAAAAACATTCATTGGGGTGAGGCTTAGTGAAAACTTTTCTTCAAAAGTGGTATCGTTAATTAAAACTATTCTGTACCTGTTTTTTAACTTGTGTATGAGTTTTTTCTTTTTCTTTTCCATAATGTGCGAATGTATTTTTATTGACCATTGCTCTTGTAAGTTTATTTTGTAGTGTGAGGCAATAAAATAATTTTGCGTTTTCAAAGTTAAGTATTCAAAACAAAGCAATTTTTAAGAGTTTGCATTATAGCATAAAAAAAAATAGTTGGAGTTTATTTACAATTGTATTATTAATACTTGTAATATCTTGTAATCCAACACGCGATAGATGGCTTAACCGCAAGTGGCATACATTAACTGGCCATTACAATGTGTATTTTAACGGAGAAATCAAGTTTGATGAAGCCATTCAAACATATGAAATGGGTGTTCAAAACGATTTTAATAAAATACTACCTATTTTGATTACCCCTGATGAAGGTGCTTCCAAAGGTTTAACTCCATCAATGGATGAGGTAATAAAAAAAGCGTCAAAATCAATACAAATGCATATGGTTGGCCGATATACTGACGACAGTTACTATCTAATGGCCAAGGCACAGTTTTATAAACGAGATTTTTTTGCTGCACTTGAGGGGTTTCAATATATTAACTCTAAATATCCCAATACCGATTTAACAAAAGTAACTACCGCTTGGATTGCACGCTGTTACGATGGATTAAATAAGCATGGTGAGGCGGAAGCTGTAATGGGATTATTGATTAGTGAGATTGATCCAATCAAATTTGCTGGTAAAAAGAAAGTGCCAGAAAAATTTATTCTTAAAACTCAAAAGTTAACAAAGCAGCAAAAAGTTTTTATATATGCAACCGCTGCCGATATTTATCTTAAACAAGAAAAATACAACCTTGCAGCTGATAGGTTAAAAGTTGCTTTAACAAATGCATCAATTAAAAATGAAAAAATCCGCTACAACTATATTTTAGGTCAATTGTATTTGTTGCAAGATAGTATTAAACAAGCAAAACAATGTTTTGTAAATGTAACCAAGTTATTGGCGCCTTACGATTTTGAATTTAATGCAAATTTAAATTTAACAAGAACATATAATCCCAACAACAAAAAAGAAGTTAACCAAGTAAAGCGAAACTTAAAAAGGATGCTTCGGGATGATAAAAATGATGGAATGTTTGACCAAGTTTATTTCGAATTAGCCAAGGTAGAACATCGTGCAAATGAAATACCTAATGCAATAAAACATTATCAACTTTCCATATCAAAAAGTACAAAAAATGCGACTCAAAAAACATTAAGCTATTTGGCTTTGGGTGATATTTATTTATCCATGCCAAACTATCGTATGGGTCAAGCTTATTACGATAGTGCCGCCAATGTTATTCCAGCTGATAATAAAGATTACAAGAAGGTTCAAGACAAAAAAAATGTATTGAGTGAGTTAATAAGTAACATCTTAATCATTGAAACCGAAGATAGTTTACAAAGCTTGTCGAAACTTAGTAAGGCTGAGTTAGAGAAAAAAGTAGACAGCTGGATTAATGCGGCAAAACTTAAAGCTATACAAGATGCTAAAAACGCTTTAGTGCAAAAGGAAATTGAAAAACAAGCTGAATTAAACAAACCAATTGGTGGTGGGCCAGCATTACCTAATTTAGGAGTTGAGCAAGGGCAATGGTATTTTTATAATCCATCAATTAAAGCAACAGGCGAGCAAGAGTTTTTTAGTGTGCGCAAATGGGGTAGAAGAGAGAACGAAGATTTCTGGCGCATTGCTGCTAAAGAAAAAGTGAAGGATCAAAATGCTAATTCAGCCGATAGCGCAATGGTTAAAGATAGTTCCATGGTAAGCAAACCAAAAGTTGGAGAAAAATCTCCTGATGGTTTTAAAGATGATAAGAAAGAAATTGAAAAAGTAAGTGTGTCGGAAGAACGTGCTTCTTGGGTTAAAAATGTACCATATGGTGCGGTTGAAATAGAAAAATCAAACGAGAAAATTAAAGAGGCTTATTATAACTTGGGTAATATTTACGAAGAAAAAATAAACGACCCTAAAGAAGCCATAGCGAGTTTTAACAAGTTAAATAAACGTTTTCCTGCAAGTGATTACGAGCCTGAAGCTTTGTATCGTTTGTTTAAACTTTATAACAACATCAAGCAATCAGACAAAGCCGAAAATGTAAAATCTGAATTGATTAACAAATATTCGGATAGTAAGTATGCGTTAATTCTTCTAAATAAAACGGTAGTTTCTGCGGAAAACTCAACTAACAAAGAAATTTTAAAAACTTACGAAGGTATTTACCAAATGTATTTGGATGGAAATTACATGGCCGTAAAACAAGCGAAATTGGAAGCTGATAAAAAATATAGCGGTAATGCCATGCAAGCAAAATTTGATTTTATTTATGCATTAGCTGTGGGTAAAACAGATTCTATTGGGGCGTTTAAATTGGAGCTATTAGAAATTATAAAAGCCTATCCTAAAACAGATGTGTCTGAACGCGCACAAGATATTTTAAACTTGATTAACAACCCTACCTCTGCATCCGCAAAATCAGAAGAACTTAACAAACCTGAGTTTGCTTTAGATACTGAAGGGGCAAATTATTATGTTTTTGCAACCAAAACAGAAAAGTATGATATGAACGATTTGTTGCAGAAAATAATTAACTACAACGAAGAGTATTATCAGTTGGAAACTTTGCGAGCAAATACGTTAATTTCCAATGATGGCTATCAGATTTTGTATGTACGTGAGTTCAGTAAATTAACTCCAGCAGTGCAATACTTAAATGGATTTAATACAATTGGTTTTTATAAAAACAATGTTCCCTCTAACGTCTCTTTCATACAGTTTGTTATTTCAACCGATTTGTTTAAAAAAATGTTGAAGGAAAAGAAAATTGAAGCATACAATACCTATTTTAGCGAACAATTACCAACCTTATTAAAACAAATTAAACCGTGAGTTTAAACGAATATTTTTTTAACAATCCGTTTTCGCGATTTTTTAAATGGTTATGGATTTTGGTTTTTACCGGAATCATCTCTTTTACCTTGTTTGTGTTTATGGTAAGTTGGGGTTGGTTTGGCGAGTTACCCCCTCTTGAAGAATTAGAAAATCCAAAAACTTATTTGGCCTCTGAAGTATATGCCGAAGATGGTGTGTTGTTGGGTAAATATTACCTTCAAAACAGATCAAATACAACATTTGATGAGTTAAGTCCTAACTTGGTAAATGCATTAATTGCAACAGAAGATGTTAGGTTTTATGATCATTCGGGTATTGATTTTAGGAGATTTACAAGTGCGGTTTTATTTTTAGGTAAACGTGGTGGTGCAAGTACTGTTACCCAACAATTAGCCAAAAACTTATTTCCGCGTAAAAAGTTTAATAACGTTTTTAACAAAGCAACCACTAAACTTAAAGAGTGGATTACAGCTATAAGAATTGAAGAACGATATACCAAAGAAGAAATTATTACCATGTATTTTAATACAGTTGAGTTTGGTGGAAATTCATTTGGAATAAGCAGTGCTGCTAAAACTTTCTTTGGTACAACTCCATTAAAACTTACCGAAGTGGAGGCCGCTATGTTGGTAGGGATGTTAAAAGCACCAACCAAATACAGTCCAGTTCGTAACCCAGCTAATGCGTTGTTTAGGCGTAATACAGTGCTTAACCAAATGCGTAAGTACGATTATATTAATAACGAAACGTATGATACACTTAAAGCGAAACCTATTGAGTTAAAATATCAAGAGGAGGACCACAACGATGGATTGGCTCCATATTTTAGAGAATATTTACGTCAGGAAATATTGGATTGGTGTGCCGAAAACGGTTTTAACTTATATAAAGATGGCTTGAAAATTTACACCACGATTAACAGTAAAATGCAAGCCATGGCCGAAGAAAGTGTAAACACCCATGTGAAGTTCATGCAGGGCAAATTCTTTGAACATTGGAAAGGTCGTGAGCCATGGGGACAATACAAAGAGTTGATTACCGCAGGAATGAAACGCAGCGATCGTTATCTTATTATGAAAGCTGCTGGTGCAAGTGAAGCTCAGATTGAAAAGGCTTTTAATACACCTGTTAAAATGAAGGTGTTTAGTTATACGCGTGGTGAAGTAGATACTACCATGACACCTTTAGATTCCATAAAATATTACAAGTATTTTATGCA
>CANHBJ010000027.1 GCA_947459075.1 Bacteroidota bacterium
CAATGCCTAAGTTAGTGGCAAGTTGCCGAACCACTATTATGGATGGTATGGTGGTTGCTAACAATACTTCTGCTAAAGTAAAAGATGCCCGAGCAGGTGTGGTTGAGTTTTTATTGTTAAATCACCCATTGGATTGCCCAGTTTGCGACCAAGCAGGTGAGTGTCATTTACAAGACTTAAGCTACGACCATGGCAATTATAAAACACGCACCGATTTTGAACGCAGAACGTTTGAAAAAATCGATATTGGTGAAAAAATTCAATTGCACATGACTCGCTGTATCCTATGCTATCGTTGCGTAAAAACAGCTGAGCAAATTACAGATGGTCGCGTACATGGAGTATTAAATCGTGGTGATCATGCCGAAATATCTACTTATATAGAGCAGGCTATTGATAATGACTTTTCTGGTAATGTGATTGATGTTTGCCCTGTGGGAGCTTTAACAGATAAAACTTTCCGATTTAAAAGCCGTGTTTGGTTTACCAAACCTGTTGACGCACATCGCAATTGTGAAAACGAAAAATGCAGTGGCAAAGTGGTATTGTGGTATCAAGGTGAAGAGGTATTGCGTGTAACAGGTCGCAAAGACCAATGGGGTGAAGTGGAAGAGTTTATATGTAACACTTGCCGTTTTGATAAAAAACAAACAAGCGATTGGACTATTGAAGGACCCAGAAAAATCAACCGTCATTCGGTGATATCGGCTAACCATTACATGAACATGGTTAAACCTAAAGAACTTAAGTTGAACGAAATAAAACAAATTACCGAATAATGGATTGGGCATTACTGTTAGATAAAACAATTCTCATCGTAATTATTTTTGCGGTGAGTTTAGGCATTGCTGCCTACTCAACCTATGGTGAGCGTAAAATTGCAGCTTTCTTGCAAGACCGCGTAGGACCAGATCGTGCAGGACCATTTGGATTGTTACAACCAATTGCCGATGGTGTAAAAATGTTTACCAAAGAAGAGATTATTCCAAATGCTTCTGATAAATTCTTATTCATTGTTGGTCCATGTATTTTTATGATGACGGCTTTAATGACCAGTGCTATCATACCATGGGGTAAGTCTTTTAATTTTGGTGGACATGAGTTTGGTTTACAGGTTGCCGATTTAAATGTGGGCTTATTATACTTATTCGCAGTGATATCAATTGGCGGATATGGTATTATGATTGGTGGATGGGCATCAAACAATAAGTTTGCTTTGTTAGGTGCTTTACGTGCAGCCTCACAAATGATTAGCTATGAGTTGGCAATGGGTATGAGTATTGTTGCTTTATTACTAATCAACAACTCGTTGAGTCTTCGCGAAATCGTAGATGGACAAGCCGGAGATGGCAATGTATGGAATGTTGTGCGCCAACCAATTGGTTTTTTAATCTTTTTAATATGTGCCTTTGCTGAGTGTAATCGTGCTCCATTCGACTTACCTGAATCGGAAAGTGAATTAATAGGTGGTTATCACACAGAATTTAGCTCAATGAAATTAGGCTTATTCTTGTTTGCAGAGTATATAAATATGTTTATCTCATCAGCAATTATTGCAAGTTTATATTTTGGTGGTTATCATTTTCCAGGCATAGATAGTTTGGATTTACCTCAAAATATTGCTGCCATTGTAAGCATAGCAGTATTATTTGCTAAAATATTGTTCTTCATTTTCTTTTTCATGTGGGTACGTTGGACATTACCTCGTTTCCGCTACGATCAATTAATGAATTTAGGATGGAAAATATTAATTCCGTTATCAATTGTAAACGTATTAGTAACCGGTGCATGGATTACTTTCTTTAAATAATCAAAATACACCAAACACGAAAACAGAATCAACCATGCAATTAACGAATAGATCAAAAGTAGTTGTAAAGCACGACCTAAATTGGGTAGAAAAACTTTATTTACCAGCTATTTTTAGTGGATTAGCCATAACAATAAAACACTTATTTAAAAAATCGGCTACTGTCAGGTATCCAGAAGAAAAACGTGAAATCGCTTCAGTTTACCGCGGGCAACATGTTTTAAAACGCGATGATAAAGGTCGTGAAAATTGCACCGCATGTGGCTTATGCGCAGTAGCATGCCCAGCTGAAGCGATAAGTATTGAAGCTGCTGAACGTAAAAAGGGTGAAGAAAATTTATATCGCGAAGAAAAATATGCTGCTAAGTATGAAATTAATATGCTACGCTGTATATACTGTGGGTTGTGCGAAGATGCTTGTCCTAAAGACGCCATTTACCTGAGTGATAGAATTGTACCCACCGCATTTACACGTGGTAACTTTATTTATGGTAAAGATATATTGGTAGAGGGAATTGATGCATCAGGACGCGTAGATGTAAGCAAGCGTAAAAAGAATTACGAAATGGAAGGTTCTCCAAAACAACCTTTATTAAACAAATAATCATCACGAGTTAACAATAAATCATGAGCTTATACTTATTTCTAACTTTAGCTATTTTAACAATAATCAGTGCTTTAGCTGTTGTGTTTTCTAAAAACCCAATGTACAGTGTATTGTGGCTAATTGTTTGCTTCTTTACAATAGCAGGTCATTATGTATTGTTAAATGCCCAATTCCTCGCAATTGTTCATTTAATAGTTTATGCTGGTGCTATTATGGTACTATTCCTATTTGTGGTCATGTTATTAAATTTAAATGCAGATACCGAACCACATAAATCAAATCTATCCAAAATAGCCTCTGCCATAGCAGCTGGTTTGTTTTTTGTAGTGTTGATTGCATCAATGCGTGCAACAGAATTAGGTGAATTTAACCTGCCAAATAAAACAAATATTGGTTTTGTTGAGGAAGTTGGTAAAAAACTATTTACAGATTTCTTATTGCCATTCGAAATATCATCAGTGCTATTTTTATCTGCAATGATTGGTAGTGTATTGTTGGCGAAAAAAGAGAAAAAATAACCAATTAAAGGGATTAAGAATATGGAAAATACATTACAAGCAGTGCCACAAAATTGGTATTTAGTATTAAGCACTTTATTATTTTGTATAGGTATTATGGGCGTACTTTTTCGCAGAAATGCCATCATTATTTTAATGTGTATAGAGTTGATGTTAAACTCAGTTAATTTGTTATTGGTGTCATTCTCGGCATATAGTGGTAATAGCGATGGACAAGTATTCGTATTTTTTATCATGGTAGTTGCAGCAGCAGAAGTAGCTGTTGGCTTAGCCCTAATGATGAGTATATACAGAAATGCTGCAAGTACAGATATTAATGTATTAAATAAATTAAAGTGGTAACACAAAATTAATTAGAAAAGTAACGCACACATGAACGATAACATGATACAAGACACCTTATTGGTAACTCCGGCATTATTGGTTCCGTTGTTGCCTTTAATTGGTTTCCTCATTAACGGATTGTTTGGAAAGTTTCTTCCGAAATCAGTTACTGGTTGGATAGCTGCACTCGCTATTTTAGGCTCTTTTATTTGCTCGGTTACATTATTTAACGGGCTAAATTCTACTTCATCTTTAAATATTGATATTTTTAATTGGATTGCATTCAGCAACATCAATATCACTTTTGGTTTTTTAATTGACCCGCTAACCATCACTATGCTTTTAGTAGTAACAGGTATTGGTTTTTTAATTCACTTATACAGCATAGGATACATGCACGATGATGAAGGCTTTACTCGTTTCTTCACTTATCTTAATCTATTTATCTTTTTCATGTTGTTATTGGTAATGGGTAACAACTATTTAGTAATGTTTATTGGTTGGGAAGGTGTAGGTTTATGCTCCTATTTATTAATTGGATTTTGGTTTAAAAATGAATCTTACAACAATGCCGCTAAAAAAGCTTTTGTGATGAACCGCATAGGCGATTTGGGCTTTTTGTTGGGTATGTTTTTTATGTTGTTTTATTTCGGCAGCATAGATTATTCAACCGTTGCAAATCAAGCTCAAACTTTAGCACCAAATAGTGCATTATTAATTACAATTACCATGTTATTATTTGTGGGTGCAATGGGAAAATCGGCACAGTTGCCTTTATTCACGTGGCTTCCTGATGCAATGGCTGGACCAACTCCGGTTTCTGCATTAATACATGCTGCAACGATGGTAACAGCAGGTATTTATATGATTGTGCGAAGCAATATATTATTCTCTTTAGCACCAACTACATTAACGTTTATATTAATAGTAGGCGTGGCTACATCTGTATTTGCTGCAGTTATTGGTTTATTACAAAATGACATTAAAAAAGTACTAGCCTACTCTACCGTTTCTCAATTAGGGTTGATGTTTGCAGCCTTAGGTTTAGGAGCCTTTAGCAGTGGTATGTTCCATGTAGTTACACATGCATTTTTTAAAGCATTATTATTCTTGGGAGCAGGTAGTGTTATTCATGCCTTACATGGCGAACAAGACATTCGTAAAATGGGTGGATTGGGCAAATACATCAAAGTAACATACATCACCTTCTTACTAGCATCATTAGCCATCTCAGGTTTTCCATTTTTATCAGGTTTCTTCTCAAAAGACGAGATTTTAGCACATGCTTTTGAACAGAACAAAACTATTTGGGTAATCTTATCAATCAGTTCATTCATTACTGCATTTTATATGTTCAGGTTAGTATTCTTAACTTTCTTTGGTAACTTTAGAGGTACTGAAGAAACCAAGAAACATATTCATGAATCACCAATAACCATGACTTTACCGTTGATTGTACTTTGTATTTTGGCAGTAGTTGGTGGTTTGTTGGGCTTACCCGAAGTTTTTCATGTACAACATGCATTTAGTACTTACTTGTCATCAGTAACAGAGGGTTCAGCACAATATTTAGTTCATCACGAAAAAGTTTCTCATGCCACAGAAATTGCCTTAATGAGTTTTGCAGGTATTGGAGCTATTGTGGTAATTCTATTTGCTTACAACAAGTATGTTAAACAAAATGCATTACCTGCAGATGACGTTGAATTAACCGGTTTAAATAAAGTAATCAGCAATAAGTTTTATGTTGACGAAATTTATGAAACTGTGTTTGTTAAACCAATTACCGTATTAAGCGATTTGTTTTTGGTATTGGTTGATAAATTAATTATTGATCTGGCTGTGAATGCAACAGCCTGGATAGTGGCCACAACAGGTAAAACCATGCGATTAATGCAAACTGGTAACACCGGATTTTATGTGTTTGCTATGGTTATTGGCATGATGGTATTATTGATAATTCGCTTGTTTATATAAATGATGACCTTACTACTTTTATTATTACCGTTAGTTGCTGCTTTAGCCGTATTGCTTAGTGGCAATAAAATGGCATCGCGTGTAGCTTTGTTATTTACTGTTGCCGAGTTTGGTTTAACAGTGTATGCGTATACCATTTTTAAACAACAAGGTCCTGAAGCATTCGTATTTTTTCACGATTGGATAAGCAGTCCTAAAATTAGTATTAACTTAGGTGTTGATGGTTTAAGTTTTGTAATGATTGGCTTAACCAACTTCTTACTTCCATTAATTGTACTAAGCGGATTTAATCGCGAATACTCAAACGCTAAAACGTACTTCTCATTAATGTTGTTAATGCAATTTGCATTGATAGGCGTATTTATGGCCTATGATGGTCTTTTGTATTACATTTTCTGGGAGTTGGCATTATTACCAATTTACTTCATCGCTTTAGGTTGGGGTGGAAAAAACCGTGTACCTGTTACACTAAAGTTTTTCATATACACTTTAGCTGGTAGTTTGTTGATGTTGTTTGGCTTCATTATGTTATACTACTACAACCCTAATGCAAGCTTTAACATTACCGATTTATACAACAACCCGGTATGTAGCTGTAACCAAGGTTGGTTATTTTGGATGTTCTTCCTGGCATTTGCCATTAAAATTCCAATTGTACCTTTTCATACTTGGCAAGCCGATACCTATAGCGAAGCACCAACACAAGGAACCATGTTGTTAAGTGGTATCATGCTAAAAATGGGTACTTACAGTTTAATACGTTGGTTGCTACCAATACTTCCTGCCGGTATTGCAGAGTGGGGACCATTAGCTATTACATTATGTGTAATTGGTATTGTGTATGCGTCAATCATAGCAATCATGCAAAATGATATAAAGAAATTATTTGCTTACTCATCTGTAGCTCACGTAGGTTTAATAGCGGCAGGTATTTTTGCTTTAAACATCGAAGGTTTACAAGGTAGTGTGGTGCAAATGATTGCTCACGGTGTAAATGTGGTGGGTTTATTCTTCTGTGCAGATATTATCATCAACAGAACACAAACTGCAAACATTAGTAGCCTTGGCGGAATACGTAACATCGCACCACGTTTCAATACATTATTTATGATTGTGGTTATTGCCAGTGTGGCCTTACCATTAACCAACGGTTTTATTGGTGAATTTTTATTGTTATTTGGTGTATTTAAGTACAATACTTGGTTATCAGTATTTGCAGGTTTAACCATTATTTTAGGTGCTGTATATATGTTGCGTATGTTCCAAAACACAATGTTAGGAAACACCAACGAAAACACCCAACACTTTACTGACCTAAATTGGAGCGAAACTTTAGTTTTAGGTATCATTGCATTTACCATCGTGGTTATGGGTTTGTACCCAAAACCAATATTTGAATTGGTTCAGCCATCACTAGATATAATTTTAAACAAAGCCATAGCTAAATAATTTACGGAACATGACAACTTTAATTTATACAACTTGCTTAGGTTTATTTTGTATGCTGGCCGAGGTATTAAACCTTCGTAAATTATTAGTGCCTGCAATAATCATAGGTTTAACTGCCATTTTTGCAGTTAACTTGCAACATTGGGGTATTACAACTCCTGCTACAATCGGCTCGGTTTCGGTAAGCCACATGATTAAAATGGACAATTTCGCCATAGCGTTTAGTGGTTTAGCTATTATCATTTCTATATTAATATTTGTATTATCTGCTAATTATTACAAAGACGAACAAAACCAAATAAGCGATTACTTGTCAATTATGGTATTTGTTTTATGTGGTGCATTGGTAATGTTTAGCTACAACAATATGGCCATGTTGTTTTTAGGAATTGAAATTCTCTCTATTTCATTATACATCATGGCAGGTAGCCGTAGGTTCGATACACGTAGTAACGAATCGGGGATGAAGTACTTTTTGATGGGTGCTTTTGCCTCGGGATTCTTGTTATTTGGTATTGCGCTTATATACGGTGCAAGCGGCACATTTGAATTAGAAGGTATCAGCAAATATATCGCTGCAGGCGAGGTAGTACCAATGTTCTACCTAGGTGTTACCTTATTATTGTTTGCTATGTTATTTAAAGTTTCTGCGGTTCCATTCCATTTTTGGAGTCCTGACGTTTACGAAGGAGCACCAGCATTAATTACTGCATTTATGAGCACATTGGTTAAAGTTGCTGCATTTGCTGCCTTATACCGTTTGTTCAGCCATTGCCTTGGTGGCACCATGTATTATGTTGAACCACTATTGATAATCGTGACCGGAGCAACCATTATGGTTGGTAACGTAATTGCATTAAGCCAGATAAATGTTAAGCGTATTTTAGCATACTCAGGTATTGCGCACGCAGGTTACATGTTACTTGGTGTGTTAAGCTCGCAAGGTAATGCAGCATCTTCTGTATTCTTTTATGCAGGTGCATATGCCATTGCAACCATTGGTTTATTTGCATTAGCCATCATGACATTTAAAAGTAACCATAGCGAAAATGTAGAAGCATTTAATGGATTAGCTAAAAAGAATCCTTTTGCAGCTGCTTTAATAAGTATATTCATGCTTTCGTTGGCTGGTATTCCTCCATTTGCCGGTTTTTTAGGCAAGTACTATATATTTAGTGAGGCCATCAGAAACGGTTACGTGACACTAACATTGTTTGCTGTTGTTAATTCTATCATCGCTGTATACTACTACTTAAAAGTGGTTATTGCTATGTATAGCCAACCTGCAAACGATAAACCATTGGTTATTCACCCAACATACATGGTTGTGGCCATTATTTGTGCTTTAACAACTATAGGTTTAACAATAGTCCCCGATATGCTAATGCAAATCTTGAAATAAAACCATAATCAATAAAAGAATACGTGGTTTACCACATTTCTATTTTTTTATTAAGGGTATCTCAAACAATATTTTATAAATCAAATATTATTTTTTAATAATTCAACAACAAAAAGTAGACTTAAAAGAGTATTTGTAATTAATATTTTACTGTTGTGATGTATTATATTTAAGTTAATTCACGTTAAAACACTGAAAATAAAAGCCCCCAAAGCGGTTTAATTTTTCCCACAAATGCTTTCATTTATCAATTAAATTAGTTTTTTTGCATCCTCTAAAAATTTGTACAAAATGAACAAAGTTCAAACACAAAAATCAGAAAGCAAATTCAGCGCAATGTTCGCATCATTTGCTATCCCGGTACTAGTAGTAGTAGCCATTTTAATTTACATGTTTGTTTTAGGTAACCCTGCCAACTTCGAAGGCAACGATCCAACAAAACACCCAGTTCCAGATGGCATTAACCACGTACTTGGATTAATTTACAAAGGTGGTTTCATCGTACCAATCCTAATTTCATTGGTACTAATGAGTATTACTTTCTCTATAGAGCGTTTTTTAACCATCGGTAAAGCTGCTGGAAAAGGTTCTGCTGAATCATTTGTTCGTAAAGTTCAAGCTAACTTGGCAAGCGGAAATATCGATGCTGCAATAGCTGAGTGCGATGTTCAACAAGGTTCTGTAGCTAATGTTGTAAAATCAGCTTTGCATAAATACAAAGAAATGGAAGCCAATACTGAATTGGACAAAGATCAAAAAGTATTAGCTATACAGAAAGAAATCGAAGAGTCAGTATCATTAGAATTACCAATGCTTGAGAAAAATTTGGTAATTATTGCTACCATGGCTTCAGTATCTACCTTAATCGCTTTATTAGGAACGGTAATTGGTATGATCAAGGCGTTTTCTGCTTTAGCAACTTCAGGTTCACCTGATTCTACAGCATTAGCAAATGGTATTTCTGAGGCACTAATCAATACCGCATTAGGTATCGGTAACTCTGCAGTTGCTACTATTATGTACAATGTATTTACAACTAAAATCGACAAAATCACTTATACAATTGATGAAGCAGGTTTTAGTATTACGCAGACTTTTGCTGCAGCGCATAAAAAATAATAGATGGAGGTTTTTGGTTGAATTTTATTCAATCACGTAATTTCAAAATCTTTCAATCTTTTAAATAAATTAAGATGCCTAAAGTAAAAGTACCTCGTAAGAGCACAAGTGTAGACATGACGGCAATGACTGACGTTGCCTTCTTGCTTCTTACTTTCTTTATGCTTGCAACTAAATTCAAACCTGATGAACCGGTTGTAGTTGATACACCATCATCTATCAGTGAGATTAAACTTCCTGAATCAGGAATTATGCAAATCACCATTGATAAACAAGGTCGTGTGTTTTTCGGTATAACCGAACAAACAACTCGCGAAACGGTTTTGCAACGCATGGCAGAAAAATACAACATGAAATTTTCTGCTGAAGAAATAAAAGAATTCTCGCTTCAATCAACAATAGGTTTGCCTTTGTCGCAGCTAAGCAGTTATTTAAAAATGGATGCTGAAGCACGTAAAGCAATACAAACCGCAGGTGTTCCAACTGATTCGTTAAATAATGAATTGGGCGATTGGATTTGGCAGGCACGTTTGGCAAATAATGACATTAGAGTGGCCATAAAGGGTGACCGCGATGCTAATATGCCAACTGTAAAGCGAGTAATTGCCATATTGCAAGAGAAAAAAGTGAATCGATTTAATTTTATTACCAGCATGGAAAAAGCTGGCGAATAATAACATTTTAATAAACAAAACACATGGCAGAAATAGAAGCTGGCGGTGGCGGTGGCAAACATAAAGGTGGTAAAAAAAGAGGCAAAAAAATGTCTACCAGGGTGGATTTCACTCCAATGGTTGATTTAGGCTTCCTGCTAATTACCTTTTTCATGTTAACCACAAGCATGAACAAGCCACAAACCATGGAAATAAATATGCCTGTAAAGGACGAGAAAGTTGAAGATGCGAGTAAAGTTAAAGCATCTCAAGCTGTAACAGTACTTTTGGCTAAAGATGATAAAATAGTTTACTATTTTATAGATCCCGTATCAGGTGAACCACAAACACCACAAATCACTAATTTTAGTGCTGGAGGAATTCGTGCAACGCTTTTAAAAGAAAACAAACAGCGTAACCCTCGTTTGGATAGCATTCCTATATACAAGGATATGTTAAACAAAGGATCTATTAACGAAGATCAATACAAAAGTTACTTAAGTGGAATTAGAGGTTACAAAGAAGCGTTAATTGTTGTTATTAAGGCCTCTGATAAATCGCGTTACAACAACTTGGTTGATATACTTGACGAAATGATGATCTGTAATATAGGTCGTTATGCTGTAGTAGATATAACTGCACCAGAAGTAGAAATGCTAAAAACCGTTAACCTAGAATAACAAGGAAAACCATATGTCAAAACTTTCAAAAATTAATATTTTCGATAGCAGTTGGGTTGAGCTTGTATTTAAAGGCCGTAACCATGAGTATGGAGCATACGTACTCCGTAAAAAAAGCAATGAAAATACCAACAAAGGTATTTTATATGCTATCGTATTTTTCACATTAGTGATATCTGCACCTGCTATTGTAGATATAATTAAAGGTATTGTTCCCAAAGGTGCAGAAGATGTGAAAGTAACCGAAGTTCAAACTTTAGAGGAGCCACCTCCGGTAGATAAAAACACTCCTCCTCCACCACCTGCAGAACCACCACCACCATTAAAATCAACGGTTAAATTTACACCGCCTGAAATTAAACCTGATGAGCAAGTTCCTGATGAACCACCACCTGCTCAAGATGAAATGAAAGATAAAGATGCGGGAACAGAAACTGTTGAAGGAGACCCTAATGGTATAGATGCAAGTTTAGCCGAAGGAGATGGTTTAACAGGAGACGCAGAACCTGAATTTGTAACTTTTGCTGAACAAGGAGCTGAATTCGCAAATGGTGAATTATTCGAATGGCTTGGTAAAAACATTCAATATCCAGACATGGCCAAGCAAAATGGCATTGAAGGAAAAGTTATTATTCAATTCGTTGTTGAACGTGATGGAAAAATAACTAATGTAGAGGTTGTTAAAAAGGCAGGTTGGGGTTTTGATGAGGCAGCAGTAGAGGTTGTAAAGAAAATGCCACCTTGGAAACCAGCCAAACAAAATGGTAAACCGGTAAGATTACAAATGAGTTTGCCAATAAGGTTTACTTTATCAAATTAATATAATTGTAGCGTGAATCTCAATAATACAAGAGCCGATCGCGATAACAAAATAGCCAGATTACTAAGATCATTCGGAGTAATTATGGCTATTTTTTATTTCGTAATGGGCCTAACTTTTGTAATTTTGCCATTGTTTGACAGCATACCACCGTTAAATAGGTATGGTATTAGCATCCTATTAATGATATATGGCTGTTATCGTTTATTCAGGTTTTTTAACCCATCAAAAAATATTAACCATGAAGAGCAGGATGATGAATAAATACGTATTGGGGTTAGCGTTCTTGTTAGTTATCGCCTCATGCAATAACACAAACTCCCAAAAACAAAACGACACAAGTACAAGTGGACGCATTACAGTGAGTGTTGATGAAAGTTTAAAACCTATTATAGAGGCACAAAAGGAAGTTTTTGAAGCACTATATCCTGATGCTAAATTAACCATGGTTTATACCAACGAATACGATGCTATCAATATGTTATCAAATGATAGCGCTCGAATAGCTATTGTAACTCGTGAATTGCTTCCAGAGGAAAAAGCTAAGTTTGATAAAAGAAAAATTGTACCAAGAAATTTACTAATTGGTTATGATGCCATTGGGATTATCGTAAATAAAAATCGTAAAGACACTATCTTTACCACCTCACAAATCACAAACATACTTTCAGGTAAGTACAGAACATGGAAAGATATAAACCCGAAAAATAAACCAGTTGCCTTACGTGTGGTATTTGATCATGCTAAAAGTGGAGCTATTAAATATTTAAAAGATTCACTATTAAATGGTGCCCCATTAGCGAAACATTGTTATGCGGTAAATACTAATCCAGATGTAATTGCTCAAGTTGAGGATGATGTGAATACAATTGGCATCATCGGAACAGCATGGATAAGTGATAGAGATGATACCACATCTATAGATTTCTTGAATAAAATTATCGTTGCAAACTTGGTTCCTAAATCACCCGAAACAGCCGAAGCATCAACTATGAAGCCTTTTCAAGCTTATGTAGCATTAAAACAATATCCATTGTATAGGAAAATTAACATCATAAATCCAGAAGGACGTTATGGATTAGGCACGGGGTTTGCAAGCTTCATAAATAGTGATAAAGGACAGCGTATTATTTTAAAAAGTGGACTAGTTCCTGCAAACGTTCCGGTTAGAATTATTAAATTAAATTAACGACTATAGATCATGAACAGATTAATCATAAAAACAATTGTAATAAGCAGTGTAATAGTCTCAACATTGCAGGCACAAACATTACAGGATGGATTGAGAGCCCTTGATTTCGATAAGTATGAAAGTGCACGAGGTATCTTCACTCAATTAACCCAGAAAGAGCCTATTAATGGAGAAAATTGGTATTATCTTGGTCAATCGTATTTAAATCTATTTAAAGAGGATTCTGCAGAATGGGCTTATAACGAAGGTGTTAAATTTGCTCCAAAAACTGCGGCTAATTATGTTGGATTAGGTGAATTACTCATTGCAAATAAAAAAGTAGAGGAAGCCAAAACTCAATTTAATAAAGCATTAAGTTTTAGTAGAGGAAGAGATGGCATGATTAAAGACGCTAAAACACTACGGTTAGTTGCTAGTGCTTTAGTAAGCACAGAAAATAAAGTGGTTGATGAGGCATTAAACCACATCAAAAATGCACTTGAAATTGCACCTCAAGATTATGATGTATTGATTGCTGCTGGAGATGTTTATCTTGAAATGAACAAAGGTGGAGATGCCGCAACACAGTATGAAAGAGCAGAAGTTGTTGACCCTAAAAACCCAAAAGCGTTTACTCGGGTTGCCGCAATATGGTTACGCGTGCGAAATTCAGAACAAACGTTAACGGATTTAAATAAGGCTTTAGCAATAGATCCAAATTACGCTCCAGCATTAAAACTCATGAGTGAGTTATACTATAAATCAAAAAAATACCAATTAGCTAAAGATTATTACACCAAATATTTAAATAACTCTGAACCAAGTTTAGCTAACCAAAAACGATTTGCTAAAATATTATTCAATTCGAAAGAATTTGAAGATGCATTGCCTAAAATATTGGATGTTATTAAATTAGACGACAGTGATGTATATATGCATCGTATGGCGGGTTACAGCTATTATGAAGTTGGTGAATTAAAGAAAGACACAAGCATGTATCGCCAAGGTGTTACAGAACTTGAATTATTTTTAAGCAAAATTGCCAATGATAAAATGTTAGCTAGCGACTACGAATATTTAGGTAAACTATATAGCCGTATTCCGAATAAAGATAGCCTTACTGTGATTAATATGAGCAAAGCAATTGAAATGGCTCCTGATAAAATAGAACTTTTAAAGGAAGCAGGTATGGTATTTAACAAAATTAAACGTTTTGATAAATCAATTGTATGCTTTGAAACATATATTAGTAAAACTGATAAAATCATTCCTGCTGATTACTATTTACTTGGTATGGCTTCATACTTTGGTAAATCATTACCTAAGGCGGATAGCGCATTTACAAAATTAATTGAAGTTAAACCTGATTATGCGGATGGTTATTATTGGAGAGGTAATGTTCAAGCTTCTTTAGACTCAGAAGCTAAAGATACCTTAGGTTTAAGCTCATATATTACTTACGTAAGAATGGTTGAAGCTACACCTGAAAAGTATAAAAAGAATCTTATCGTTTCTTATGACTACCTAGCAAAGTATTACATTAAACAAGAGAAAGATTCGATAGCAAAAGGGTACTTAGAAAAAATTATAGCATTAGATCCAAATAATAAACAAGCTAAAGAATATCTAAAATCAATCGGTGGTAAATAATCCGCTCCAAAATGAATACATAAACGCCAAGCAGTCTATTGCTTGGCGTTTTTTATTACATCATTAAATTACAGACCAAACCTAATGTATTATGTTTTATTGAAGCAGTGAAAAAGTTTTCATAAAATTGATCAACCAAAATTAATTCAGTACTAAATATTATTAAGAACTTATTATACATAAAAAACCATACCTAAATTGAGCATAGGTTAGTTTTGGGGGGAAAGTCTTTATCAAATAATTATTATATTTTAATGGTCTTGAATATTTCGATGCAAACCAAAGTATGTGAGAATCATAGTTGACAATGAAACTATATTAATAAATTCTCCATCTATTAACCCAAATAGGGTAACAAAATTTAAGCAACTGTTATTGTTATTATTTGATTGAAATAAATAATATTCGCTAATCAATCATTACTATACAAGCATTAACTAAGTACAATCATGAAAGGTATTTGTAATCTATCCGTTATACCACTTCGTAAAGCCCCCGATAGCACAAGTGAAATCGTTTCTCAGCTATTGTTTGGTGATACATTTTTGATTCATCACATTGAAAATAGCTGGGTAAACATCACAACATTAAATGATAACTATAGTGGTTATATAAGCGATAAACAATACAATGTATTTGATAATGACACCCAAAACTGGATTGTAAATACTAACTATCCCTATTTGGAAGCAACTTCCCAAGACGGAAAGCTTTTACTTCCAGCGGGTTGTTCAATCCCTAATCAAACCAAAACCAATATTGGTCGATTGGAAATTACACTAACAAAAATTCCGCCTATAAAAAACACAAGCGATCTGGCCGAAATTGCATTACAATATCTTAATGTGCCATACATGTGGGGTGGTAAAACACCTTTTGGAATAGATTGTAGCGGTTTTACGCAAATGATATACAAACAGTGTGGAATAGACTTACCACGTGATGCATATCAACAAGCCAATATTGGTAAAACATTAGATTTTGTGCACGAATCTAAATGTGGCGATTTAGCTTTTTTTGATAATGAAGAGGGTAAAATTACGCATGTAGGTTTAATGTTAGATCACGAAAGAATTATCCATGCTTCAGGTAAAGTTCGCATAGATATTATGGATCATCATGGAATTTTGAACACTGATGATAATATCTACTCTCATAAATTAAGAATCATTAAACGAATGTTATAAACACTCGCATTTCATATTTAATATGCCAATAATGATAGAAAGAGAAAATAAATCGAACCAGTAAAACTAAAATTAATAATTATTTGTTTATTTGAATATATTAAAAAATAAAAAAATGGCATTACAAAAAGGAGATAAAGCACCTGCATTCAATTTGTTTAACACAGAAAAAAAAGCAGTTTCATTAGAGGATTTTAAAGGGAAAAATTTAATTATACACTTTTTCCCACTTGCATTTACAGGTGTATGTACCACTCAACTTTGCACCGTAAGAGATGCCATCAGTATGTATAAAAACGATGCTGCTGATGTAATTGCAATATCAGTTGATTCTATTTTTGCACTTGGTAAATTCAAGGAAGAACAAAATCTACAATTTGATTTATTAAGCGACTTTAATCGCCAAGCTGCAACTTCCTACCATGCATTGTATGATGTGTTCCCTGCATTTGGGATGGAAGGTGTTGCCAAGCGTGCTGCTTTTGTAGTGGATAAAAACGGCATTATTCAATTTGCACAGGTATTGGATAGCCCTGGTGATTTACCTGATTTTGCGGAAATTAACGCAACCTTGGCAACTTTAAATTAATTTTTTTGTTTCAGTGTTTGCAAATACAACAAGTAAAGCTATATTTGCACCACATTTAACAAAGGGTTTCGTAGCTCAATTGAATAGAGCATCTGACTACGGATCAGAAGGTTACAGGTTTGAATCCTGTCGAGACCACAAAAAAAACCACTAACGTAAGTTGGTGGTTTTTTGTTTTAACTCCAAACCAATATCTTTATAACAAACAAGCCATTCACAATGAATTCTAAGCAACAAAAACTTGAAGCATTTTCGCGCCTTTTAGATGTAATGGACGAGCTCCGCGAAAAATGCCCTTGGGATATGAAACAAACCAACGAAAGTTTGCGTCATTTAACCATTGAAGAAACATACGAGCTAAGTGATGCCATATTAAAAAATGATGCTACAGAGATCAAAAAAGAATTAGGTGATGTGTTACTTCATTTGGTGTTTTATGCACGTATTGGCAGCGAGAAAAAACAATTTGATATAGCTGATGTATGTAATGCCCTTTGTGATAAATTGATTTACCGTCACCCACACATCTATGGAGATCCCGAGAATTCGGGACAAGTTGTAAAAGCGGATACAGCAGAGCAGGTAAAAGAAAACTGGGAACAACTGAAACTGAAAGAAGGTAATAAATCGGTATTGAGCGGAGTTGCCAAAGGAACACCAAGCATTGTTAAAGCACTACGCATGCAAGAAAAAGCAGCACAGGTTGGTTTTGATTGGCCCACCCCTAAAGAAGTTTGGGCTAAAGTGGATGAAGAATTAGCGGAATTAAAAGAAGAATTTGAGGTTAATCCTGATTCCGAAAAAACAGAAAAAGAGTTTGGTGATTATTTATTTTCTTTAGTTAACCTGGCTCGCAAATACAACATCAACCCCGATGATGCATTAGAAAAAACCAACTTAAAATTTATAGAACGGTTTCAATACATAGAAGAAAAGGCTAAAGTCCTAAACAAAAACTTAATTGACATGACCTTGGATGAAATGGATGCATATTGGAATGAAGCGAAACAAAAACAACCCAAATAATATTCCTTTAACCCAAAGTTGATGTAATAGTCATTCGACCTTAACTTTTGCTTGAGTTTGCATACCGAACTTGCTGACAAATTTATAAGGTATGAAAAAACAATTATTCTTATTTTCTATTGCGGTTACATTAGCCTTTATAGGTGATGTTAGCGCACAAATTAATGCCCAATTTTTAGGGCGTTATTCAATAGGCACCTACAATTCAAATGGAGGTGTAGCCGAAATCTCTGCTTACGACCCAAGCACCAAAAGAATGTATGTGGTAAATGGACCTGATACTTCTTTTAGGATTGTAAATCTGGCAAATCCAGCTAATCCATTGCTAATATCCACTATTTCTGTTAAACCTTATGGTATTGATGTTACATCAATTGCAACAAACAAAAAAGGTTTGGTAGCCATTGCTGTTATTGATTCAAATGGTAAAACCAATGCGAGCAGCATTGTTTTTTTAGATGCGAATGGAAATTTTATTAGCAAAGTAAAAGCAGGTGCTAATACTGATCACATCATTTTTACATCTGACGGAAAAAAATTATTGTGTGCAAACGAAGGCGAACCTAATAATGGTTATACCATTGACCCAGAAGGTTCAATTTCAATCATTGATGTTTCGGGTGGAGCATCTTCATTAACACAAGCTAATGTTCAAACTGCTGGTTTTACAGCTTTCAATTCTCCTGCAACCCTTAATCCTAACATTAGAATAACAGGAAGAATTCAATCAGGCGGAACTTTTTTAAGAAATTCAACTGTTGCTGAAGATATAGAACCAGAATACATTGCTATTTCTGATGATAATTCAACAGCTTGGGTAACTTGCCAAGAAAACAATGCTTTGGCTGTGGTTAATATTAATACAGCAACCGTTACTTCTTTATTGCCTTTAGGTTTTAAAAACCATAATTTAACTGGTAATGGATTAGATGCGTCAGATAGACTTTCAAGCTCAATTCCTGGTGTAATTAATATCAGAAACTTGCCTGTTTTTGGTATGTACCAGCCTGATGGAATATCTAGTTACCGTGTGGGAAGTCAAAACTATTTGGTTACCGCTAATGAAGGTGATGCAAGGGCAGATTGGGGAGCAGCTAATAACGAAGAAGTAAGGGTTAATAACGCTGCTTTTGTTTTAGATACGGTTAAGTTTGGCGGAGCTTCAAATGTTGCTTTCCTTAAATCTGATAGTATTTTAGGTAGGTTAAATGTAAGTAACCGTTGGGGCGATTTTAACAATGATGGTAAATTTGATAGTATATTTACTTTTGGTGCACGTTCATTTTCTATTTGGAATGGCGCAACAGGTGCTTTGGTTTGGGATAGCAAAGACGATTTTGAACAACGCACTGCTGCCATGTTTCCAAGTAATTTTAATGCAGGTCATACCATTAACTCATTAGACGATAGAAGTGATAACAAGGGGCCAGAACCAGAGAGTGTTACCATCGGAAAAATATTAGATAGTACTTATGCATTTGTGGGCCTTGAACGTATTGGTGGTTTTTTTGTTTACAATATAACAAATCCCAATGCACCTTATTTTGTTCAATATATAAACACCCGTAATTTTAGTGTAACTCCAAGCCAAGCAAACTTAGCCACTGTTGGCGATTTAGGCCCTGAGGGAATTGTATTTATTCCGAGAAACGAAAGTCCGAATGGAAATGATTTAATATTATTATCAAACGAAGTATCAGGCACAGTTGCTGTTTTTCAAGTAAACTCACGAAGTGCTTACCAAATGCAAATCCTTCATTCATCAGATATGGAAAGTGGATTAGCTGCTGTTACAGATGCGTCTAATTTTGCTGCCGTTGTTGATGAATTAGAAGAACGCCATGTAAACACTTTGATTTTATCATCAGGTGATAACATTCTTCCAGGTCCATTCATGTCATCAGGTGAAGATGCATCATTGCAAACGCCTTTGCGTAATACTGCATCTAGCTATTATGCCGGAACGCAGGCATTGAGAGCAGCTATAGGTCGCCCAGATATTGCAATCATGAACGTTATTGGTTACAATGCTTCGGCTATGGGTAACCATGAATTTGATTTAGGTACTTCAGAATTAAACAGCCAAATAGGTGTGGATATAAGAAGTAATGGAGCAGATAAACGTTGGATTGGTGCTCAGTTTCCTTTTGTAACGTGCAATTTAAACTTTAGTAACGATATAAATTTAAGCTATCTTTATACTAATCAAATATTACGTGATACCGCTTTCCGCACTCCGGTTGCCATTACCACTAATTCTCAAAAAAGAGGAATTGCACCATCAGTAATTATTGAACGTAGCGGTGAGCGCATAGGTATTGTTGGCGCTACTACACAAGTATTGGCAGCTATTTCTTCTCCAGGTGCTACATCGGTAACTGGTGGTCCTGTTGACAATATGCCTTTGCTTGCAAGTATTATTCAGCCTGTAGTTGATTCATTAAGAGCCATAGGAATTAACAAAATTATTTTGCTTTCCCACTTGCAACAAATTGCAAATGAAAAAGCATTAGCACCACTTTTACGTCATGTTGATATTATCATTTCAGGTGGAAACCACACTTATACTGCTGATGGAAACGATAGATTAACTCCAGGCCATTTTGCTACGGAAAAATATCCAATTATGACAACAAATAATAATGGTCAACCTTTGGCTATTTTAAATACTACAAGCGAATGGAAATATGTTGGCCGTTTTGTATGTGATTTTGATACGGCTGGAGTATTGTTACCAAACTTATTAGATTCTGTTGTTAATGGTGCTTATGTTTCAGACACAGCAATGGTAACATCGCTTTGGGGATCATACTCAGCTGCATTTGCTGCAGGAACTAAAGGCGCAAATGTAAGAACATTAACCGCTGCAGTTGGTAATGTTATTACTGCAAAAGATGGGAATAAATTTGGAAAATCAAATGTGTTTTTAGAAGGCAGAAGAAACCTGGTAAGAACAGAAGAAACAAACTTTGGTAATTTAACTTCTGATGCCAACTTATGGTATGCACGCCAATATGATCCACAAGTACGTATCTCAATTAAAAATGGCGGTGGTATTCGCTCAGCCATTGGATTTGTAAACGCAGTAGGATCGAATGTAATATTAGAACAAACACAAGCCAATCCAAATGCAGGAAAAGTACGTGGCGATATTTCGCAATTAGATATTGAAAACTCTTTACGCTTTAACAATGGTTTAGTTATTGGAACAGTAAATGCTGCTGGTTTAAAAAGAATCATGGAGCATGGTATTTCAGCTACAGTTCCTGGGGCTACACCTGGTCAATTCCCACAAGTGGGTGGCATGCAATTTAGTTATGATACCACAAGGGCAAGAGGTAACGAAATCATATCATTGGTGGTTACTGATTCTGCTTTAAATCGCATTGATACCATTGTAAGAAATGGCTTATTAGTTGGTGATACGAGCAGAACATTCAAATTGGTTACTCTAAACTTTTTGTTTACTGGTGGAGATAGTTATCCTTTCCCTACTAATGCAACTAATCGTGTAAATCTTGATACCGCTGTTAAGAATGCAGGTCTTGCAACATTTGCTGCAATTGGTAGTGAGCAAGATGCTTTTGCCGAATATATGGGGACTTTCCATGCAACCAATGCTTATAATGTAAGAGACACTTCGATACAAGGCGACAGACGAATTCAATTGAGAAATGCCCGTCTTGAAAGCATATTCCCTGAAACAAATCCAGTCATCACTCTTACGCAAGCCAGATCAGTTGCTCCTCCTAATACAGTTAGAATTAGAGGTATTGTTACCCGTGCATGGGGCAGGTTTATTTATATTCAAGATGGAACTGCTGGTATAGGTATTCGCCAATCAATTGGTGCCATGGTTGATTCTATTGCTACTGGTAAGTTAAAAGAAGGAGATAGTGTTGAAGTTATTGGCCCGCGTAATGATTTTAACAACTACGCACAAGTGCAATTAGCTAGTGGTGCCTATAACAATACGAACACAGTAATTGTATTAGCTTCAAATAAAACAGTAACTCCAATAACATTAACTGTAAAACAAATCAACCAAAATGGAGAGCAGTTTGAAAGCCGTTTGGTTAGGATAGTTGGCTTAAGAACCAATTCAACAGGAACTTTTGCAGCAAGCAGCAACAATACTGTGTGGGATGGCACCTCGTTAGGGGACACCACCATATTGCGTGTAATCGCATCAGCTGATACTGAAATTGATGATGCGCCTGCTACCAACGTGCCTGAAGGTTTGTTTATTTTTGAAGGTATTTTAGCTCAATTCTGTTCATCACCAACCAATAGTTGTGCAACAGGTTACCAATTGTATGGTGTGCGCAAAAAAGACATCATTGCTCCGCTAAATCCATTTAACTTGTTAAGCCCAGCTAATAATACACTTGTGGTTACTGAACCTGCAAACACCACTCCTATCCAAATCAACTGGAGTCGTTCTATAAATGCAGTTACTTACAAGTGGTTTTTAACTACTGTTGCAGGAAGCTTTACGTCACCATTATTAACGGTAGCTTCTAATAATTCAGGTGCTGATACATCCCTTACCTTAACTTCAGGTGGTATTGATGCCGTCTTGGCTAGTTTAAATGTAAGCCAAGGTGATTCTGTAAAAACTAAATGGACAGTTTTTGCTTATAAAGGATCTGATTCGTTACAAGCAACACAAGTTTTTAATATTACACTAGCGCGCAAAAAAGCTGGCTTAGGTGTATTCAGTTTAAAAACACCAACCAACAATACTTCATTAGAAGTGGAAGAAGGCAATCAAACTGATATAAACATCACTTGGGGTAAATCGGCAAACAGCATCCTTTACAAGTGGTTTGTTACCACGCCAACCGGAACATTTACTGCTCCGTTATTGCGCATAAACTCAAATAACAATGGCTCTGATTCATCATTAACATTAACCAGCGGAAATATTGATAATGTAATAAAAACATTAGGTGTGAAACGCACTGCGTCAATAAATTTAAAATGGACTGTTTTTGCTTATTTAGAAGGTGACTCATTAAAAGCTGGACAAGACTGGAATATAACATTAATACGTAAAAGGGTGTTAA
>CANHBJ010000028.1 GCA_947459075.1 Bacteroidota bacterium
AATTTAATTTAATAATGGACAATTCAATTCAAATGAAAAAGCCGTATCAAAAAATGATGCGGCTGTTTTTTTATCCCAATTTATGCAGTAGAAGGCGAAGAATGAGCCAAACTACCTCAGTTCACGCGGACCTTTGGTCCGTGTGCCGTAAAGCAAACTTAAAACCACGTAATCGTGTCAATGCAAAACTTGCAAGGGTTTTAGTTATGTGTTTGTTTAGGTTTAAAATTAAACCCAATTTATGCAGTAGAAGACGAAGTATGAGCTGAACTACCTGAATTAGTTGGGTTAATCCCGTACCGAAGCTTCGGTATAGAAAATCATCTTTTGGGTGAAGTGCAACGGATACCCAAAAGTTTGATTTTCTTACATCGATTATTCTATTTGTATCTCAATTGAATAATCTGGGTTAAAGTTGTTTTGGATGTGTTAGCTACAAGCCAATGATGTGTTTAATAATTTTACAAAAATTAACGACACACGGACGGTACGTCAGCGTGAACGGGAGAGTGGCGTTTTTTTTGTTAAATCTTGCACAAAGATGGTAATTGGTATTATCATCATTTTATAAATTTCGCCAAGTGTTTGTACACCCCCTACCTGTAGCATTTGGACCCTTCAATCAATTAAATAAAACTAAAAACTGAATTGCCTTTTTGATTTGAAACCAAATGGATATATTTGATCACAGTTAAAGTTTTTATGAAAAAGTTAACCTCACTTTTTGTACTATTAATTGCAGTTGCTGTTAGCATTATTGCACAGCCAACAATTACATCCTTTTCGCCCCTGAGCGGGAGTGTTGGAACAGTAGTAACTATTACCGGAATAAATTTTAATACTCATCCTGATAGTAATATCGTGTTTTTTGGTGCAACAAGAGCAACAGTGAATGCTGCATCAGTAAACAGCCTGACAGCAATAGTTCCAACAGGTGCAACCTATGGACCAATAACTGTATTAAACATTACCAACTCTTTAATTGCCTACAGTAGGAATTATTTTAACCCAACATTTATTCCTAGCAAAGACAGTATTACCAAAGGTGATTTTGCCTATAAAGTTGATTTTACAACTTTTACAGGGCAAAACTCTGTAGTTATTGGTGATATAGATGGCGATGGTAAATCTGACTTAGCTTTTTCAAATGGTAATACCGTTTCGGTATTGCGAAATACAAGCAATACCGGTTTGATCAACTTTGCTAACAAAGTTGACTTTGCAACAATGGCAAAACCGAGGAAAATAGCTATGGGCGATATAGATGGTGATGGGAAGACTGATTTGGTAATTATTGATCCTGATAGCAACCTTTCAATATTACGCAACACAAGCAATGTGGGGGCTATTAATTTTGCCACCAAGGTAGATTTCAGAACGGGTTCATCTCCACGATCTGTCGCCATTGGAGATTTAGATGGTGATGGTAGGCTTGATTTGGCAATTGGATATTGGGACGGTAATGCCGTTTCAATATTGCGAAATACTGGTAGTGTTGGCACAATAAGTTTTGCTACTAAGGTTGATTTTATAACAGGATTAATTCCAATTGCAGTGGCAATTGGAGATTTAAATCAAGACGGTAAACCTGATTTAGCTGTTGTAAATAATTTTAATTCTAAAGTTTCCATATTACGAAATATTAGTACCATTGGTTCTATTTCATTTGCCAGCAAACTAGACTATACAACGGGTGTGGATCCTGGTTCAATTGCCTTAGGTGATTTAACTGGAGATGGCAAGCTTGATATGGCAATTACTAATTATAGCAGCCGCAGTGTTTCTATATATCGGAATACAAGCGTCAACGGAACAATAAGTTTTACAAATAAGGTTGATATTCCAACAGAAAAGAGACCTACTTTTCTTGCAATAGGAAATATAGATGGTGATAACAAGCCTGATTTGGTCGTTGCTGCTATTTCCGTTTACGCTGTTTCTGTATTTCGTAACACAGGAAACATAAGTACAATTAGTTTTGCAAACCAAGTTGATTTTGAAACAGGCTTATCACCCAATTCTATAGCAATAGGTGATATAGATGGGGATGGAAGGTCTGACTTGGCAGTGCCTAGTCAAGGTAGTAATAGCATTTCTATACTGCGTAATAACCCAGGAAGAATTACTGTTACAGGTTCATTAGCAGATTTTACCTCGTGTATTGGTACTTTCTCAGACCAACAATCCTTCAATGTTAGCGGGTCTGGCTTAGCAGAAGACTTAATTATAACTGCACCTTATGGTTTTGAGATAAGTAAGAATTCGGGAACAGGCTTTGTTGATAGTATATCTTTACCACTATCATCAGGAATAATTAATAATACTACTTTGTTTATTCGTACAAATGATAAAGCAATGCCTGGATCCCCAATAGTTCATCTTAATTTTAACTCAGGTTCGACCAATTACAAGTTAAATTTAAATCCTGTTATTTATAGATATCCTAAAGTTGGTTTCTCGATAAATAATGATTCACAATGCCTCAATAACAACAGCTTTATATTTACAAACTCATCAACTTATAACTTTGGAATATTATCATCAAAGTGGGATTTTGGTTCAGGAAATAATGATACATCAACTAGATATAGCCCTATCAAGACATATACTAATGCAAATAATTATTTAGTTAAACTAGTTGTTACTAGTGATGGCAATTGTAAAGATTCTATATCTAAGGTTGTAACAGTAAAACCAATAAGCATATCAACAACAAATATTAACATTTGCCCTAACGAATTACCTTACAATTGGAATGGACGAAATTACACATCAAGCAAAATAGACACTGTTTATTTTACCAACGAATTCGGTTGTGATAGTTTGTTTGTCTTAAATTTAACAGTAAAACCAAGCAGTTCATCAACAAATACGTTAAGTATTTGTCAAACCGAATTGCCTTATATTTGGAATGGGTTAACTTTTAATGGAGCAGGAACCCAGACTAAATCAGGTTTAATAAACTCGGTTGGATGTGACAGTTCAGCAACGTTGAATTTAATATTAAATCCAACACCTAATACAAGCATAATTAATGGTTCAACTAAGGTAGCTAGATTAGATACCTCTTCTTATTACCTAACTAAAACAACTGGTTCTATATTTAATTGGAATGTAACGAACGGAACAATCGAATCAGGTATTGGCACAAATACAATTCGTATAAAATGGAATACAATTGGAATTGACACATTAAAGGTCACTGAGATTTCTGATAAAGGCTGCATGGGCATGCAAAAAATACTACCAATTAGTATAGGCCCTGCTGTAGGTTTAAATGAAACAAGTATAAATAATAATGTAATCACCTATCCTAATCCATTCAATGAAACTATACATATTACTTTACTTAATAACATCATGTTGGATAAAGCTGTTATATACGATTTATCAGGTAAAGAAATAATAACTACTTATAATAATGAGATTGATTTGAGTAGTCTAAAATCAGGCATTTATTTGATTCGTATATTAGACAAGGAGGGTAATACATACAGTCAGAAAATAAGTAAAAACTAATTCATTTTTAAGACCTCAAGTATTTACATAAGTATATGTCCCGTTCACACGGACCTTTGGTCTGTGTGTCGTAACAAACTATATAGTAAACCCACAGCTAACGCACGAAACGTACTTCAGCGCAGCCAATCCCTTCGCGTGGTATAGTAAACAATAAAACATAATTTTATCATTCAACATAAACAAAAACAGCCGCATCATTCAAGATGCGGCTGTTTATTTATGCCTTATGCTTGTGCAGTAGGTCCACCAAAATTCATTGGAAATGGGGGAGAGTCATGCAAATCAATAGTGCCATTTTGCTCTTCGTATTTTAAAATATTATCACCCAAAGCCAATAAAAGTCTTTTGGCATGCTGAGGGGTAAGCACGATTCTTGATTTGACTTTAGCTTTAGGTACGCCTGGCATTACACGTATAAAATCAACCACAAATTCTGCGTTACTATGGGTTATAATGGCTAAGTTACTGTATGTGCCTTCGGCCATTTCTTCGCTTAACTCTATGTTTAATTGGGTTTCGTTATTAGTGGGTTCCATTTTTTTTGAGGTTGTTAAATTGATTTTGAATTATTCAAAAATAAAAAAGGCAGTGAGAAATTCATCACTGCCTTTGTAAATAATATTTACTAACGTTATTAGCCTTTAGAAGCCATTAGCATTTCGTATTCTTCTTTAGAACCTACAACTAATTTTTCGTACTCACGTAAACCTGTACCTGCTGGAATTAAGTGACCTACAATGATATTCTCTTTCAAGCCTAACATGTGATCAACTTTACCAGATATAGCAGCTTCGTTTAATACTTTAGTTGTTTCCTGGAAAGATGCAGCACTTAAGAAACTATGTGTGCCTAATGATGCACGCGTTATACCTTGAATAATTTGGGCTCCTGTAGCAGGTTGTGCATCACGGGCTTCAACTATTCTTAACGCCTTACGTTTTAACATTGAATTTTCATCGCGTAATTTACGTACGCTTACAATTTGTCCTGGTTTTAATGATGATGAATCACCTGATTCAACCACAACTTTTTTATCGAAAATCCAATCATTGGTTTCTTTAAATGTCCAACGATCTATGTTTTCTCCTTCAAGGAATAAAGTATCACCGGCATCAATTACTTCCACTTTTTGCATCATTTGACGCACAATGGTTTCAATGTGTTTATCGTTGATTTTTACACCTTGTAAACGGTAAACCTCTTGAATACCATTCAGGATATAACGTTGTACAGCTAAAGGACCTTCAATACGTAAAATATCTTGCGGGCTGATAGCACCATCAGATAATGGAGAACCAGCTTTCACGAAATCGTTTTCTTGCACTAAAATGTGTTTTGAAAGAGATACCATGTATTTCTTTTGTTCGCCATCTTTTGACGTAATCATCACCTCACGGTTACCACGTTTAATACCACCAAAAGTTACAACACCATCAATTTCGGTTACTACCGCTGGATTTGATGGATTACGTGCTTCGAATAATTCGGTAACACGCGGTAAACCTCCTGTAATATCGCGTGTTTTACCAACAACACGAGGGATTTTTACTAATATTTGGCCAGCAATTACCGTTGTACCTTGTTCCACAACAATATGAGCTCCTACAGGAATATTGTATTCCTTAGTGTTTTCGCCCTTTTTATCGCTAACAATAATTGATGGAATTTTGGTTTTGTCTTTCGACTCGATAATTACTTTTTCTTTGTGACCTGTTTGCTCATCACTTTCTTCCTTAAAGGTTACATTCTCAATAATATTTTCGAACTTAACCTTACCAGCAGATTCTGTGATGATAACCGCATTGTATGGATCCCAAGTGTAAAGACGTGCACCTTTTTCTATTTTTTGTCCGTTTTTAACAAATAAATGCGCTCCGTATGGAATATTAACCGTGATGATAGTAACACGAGTCTTTTCATCCAAAATTCTAACTTCACCTTGTCGACCAATTACTACTTCTGCAGGACCTTCTTCAGTAACCATTGGTGTAGTTCTAATTTCTTCGAACTCTAACAATCCACCGAATTTAGCGGTCATTTCACTTTCTGTAGCAATGTTAGATGCAGTACCACCCACGTGGAAAGTACGTAAAGTTAACTGTGTACCTGGTTCACCAATTGATTGTGCTGCAATAACACCTACAGCATCTCCACGTTGTGCCATACGAGATGTAGCCAAGTTACGACCATAACATTTCGCACACACACCATATTTAGATTGGCAGGTTAATACTGAGCGGATTTCAACTTGTTCAACCGGAGATGCTTCTATTTTAGTAGCAATTTCTTCTGTGATCTCATCACCACTGTAGCAATAAACTTCATTGGTTAATGGATCTATTACATCATGTAAACTTGTGCGACCTAAAATACGTTCGTATAAAGTTTCTACAACCTCTTCATTGTCTTTCAATGCACTCATCACAATACCACGTAAGGTACCGCAATCAGGCTCGTTTACAACTACATCTTGAGAAACGTCATGTAACCTACGTGGGAAGTAACCCGCATCCGCAGGTTTTAAAGCGGTATCGGCCAAACCTTTACGCGCACCGTGGGTAGAGATAAAGTATTCAATTACGGATAAACCTTCTTTAAAGTTAGATAAAATCGGGTTCTCGATAATCTCACCGGTACCACCACTTAAGTTTTTCTGTGGTTTCGCCATCAATCCCCTCATACCACCTAACTGACGAATTTGTTCTTTACTACCACGCGCTCCTGAATCCAACATCATATAAATTGGGTTGAATCCTTGACGGTCTTCTTTCAACTGTTTCAATACAGTATCTGCTAAACGAGAGTTAATACGTGTCCAAATATCAATTACCTGGTTATAACGCTCATTGTTGGTGATAAAACCATTGTTGTAGTTATTCCAAATTTCATCAACCTCATCCATAGCTTGCTTTACGAATTCTCCCTTTTCTTTTGGAATCATTACGTATTTCAAGTTAAATGAAAGACCGCCTTTAAATGCATAATGGTATCCTAATTCCTTAATGTCATCTAAGAATTTAGCAGCTACATCCATACCGCAATCTTTAATTACGCTACCAATAATGTCACGTAAGTTTTTCTTAGTTAACAATTCGTTAATGTAACCATATTCGGTTGGAACAACATTGTTAAATAAAATACGGCCCATGGTTGTTTCGGTAAGTTTGTATTTTAACTCACCATCTTCTTTAACCATTACACGGCATTTTACGTTAGCATGTAAATCAACACGCTTTTCGTTAAATGCTATCATGGCTTCTTCAGCGCTATAAAATGCTAAATCTTCACCTTTAACAGGATTCTCGGTAATAGATTTGCGGCCTTTAGTAATGTAATAAAGACCCAAAACCATATCTTGAGAAGGTACAGCAATAGGAGCGCCATTAGCAGGATTAAGAATATTGTGTGATGCAAGCATTAACACTTGGGCTTCCAAAATTGCTGCGTTACCTAATGGTACGTGAACAGCCATTTGATCACCGTCAAAATCCGCGTTAAAACCTGTACAAACCAATGGGTGAAGTTGAATTGCTTTACCCTCAACCAATTTTGGTTGGAAAGATTGTATACCCAATCTGTGTAGGGTAGGGGCACGATTTAGTAATACCGGGTGACCTTTTAAGATGTTCTCTAAAATATCCCAAATTACAGCTTCTTTTCTATCAACTAATTTCTTGGCAGATTTAACTGTTTTTACTATACCACGCTCCAATAACTTACGGATAATAAATGGCTTGAATAACTCTGCTGCCATGTTTTTAGGAATACCGCACTCATGTAGTTTTAAGTTAGGACCTACCACAATAACAGAACGGCCAGAGTAATCAACACGTTTACCTAGTAAGTTTTGACGGAAACGACCTTGTTTACCTTTAAGCATATCGCTTAAAGATTTTAACGGACGGTTACCTTCTGTTTTAACAGCGCTAACACGTCTTGTATTGTCAAACAATGAGTCAACCGCCTCTTGTAACATACGTTTCTCGTTACGTAAAATCACCTCTGGAGCTTTAATTTCCATTAAGCGTTTTAAACGGTTGTTACGAATTATTACTCTGCGGTATAAATCATTTAAATCTGATGTAGCAAAACGGCCACCTTCTAGAGGAACTAGCGGACGTAATTCTGGTGGAATAACAGGTAGTATTTTTACCACCATCCACTCAGGACGGTTTTCACCGTTTTCTTGAGCCGAACGGAAACCTTCAACAACTTTTAAGCGCTTTAAAGCTTCTTGTTTACGTTGCTGTGAAGTTTCGTTACTAGCCTTATTACGAAGGTCGAAACTTAAGTTATCAAGGTTGATGCGAGACAATAAAAACCACAATGCATCACCGCCCATTTTAGCGATAAATTTATTAGGATCTTCATCATCTAAATGTTGATTATCTTTTGGTAACGTATCAAGAATATCTAAATATTCTTCTTCAGTTAACAAATCGTGCATCAACACACCATCATTTCCTTTAATACCAGGTTGGCATACTACATAACGTTCGTAGTATACCACCATGTCAAGTTTTTTAGTTGGTATACCTAACAAGTAACCAATTTTATTTGGTAACGAGCGGAAATACCAGATATGTGCTACCGGAACAACAAGATTAATGTGTCCGATACGCTCACGTCTTACTTTTTTCTCAGTAACTTCAACACCACAACGATCGCATACGATTCCTTTGTAGCGAATACGTTTGTATTTTCCGCAATGGCATTCGTAATCTTTGATTGGTCCGAAAATACGCTCGCAAAACAATCCACCCATTTCAGGTTTAAAGCTACGATAGTTTATTGTTTCGGGTTTTGTTACCTCACCGTGAGATCTAGTAAGTATTGATTCGGGCGAAGCCAAACCAATACGTATCTTGGTGAAATTACTTTTGATTTTAATATCTTTTTTTGACATATTAGTTGCTGTCTGTAATTATTCAAGTGTAACATCAAGACCTAAGCCTCTTAACTCATGCATCAATACGTTGAACGACTCTGGAAGTCCTGGTTGAGGAAGGTTATCTCCCTTAACTATGGCTTCGTAAGTTTTTGCACGTCCAATAATATCATCCGACTTAATGGTTAAGATTTCTTGTAATATGTTGGCTGCACCAAATGCTTCAAGTGCCCATACCTCCATCTCACCAAAGCGCTGACCACCAAACTGTGCTTTACCACCCAATGGTTGTTGCGTAATTAATGAGTATGGACCGATAGAACGAGCATGCATCTTATCATCAACCATGTGACCTAATTTTAACATGTAGATGATACCAACTGTAACAGGTTGATGGAACTTATCTCCACTTAAACCATCATACAATTGTGTTAGACCAAACTCTGGAATACCAGCTTCATGGCAATATTCAAGCACTTGCTCTTCTGTGGCACCGTCAAAAATAGGAGTAGCGAACTTTAAACCTAATTCTTTACCAGCCCAGCCAAGTACTGTTTCGTAAATCTGACCCAAGTTCATACGAGAAGGTACACCTAGTGGATTCAATACAATATCTACTGGAGTTCCATCTTCCATAAACGGTAAGTCTTCATCACGCACAATACGTGCAACTATACCTTTGTTACCGTGGCGACCAGCCATCTTATCACCAACTTTTAGTTTACGCTTGTTAGCTATATAAACTTTAGCTAGTTTTAAAATACCAGTTGGTAACTCATCTCCTACAAGTACTGCAAACTCTTTACGTCTGAAATCAGCAATTTCTTGATTTAAGCGATTTTTGTAGTTTGATAAAATCAAACGCACTTGCTCATTTTTATCAGCGTCAGTTGTCCAGTTGTTTGCATTAATGTGGGTGTAGTCGATATCGCTAAGGTTTTTGTTTGTAAACTTAGTACCTTTTGCAATTAACTCTTCACCATATACATTAAACAAACCTTGTGAGGTTTTACCCTGAAGTACTGCAAATAATTTTTCGATTAATGTTTGCTGAATAGCTTTAACATTTTTCTCATGCTCATCATGTAACTTAGCTATTTTAGCTTTGTCGTCAACTTTAGCAGTTTTATCCTTTTTAGTACGGGCAAATAATTTTTTCTCGATTACAACACCTGATGTTGATGGTGGTGCCTTAAGCGAAGCATCTTTTACGTCACCAGCTTTGTCTCCAAAAATAGCACGTAGTAATTTCTCTTCAGGCGATGGCTCTGTTTCTCCTTTAGGAGTAATTTTACCGATTAAAATATCACCTTCAGCTACTTCACAACCCACACGGATTAAACCGTTTTCATCTAGGTTACGCGTTGCATCTTCACTTACGTTTGGAATGTCGTTTGTTAATTCCTCTTCACCACGTTTAGTATCACGAACCTCTAATTCATATTCAGTTACGTGAATAGAGGTAAAGATATCTTCTTTAACAACGCGTTCAGAAATTACGATCGCATCCTCGAAGTTGAAACCTTGCCATGGCATGAAAGCAACTTTTAAGTTGCGACCCAATGCAAGTTCACCATTTTCGGTAGCATAACCATCACACAATACCATGCCTTTTTCAACTTTATCACCTTTTTTAACAATTGGTTTTAAATTGATACACGTATTTTGATTGGTTCTACGGAATTTGATTAAGTCGTAAGTTTTAGAATCAGTTCCAAAGCTTACTAGTTTATCTACTTCCGATTGTTCGTAACGAACAACAATTTTATTGGCATCTACATAATCAATAACACCTTTACCTTCAGCAACAATCATGGTACGAGAATCGCGGGCAATTTTGCCCTCTAATCCTGTTCCAACAACCGGTGCTTGTGGTTTTAATAATGGTACTGCTTGACGTTGCATGTTCGATCCCATCAACGCACGATTCGCATCATTATGTTCAAGGAAAGGAATCATGGATGCTGCAATTGAAACGATTTGGTTAGGAGCAATATCCATAAACTCCAATTTTTCAGCTTCCACCATTGGGAAATCACCTTCGTAACGTGCTTTTACTTTAGGAGTAGCAAAATTGCCTTTTTCATCGTACACTGCATTACACTGTGCAATTGTTTTGCCCTCTTCGTCCTCGGCACTTAAGTATGTAACCGGTTGGTCGATGCGAACTTTTCCATCTTCAACTTTTAGGTAAGGAGTTTCGATGAAACCCATACCATTAATTTTAGCATGCACACACAATGAAGAAATCAAACCGATGTTTGGACCTTCAGGTGTTTCGATAGTACACAAACGACCGTAGTGCGTGTAGTGAACGTCACGAACCTCGAAACCTGCTCTATCGCGAGAAAGACCACCTGGACCTAAGGCTGATAACCTACGTTTGTGGGTAATTTCGGCCAATGGATTGGTTTGATCCATAAACTGCGATAATTGGTTGGTACCAAAAAACGAGTTGATTACTGATGATAATGTTTTTGCGTTAATCAAATCGGCTGGAGTAAACACCTCGTTATCACGGATGTTCATACGCTCGCGAATGGTACGTGCCATACGAGCTAAACCTACACCAAATTGAGAATATAATTGTTCGCCAACTGTACGCACACGTCTGTTACTTAAGTGATCAATATCATCCACATCTGCACGTGAATTTGATAACTCAATTAAGTATTTCATAATGCTAACAATATCATCTTTTGTTAATACGCGTACCTCAGAAGAGGTGTTACGATTTAACTTACGGTTGATACGATAGCGACCTACTTCTCCCAAATCATAACGTTTATCAGAGAAGAATAATTTATCAATTACACCACGTGCAGTTTCCTCATCAGGTGGATCTGCATTACGTAATTGACGGTAAATATGCTCATGAGCTTCTTTACCACTATTTGCTGTATCTTTTTGTAAGGTATTTAAGATAATAGCGAAGTCGTTATGGTTTGATTCGTTTTTGTGAAGAAGAATAGTTTTCACTTCTGCTTCAACAATAAGATCAATGTGTTCATCTTCCAAAACGGTATCACGCTCAATAATTACTTCATTACGTTCTATGGAAACTACCTCACCGGTATCTTCATCAACGAAATCTTCAACCCAAGTTTTTAATACCCTTGCAGCTAATTTACGACCAACAGCTTTTTTCAATCCTGATTTGCTCACCTTAATTTCTTCAGCTAAGTCAAATAAGTTTAAAATATCTTTATCAGTTTCGTAACCAATAGCTCTCAATAATGTTGTAACTGGGAATTTTTTCTTACGGTCGATGTATGCATACATGACATTATTAACGTCTGTTGCAAATTCAATCCAGCTACCTTTAAAAGGAATAACACGAGCCGAGTATAACTTAGTACCATTGGTGTGGTAGGTTTGACCAAAGAACACACCTGGCGAGCGATGCAATTGAGAAACAATTACGCGCTCTGCACCGTTAATACAAAAAGTCCCACCTGGTGTCATGTAAGGAATTGTACCTAAGTACACATCTTGCACGATGGTCTGGAAATCTTCATGTTCAGGATCGTTACACGATAAGCGCAACTTTGCCTTTAACGGAACATTGTAAGTTAAACCACGCTCTATGCACTCATCAATAGAGTAACGAGGAGGATCAACAAAGTAATCAAGAAATTCTAATACGAAAATATTTCGGGTATCAGTGATAGGAAAATTTTCCTGGAACACTTTATACAGGCCTTCGTTAGCTCTGCTCTCCGATGTGGTATCGAGTTGGAAAAACTCCTTGAATGATTCTAATTGAACATCCAAGAAATCTGGGTAATCGATTACCTTTTTAACAGTTGAGAAATTAATTCTTTCTCCTGTTTGCATCATTTTATTAGCCAATGGATTTTTGGTTTAAAATTTGACAAAACTTTGACAAAAAATAGCAATGTTTATAAACAAGAAATTGACCCTCGGCAATGCCGGGGTCAAGTTCCTGTAAGTGCGAGGGTAGAATTACTTCAATTCTACTTCAGCACCAGCTTCTTCAAGCTTAGCTTTTAAGCTTTCAGCTTCAGCTTTGTCAACGCCCTCTTTAATTGCTTTTGGAGCACCGTCAACTAATTCTTTAGCTTCTTTCAATCCTAAACCTGTTAAGTCTTTAACAACTTTTACAACGTTTAATTTAGCTTGACCTGCGTTTTTCAAAATCACATCAAAAGTTGATTTTTCAGCAGCAGCTTCACCTGCACCAGCAGCAGCTGGAGCGGCTACTGCAACTGCAGCAGCTGCAGGCTCTATACCGTATTCGTCTTTAAGAATTGTTGCTAACTCGTTTACTTCTTTTACTGACAAGTTAACTAACTGTTCAGCAAACGCTTTTAAATCTGCCATGGTTTCTAAAATTTAAATTGTTATTAATTATTGATTTTTTGTTTTTGTTTGATTGAATTATTGAGGACGCTCAGATAATGTTTTAACAATACCAGCCAATTTGCCTCCGCTTGATTGTAAAGCAGAAATAACATTTTGTGCAGGTGATTGTAATAATCCAATAACCTCTCCGATAAGTTCGTTTCTTGATTTTAGTTTAGTTAATGCATCTAATTGGTCATCGCCAATAAAGATATCAGAATCAATGTAAGCACCCTTAAGTGAGGGCTTAGTATCTTTCTTTCTAAAATCTTTGATTATTTTAGCAGGAGACTTACTATCGTTTGAGAATAATAACGCTGTATTACCTTTTAAAATACTATTGATTTCGCCAAAGTTTTTTTCTGATTTTTCGATAGCTTTTTCAATTAAGGTATTTTTAGCTACTTCCATAACTATACCTTCTTTGAAGAATGCCCTTCGTAATGCACTAGTTTTTTGTGCATCCAATGAACTAACATCAGTTAAGTAAATGAAGTTACACTCATTCAACTTTTGAGTAAGTGACTCTATAATTTCTGCTTTCTGTTCTCTATTCATAACTAACTGATTTATTATATTCCCGGAATAGATTTGGTATCAACATGTAAGCCAGGGCTCATTGTTGATGATATACTTATACCACGGAAGTAAGTTCCTTTTGCTGCTGAAGGCTTAAGTTTAGCGATAGTTTGAATTAACTCAACTGCATTTTCAGCTAACTTTTCAGGTGCAAATGATGCCTTACCTATTGATGTATGGATATTACCTTCTTTATCAACTTTAAAGTCAATTTTACCAGCTTTTACCTCTCTTACTGTTTTACCTATTTCTGTTGTTACAGTACCAGATTTTGGGTTTGGCATTAAGTTACGAGGACCTAATACTCTACCTAGTTTACCTAATTTAGCCATTACGTTTGGTTGTGTTACGATAATATCGATATCAACCCAACCTTGCTCAATTTTCTGGATAAACTCATCTAAACCTACGTAGTCAGCTCCTGCTTCTCTGGCTTCCGCCTCTTTATCAGGTGTTACTAAGGCTAAAACTCTTACGGTTTTACCTGTACCGTGTGGTAGTGTTACTACACCACGTACCATTTGGTTAGCTTTTTTCGGATCAACCCCTAAGCGAATATCAATATCAACTGAAGAATCAAAGGTAGTAGAGGTTATCTCTTTAACTAGTTTTGAAGCATCGGTTAATGCATATTGCTTATTAGGCTCGATTTTAGCTAACGCTACTTTTCTTTTTTTGCTAATCCTCGCCATTATATTATTCTTTTTTTCTTTCTTAATTTAATTCAGCAGGTATTTCACCTGAAACTGTAATTCCCATTGAACGGGCTGATCCTGCAACCATCTTCATTGCTGATTCTACTTTGAAGCAATTCATGTCTTGCATTTTGTCTGATGCAATTGCACGAACTTGATCCCAAGTTACTGAACCTACTTTTTTACGATTTGATTCTGCAGAACCAGAGGTGATTTTAGCTGCTTCCATTAATTGAGAAGCAACTGGAGGGGTTTTAACGATGAAATCAAATGACTTATCGCTATAAACTGAAATTACAACTGGTAATATCTTTCCTGCTTTATCTTGGGTTCTTGCATTAAATTGTTTACAAAAATCCATGATGTTAACACCCTTAGAACCTAAGGCAGGACCAATTGGAGGTGCAGGATTAGCTGCTCCACCTTTTACCTGTAATTTAATAAACCCTGTTAATTCTTTAGCCATAACGCTTTACTATTATAGTGCTTGCGCACCTTGTATATATTTAATTAATTTTCTTTTTCTACTTGAACGTAATTTAACTCTAATGGTGTGCTTCTTCCGAAAATTTTAACCATTACTTTAAGTTTCTTTCTGTCTTCCATTATCTCCTCAACCACACCACTAAATCCACTAAAAGGACCATCAATTACTTTAATTGTTTCGTTAACCAAGTACGGTTCAACAATTGTTTCTCCTTGCTCTGCTGCCTCATCAACATTTCCTAAAATGCGGTTAACTTCTGAGTTACGCAGTGGAGTAGGAGTGGCTTTACCGCCTAAGAATCCAACTACACCATTAACTGAATCTATAATGTGAGAAGTTTCACCTATTAATTCGGCTTGAATTAATATATAACCTGGCAAGTAATTTTTCTCTTTAACTGTTTTTTTACCATTTTTAATTTGGTAAACTTTTTCTGTTGGTATCAGGATCTGTGGCACATGCTTAAGCAAGCCAGCTCTTTCAAGCTCCGACTCTAATTGTGCCTTTACCTTCTTTTCTTGTCCGGTAACTGCTCTAACTACGTACCATTTATATTGATCCTGCGACATTCCGTTCATCTTATATATAAAGTATTATTGAAATAGTTGATAGAAAAAGCCTAATGCGCCACTTCCTGCAATATCAACTACGTATATGATCAAAGCAATAATTATTGATGCAATCATTACTATGATGGTGCTTTCTTGTAACTCGCTCCATGTTGGCCAGGTTACCTTGTTTACAAGCTCATCGTATGATGACTTAAAATATTCGGTTAGTTTGCTCATATTATTTGTTTTGATCAAAAATATTTTTGCACGGACACAAGGATTCGAACCCTGATCAAAGGTTTTGGAGACCTCTATTCTACCATTGAACTATGTCCGTGTATTTAGACACTAAATGTTGGCTAGTTACCCAGCCAACATTCAGAATCTAATTTGTTTAATTATTCTAGAATTTCAGTAACCTGACCAGCACCTACTGTTCTACCACCCTCACGGATAGCGAAACGTAAACCCTTTTCCATTGCAATTGGAGCAATTAAAGTAACGTTAATAGTTACGTTATCACCAGGCATTACCATTTCCATTCCTTCAGGTAAATGGGTTTCGCCAGTTACGTCTGTGGTACGGAAATAGAATTGTGGACGGTATTTGTTGAAGAATGGAGTGTGACGTCCACCTTCGTCTTTTGATAATACGTAAATTTCAGCTTTAAACTTTGTATGTGGTTTTACTGAACCTGGTTTGCAAATTACCATACCTCTACGGATAGCAGCTTTATCAATACCACGTAATAGTAAACCTACGTTATCACCAGCTTCTCCACGATCTAATATTTTGCGGAACATTTCTACTCCAGTTACTACCGAAGTTAAATTTTCAGCATCTAAACCAATGATTTCAACTGCCTCATTTGAGTTAATGATACCACGCTCGATACGACCTGTAGCAACAGTACCACGACCAGTGATCGAGAATACGTCTTCTACTGGCATTAAGAAAGGTAATTCAGTTGCACGAGGAGGAACTGGAATGTATGTATCTACTGCATTCATCAATTCCATGATTTTCTCAACCCATTTTGCATCACCATTCAAACCACCTAATGCTGAACCACGGATAACTGGAATTTCATCACCAGGGAATTCGTATTTGTTTAACAAATCACGGATTTCCATTTCAACGATTTCTAATAACTCTTGATCATCAACCATATCCACTTTATTCATGAATACTACGATACGAGGTACACCTACTTGACGAGCTAATAAAATATGCTCACGAGTTTGAGGCATTGGACCATCTGTTGATGCTACTACTAGGATAGCACCATCCATTTGAGCTGCACCTGTAACCATGTTCTTTACGTAATCCGCGTGACCTGGACAGTCAACGTGAGCGTAATGACGGTTAGCAGTTGAATACTCTACGTGAGCTGTATTAATTGTAATACCACGTTCTTTTTCTTCAGGAGCTGAGTCAATTGAATCGAATGAACGAGCTTCAGATAAACCAGCATCAGCTAGAACTTTAGTGATTGCAGCTGTTAAAGTTGTTTTACCATGATCTACGTGACCGATAGTACCAATATTAACGTGTGCTTTACTGCGGTCAAATTTTTCTTTTGCCATAGTTGTGTTGTTTTATTTTTTTTTAATTTTAAGTTTTTAAATACCAAAAACCGAGTGCAAAAATGCACTCAGCTAATATTGTGTTTATTCAGGAAAACACAACAAAACCATCTACTTCACTTTACTCAGTTTTAGAGCTGTTGATGAGAATTGAACTCACGACCTCTTCCTTACCAAGGAAGTGCTCTACCCCTGAGCTACAACAGCTTTTAAGTATTGAGGTGATTAAGATTAGTTAATCACCTCAATTTACTCTCGAGCGGGAGACGAGGCTCGAACCCGCTACCTACAGCTTGGAAGGCTGTCGCTCTACCAAATGAGCTACTCCCGCAGGTTTAATAAATTTAAAAAGATTACACGCCTCTTCACTGATTCTTTTTCACTCATCTTTTAACCTATTTGATGGTGGTGGGGAGAGAAGGATTCGAACCTTCGAAGCCGAAGCAACGGATTTACAGTCCGTCCCATTTGACCGCTCTGGAATCTCCCCATTACCTTTCAAGGTGAGCCACTTGCCGGAATCGAACCAGCGACCTACTGATTACAAATCAGTTGCTCTACCAGCTGAGCTAAAGTGGCTTTTGAGTAAGGTTATCACTAACCTCTTTCAGTATTTTCAATATTTAAAGAACAATCTTGTCTACAAGGTTTCCTAAAAAAGGACTGCAAATGTAGTTATTTACAAGATGTATGCAAATTTTTGGAAGCAAAATTTCAAATTAACGCATTTATAGAGGCGTTGTGTTGTGTAACAGCGGGTGCAAAAGTGTTGGTTTGGGGAATAATATGCAAACTTTTTTTTATTCAGTGCTGATTATCAAGCCGAATATTTGTAAAAAAAGCCTATTATGAAACATAACAAGCTTTTAATTTGTGAAAACTTAATGGATAAATGTTATTTAGCCTCTATTTTTTCTTTATGTTTTTTCACTTGAGCAACTAGTTTATCTAAAACTAAATCTGTAGCTGTTTCAAATGTACTCGCTTGTTCTTTGGCAAATATAGAATTTCCATTCAAATTGATTTTTACCTCAACTGTTTTATTCTCTTTTTCACTATCTTTTTCAACTTTGAGGTACACATCAGTGCTTTTTATCCCATCATAAAAGGTTTGTACCTTTTCCATCTTTTTAGTTACAAAATCTAATAACTTGTAATCTGCTGTAAAGTGGATGGATTGAATGTCTACTTTCATATTTTTTTATTTTATAAACCTTCAGGCTGCTTATTGAGAAGTTAATTCGGTTTGTTTTTGTTTAAGAAAAAAATTAAGCTCTTGGGTGTCGTGTTTTATGTATGTTTTTTAATCGTTCTATGCTATTGTGTGTGTATACTTGAGTGGCTGCCAAACTCGCATGGCCTAGTAGTTCTTTTATTGCGTTTAAATCTGCCCCTTTGTTTAATAGGTGTGTGGCAAATGTATGCCGAAGCACATGGGGGCTTTTTTTATCTATCGTGGTTACCATGCTTAAAAAACGTTTAACTATGTTATAAACGGCTTTTGGGTACATTTTATTGTTTGAAGATAAAGCAAATAATTGCTCGTTATTTAAACCCAGTTGTGTTTTAGTTATAATATACTTTTGAATTCCTAGATTAAGTTCTTTCGTAATTGGGATAATTCTTTCTTTATTCCTTTTACCTAACACCTTAATGGTTTGTCTGTAGGTATCAAAATCTGAAGTTTTAAGTTCAATTAGTTCGGATAATCGAACGCCACATGTATAAAACAAAAGTAGAATCAACCTATTTCTTTGGCCTTCAAAATCGTTAGTAAAAAACTCCTCTTGATTATTGTTTACCTTTTGATCGAAAAGAATGTTCAAGTTTTGCTCTTCAATAAAACTAGGTAGTTTTTTAGCAACCTTTGGCGCCTGCACCTTCGAAACAGGATTTGTAGTAATTAATTCTTCTTTAATTAAGTATTTAAAATAACTACGAAGGGCGGAAAGTTTTCTAGCAATACTTCTTGGTTCAATATTATTATTCATTAAATCAACCAACCAAGTTCTTATGTGCTGATGGCTTATTGAATTTGGTGATTCTATTTCAAATTGTTGTACAATAAATGAGCTGAATTGATTCAAATCATTTTGATAGCCCCGGATAGTATGACTCGAGAAATGCTTTTCGTAATTTAAATAATTTATAAATTGTTGAATGGTATTAAGCATTTCTAATTAGTTTTATTCCAATCCAAATATAATATAAATGTTAAAATTTTGATGATGTTTTTTAAAATGTTATAGACCTAGTCTAACAGCAACATAAATGTTACGTCCCATAGCACTTATTCCACTTGCAAATAAACGGTAATGGGCATCTAATATGTTTTCAACCCCGGTTTGTAAATTTATTGCAATTCCCCTTTTAAAGGTACTGTATTGTAGTTTTAAATTTAGTGTATACCATGAGGGCGTGCCATTTGTTGTTGCATACTGCAAATTATCTTCACCATTAAGGTTGTAATCAGCAAGTTTTTTTGCGCCACTAAATTGGGTGTATAAATCTAGTCTAAAACCCTTCAATTGTAGTTGCGAACCTATACGTCCGTATGATGGTGGAATATGATCGAGTGGGGTATAATCTTTATTCTGCATTATACGACCATTAGTATATGTGTATGCACCATTTAAATTCCAGTTTTCGTTTAGGGTAATGTTTGCATCAATATGCCAACCTAAAATAAATCCTTTCTGTTTATTGGTTAACATATTTACTTTAGACATTTCACCATCATATATTATGCTATCTGCATTGTTTATTTTAACTGGAGCTATCACAAATGCATTATACAATTGAGTGTAATAAACATTTGCATTTATTTTAAAACGTTTAATCAGGGTTAGGTTTGTACCAATTTCAGATGTTATACTTTGCTCGGGTATCAGTTTATCATTTGGAATAATTATCATTTTGTTTTTACTGTTGCTGTCGAAAATTTTGCTTAAATCATCGATGTTAGGTGCATGAAAAGCATTAGATAAATTGGCATAAATGCGGAATTTGGAGTCGTGTAAATAAATTAGTCCGATATTACCATTTAGGGCTTGGCTTGATTGGCTCATTGTTGGCGGCAAAAAGGAGTAAAAATTGAGGCTTTCACCTAAGTTGCTATTTGTGTTGATATATGAAAGCCTTATGCCATCATTTAAAATAAACTTAGGATTGATTTCCCAATTATGACTAATAAATAAGCCAACTATACTCATGTTGCTTCCACCTGCAGGGTAACGTGTGCTAAGCGATTTACGTTGTTGTGTGTTGATATCGGTTTGATATGCGATTGAATTTACATCGTTAAATTGTGCATCTATACCATATCTTATTTCATGTTTTTTTATTCGTTTAAAAATGTCAATATTTAAACTCAACACGTTTACTTTTTCAGTTCTACTTCTTAACCAAGCATTGTTAAATGACCTATCATGCCTGCTTTCTTCAACAAGCTGATAAGCTGCAGTGGTGTTTATCTTATCAAACAAATTACGACTTAAATTGTACTGATAATTATATGAAAGTAATAGCCTTTTTTCGGGGCCATAATACCACTCAGCCGATTTTGGTAACCCATTACTGATGTCTGTTAACCTATCGTAACGCGGAACGTTACTGGTGTTAGAGTATTGGAAATTGATAATGTGTTGTAGCTTTTCTGACGGCTTAAAAAGTATTTTTTGGCTAAAATCTGTTTGTCTGTAATTACTTTCTTTTTGCTCGTAAGGATTAGGATTATTAATTATTACATCTTGGTTATTAATTCGCTTTACAAAGTTCGGCCGTATGCCTACATTTTCCCATTCAGAACCTCTATTTCTACCTTGTATCACATTTCCAAAGTTGCTATGGGTGATAGCGGTTAATGAAGCCCATTTTTTAAAACCAATATTTACGTTATAATGTTGAGTAGTCTCGTTGTTTGCTGAAGAGTAACGGCTATAGAACTCGTTTTTTAAATAGGAAGTTTTAGAACTTGAATTAAGTTCTGGATTTCTGGTAACAAAGCTTAACACGCCACCAAGCGCATCGCTTCCATAAATTACGCTTCCAGAGCCATATAAAACCTCTACTTTTTCAAGTAAATTTTGATCTATACGTATTACATTTTGTAAATGGCCTGATCGAAAAATGGCATTATTGAGCCTAACACCATCAATAACTAATAATATGCGGTTTGCTTCAAATCCTCTTATAATTGGGCTGCCGCCACCTTGCTGGCTTTTTTGTATGTAAATATTGCTTTGATTAAATAATAAATCGGCCGTGTTTTGTTGATTAGCGAATGAAATTTGTTGTCTACTGATCGTTTCAATTTGTCTTGATATGTCCTTAGCTTTTTCATTAACACGATTGGCGCTTATGATGGCTTCTTCTAATTGTGGTGTATTGTTTGCAAGGTAAAGCTTATAGTTGTTTAATATTACTTGGTAGGTAGTGTATGAGACAGTTCCAATTGACTGATGTGAAATGGTAAATGTAGCCAATTGTTTTATGGCTTCCTCTTCTATTTGACAAATTCCTTTTTTGTTGGTTATGGCCAAATGTTTGTTTAAGAGTTGAGTTTTATTATTTAGCCAAACTTGCGTAACTGAGGCACCAACTAATGGTTGCATGGTTACCTTATCAAACAGTTGAAGTTCGAATTGAGCAATAGCGCGAAAGGATATTATAATAAAAAGAAAACAATAAAAAAGCCTATTCATACCGAGGTAAAAATAGGCTTAAAATTTATTTATTACTATTGATTAGTTGGTTTTAGTGTAGTTTTTATCAAAACGAAGAGGCGAAAAAAGGTAAAGCATAAACATGCGTGAATATCGAAAAACCCATGGCAATGTGATTAATACTA
>CANHBJ010000029.1 GCA_947459075.1 Bacteroidota bacterium
ATTTGAATATTTTAACTTCTTGCATTATTGATGTTTGTTCATCTAGAAACAAAAAGATGGTCTTCACATTTTGGGCTAAAAATAGTTTGGTGAATATTCTTTTTCCCTCCTTAGGCCAATAAAGTAATATAATAAGCAGTAATGTGTCGTAAAATCTGAAGCGCTTTTTCACCTTAAGTGAAAGGGTATTTAGGTCTTTATTGTTAGCATTATTTATTTCATTTTTTACCATCTCGGCAAAGTGAAACATGTTTTTAAATCCATATCCTGTACTAGGTTTAATTAAATTAGCGTTGGTTCCAGTTTTCAGAATGCCCCTATATATGGCGGGTTGATGCAAGTGATTAGTCATTGGAATACAACCTATTTCTTCATCAATAATTTCGAATTTCCCAACCTTGTTTTGAAGTGCTTCGTTTATTACTGCTTTTGCATAGTCAATATCTATTTTTTCTGCACCAAAACGGGTTAGTTCAATTAAAGCTTCGTTGCTTGAGTATGGTAGTGTATAAATAAATTGTGTGAAGTTGTTTTGGTCTACATCAAAGTTCATCATCTCAAATGTGTTTTCCTGAAATAAATCATGATCACATTTTATTTTAACGCCATAAAACGATTGATGTAAGTGAATAATATTAGATTGAGGAGTTTCGTTTTGGGGTGGTGCACTGTCAAAAAGATGATAAGTAAATAAGTTGCCATGCGAAGTTTTTATCGTATAAATGTCATTATTTACAGTTAACTCATTTGTGGAATAATTGAAAATGGGAATATTTGCTTTTAATAACTTCTCGCGAACATAATTGTACAAATCAATACTTCTTATTAAATAATACGGTTGATCAGTTATGTTTTGTTTTTGACCACCGTTTATAACAACATTATTATAATAACGGTTGATGATTGGTTTAAGATCAATTACTATTTGGTCGTTTGGATGTGCCCAAAAACAATAAGTTTTATCATTTATGATTTTAAGTGATGGTTCGATTATGGCAATTCTTTTATTATGTAAAAGATTGTCCTTTAAGAGTGACAAGATAATAAGGCTATTACTTGCTCCAAGTCCTGAGAAAATGTAATCATAAACAATTTCTTCGTTATTAAATTGACTTGATAATGTCATATAGCTTTAAATGATTGCTAATCTTGATAAAAAAAAAGAGGACGTTCAGTAAACTGAAGAGTCCTCTTTTTAAATGATAATGTATAATTTAGTCTTCGCTTCTGCTCAAAGCATAAATAACTAAACCAAAACCAATTTTGTTTATAGCATCTGCTATGTTGTATACAATATCCATTGCATGCAATGCAGCTGCTTTGTCTTGTACTAATTTCATTCCAAATAAACCACCTTCTGTACCTAAAATGTAACCAAGTGGGTAAATAGCCCAACCAACTAAAACAAACCAACCTAAAATACGGGTTGCTTTAGCAACTTGAGGACCTGCAGTTTGAGATAAACTTGCCACTTCGCCAAACCATACTAAGTATGCTATGTAGAAATAAGCTGCTCCTGAAATAACTCCCCAAAGAACACTTTGAGTAGGGTCTAATACTTCTCCGATGTAACCAGTAACTAACATTACTAAAGAAGCAAAAATTAATTTCCAAAGTAAACCGATTTTAGCACCTGCTTTTTTGGTAATTAAATAAAACTCCACACACATCAACGGCACTGTTAAAATCCAATCTACATATCTAAAGAATGTAGGTGAATCACCTGTTTCTAAGTTGTAACCTCTCATGTAGTAGTAATGCACTGCTGCAATGAAAGTGATTAATCCAGAAACTAATACTGACGTTCTCCATTTTTGAGACGTATTACTTAACTCAAAAAAGAAAAATACTGAGGCAGCCATCATGGCCATTGTTCCGATAAAAAACGTAAAAGCTACGTAATTATCACTAGCAATTTTTAAATGTTCCATTTTAAAACAATTAGTTGTAACCTACTCGTATGGCTTTTCGGATTACGCCCCGTTTATTATAGTGGTTTCTGGACTCCACAATGCTAAATTAACAAAATGTTTTATATATGGTTTTCAATAGGTTAAAATAAACAGTTTAAATTTCTTTGGAAACTATAACTTTTTATATTAAAGATTTTAACCTCACAACCATATTTTACTTGCTTTTTACATTTTTTTTATGTTGTAAAAATTACAGTTTTAAATGAATTATAAGTGATATAAAATGTAATAAAAGTACAATTAAATATTTGACATATTCTTGGAATTTTTATTGATTACATTTATTCATTTAAATTAAATGGTTTAAATAGACATCTACTTGGTTGTTTTTAACTTAAAATTATTAGGTGCTATATATTTTAGGGCTTTTTTAATTCTAAGTCACTCCATAAACAAAAAATCCATTATTTATCAATAAGATAAATAATGGATTTTGTTATTTTTTGTTGAGTAATTTAAAACTTAACGAATTTTTTAGTGAAGGAATGACCGTTTTCTGTTGTTAACAAAATGGTGTAAATACCACTTGATAAGGCGTTAATGTTTAATTGATTGCCTATCAAAGCTGTATTTTTAATAACTGAAATTCCATTAACATTAAATACTGAAACCTCGCTATAATTACTTTGGTGAGCAGTTGATATATTAATGATATCAATTGCAGGATTTGGGTAAATAGTCATGAAATCAGCTTTTAAGCTAGTTGTTAAACCTACAAAACCTTGTTTATACAAGCGTAACTTGGTTAAGTATGTTTTATCTCCATCTTTATGTCCTTCATGGTTTGAATTAAACGCACCATAAAACACCACTTCGTTCACTTCAGTTGGGGCAACCCAATCAAAAGTCCAACTTAACGAGTCAATTCCTTCAACACCATCAGCGCGATAGGTTACATATTTATTATTGCCTACCAATTTGGTTTTGATGGTATCTGTAATTTCCAATGTGCCTAATAAATCACCATTAATGGCTTGTGGCGAAACTGAAAATCCAAAACGCGTTGCACCAATTTCTGTATTGGTAGCTTTAATCGTATAACGTTGACCGGGCACAAATCCAGCCTTAGGAACAGTAGAAGTAATCCAGCCATCTACATCGGTAGCAGTACCACCATGGCAAACTGTGCAATTTTTTAAGCTATCTCCTGGGGAGCCAGTATAACCGGGATCCGTACCATCTCGTTTGCCAAACTTAGTGCCTGTAAACGAGCCTAAAACCACAAAAACCAATGCGCCTGCAAATATATAAGGTATTGTTTTTTTCATATTGAGTATGTATCTTAATTCAAATATAATTTTATTATGTCAAGATTATTATATAGTTTATTGATTATTTAATCCTTACTGAGTTTTAACCTTGTTATTGGTGATGAAACCGTGATTAAATTTCATTATCAGTAGGGATTGATATTCAAATTCAATATTCCTAAAATACAACGTGTATTACTTAATTTAAAATGTGTAACTATAAATTAATGCGGCAACCATTTGAGTTCGGTTAAATTATTCTTCTAAATAGCAATTATTCGAATTCAATTAGTATTGATCCTTTTTCAACTGCTATTTTTTCTGAGACATTTATCTTTTTAACTACGCCATCACCAGCTGCTTTAATTACATTTTCCATTTTCATGGCTTCTAATACCAATAGCGGATCTCCTTTTTTAATTTCATCGCCAACTGCTACACTAATGCGTAAAACGAGTCCTGGCATTGGTGCTTTAATATTATTAACCTTGTTTGCAGCAAGTTTATCCATCCCCAACTGTTTCAATAAAGCATCAAATTGGTTTTGTAAAGTAACCTGGTATTTAATTCCGTTTACCACAATACTCATGTTTTTGCTAGCTTCTTCTACATTGCCTAACTCGATAGTTAAAGATTGGTTATTGATAATGGCGTGGTATTTATTTTCACTTATCATGGTCCAATCTGGAGAAACAGCTTCACCGTTAAGTGTAATATGATTAGATTTTATGTCAATTTCAAACTGTTGGTTGTCGTTTACTTTGGCAGTTATCATTTTATTTTATTGTTTAAATTTTTATTGTTTAATTGTAACCCATGATTAGCATCAATAAAACATATTTATTGGCTTTAGCATTTATGGTAACAATTACCGCATGCAAAGTAAATAAAAACACTTCAGCATCAAACACACCTACGCAAAAAAGTGTTATTAATACGGTAACTATTAAGCCTATAGTTAAAGGCCCCTATCGCGAAACGGCAGAACGGCATGTTGATTTGGAGCACATGAAGCTTGCCGTTAGGTTTAATTATGAAAAACAACATTTAATAGGTAAGGCTATTTTATCTGTTCGTCCTTATTTTTATGATATAACATCTGTTGAACTGGATGCTCGTGGTTTTGAAATAAAACAGGTTGCGTTGCTAAATGGTATCGATACACTTACACTAAAATATAATTATAATGGTGATAAGCTATTGGTGATTTTAGATAAAACCTATAACCGTAAACAAAGCTTTAAATTATATATTGATTATGTTGCCATGCCCAATGATATAAAAGGGTTGAAAGGTGTTGCCATTAAAGATGATAAAGGGCTCTACTTCATAAATCCATTAGGGACAGAAAAAGATAAACCTAGGCAAATTTGGACACAAGGTGAGACACAGTCAAATTCTTGTTGGTTTCCAACTATTGATGCACCTAATGAAAAAATAACACAAGAGTTAGCCATTACTGTTGATGATAAAGATATAACACTAAGCAATGGGGAGTTGATGCTGAGTAAAAATAACCCAGATGGTACAAGAACTGATTTTTGGAAACAAAACAAACCTCACGCGCCATATTTAGTTATGCTTGCTGTTGGAGAGTTTGCTCAGGTTAAAGATTATTGGCGAGATAGTATTGCCGTTGATTATTATGTGGAACCTGCGTATAAAAAATATGCTAAAATGGTGTTTGGCAATACACCAGAAATGATGGAAGTTTTTAGTAAGAAATTAGGCGTTGATTATCCATGGAACAAATACAGCCAAATTGTAGTTCGTGATTTTGTGAGTGGGGCTATGGAGAATACATCTGCCGTTATTCATTACGATGCACTTCAACACAATTACCGCGAGCATTTGGATAATCCTCACGAAGACATTATTGCACATGAGTTATTTCACCATTGGTTTGGCGATTTAGTTACTTGCGAGAGTTGGAGTAATATTCCTTTAAACGAAAGTTTTGCTACCTATGGCGAATACATTTGGCAAGAAAACAAGTATGGTTTGATGGAGGCAGATTGTGAGTTTAACAATAATTTAAGAGCATACCTTAATCAAAAAAACAAGCATAAAGTTGAACCTATACGTTACCATTATGGTAGCCGAGATGATATGTTTGATGTGGTGAGTTACCAAAAGGGAAGTTTGATTTTACACATGCTTAGAAAGTATATTGGTGATGAAGCATTTTTTGAATCATTAAAATTATACCTTACAAAAAATGCCTATAAAACGGTAGAAATCGCTGATTTACGAATTGCTTTTGAGGAAGTAACCGGTAAAGATTTAAACTGGTTTTTTAATCAATGGTTTTTAAAACCTGGCCATCCTATACTTGATTACAAGTATGATTACAATGATACCAAACAAACTGTTAAATTAACCATTACTCAAAAGCAAGACAGCACTTTTGGTATTTATAAATTACCAATTAAAGTAGATTTATACACGAACAACGGCATTAAAAAAGAGAGCATAACCATAGTAGATAAACAACAAATATTTGAGTTTACTGCCGACTCTAGAATAAAGTTTGTAAATGTTGATGCTGATAAGGCTTTGCTAGCACTTGTTCAAGACAATAAACTTTCTAGTGAGTATAAAGCGGCAATTATGGAAACACCACTTTTTATGGATAAACGCTATGCCGTTAATGCTTGGTTAGATATGATTGGTGATACCATTACAGCAGTTGATGAAGAGATTATTAACTATTTATTAAGTCATGATTTCTGGGGAGTGCGAGATATGGGTTTAGGTGCAGTAGAAAAGTTACATCCTACAAATCGTAAATTGTTTGATGCAAAACTTGCGGAGTTGGCGGTTAATGACGAAAAATCAGCAACTCGTGCAGAGGCAGTTGCTTTATTGGCTCAAAATAATCCAGCTAAACATTTATCGGTATATCAAAAGTCTATTAACGATTCGGCATACAGTGTTGTGGGTGCGGGATTACAAGCCATTGCAGATGTTGATTCTATTTTGGTTAAAGAATACATCCGCAATTTTACTGGGGTTAATAATGCTAAATTACAGTTAACCATTGCCAGTATTTTAGCCGATTATTCAAATACGGATGAAGTAAGTTATTTTGAAAGTTGGTTAGGTAAATTAGGCTTCCTTCGTTTCGCATTCATGAATCAATATGTTCAGTATTTACAAATGGCAGATAAAATGGTTCAACAAAAAGCCATTCTAGGTCTAACTAATTTTTATAAATTAACTACGGATAAAGGCATGAAAAACCTCATGCCAACATGGATTAATTACATGCAAGCACCATGGAAAGACAGGCTAGCCAAGTTAGAAGAGCAGAGACAAAAAGCCAAAAAAGACGAAGTCAAAATAAAAATGATTGACGAGCAAATTTTAGAGGTAAAGATGATGATTGACGCATACCAAAGCATCATAAAATAAATAGATTAATTGTAGTGAGTTGGATAGAGAAAACGGAGTTTTTTGTAAAACACGAACTTCAAAATGCAGAAGGTGGCCATGATTGGTGGCATATTTATAGGGTTTGGCAAAATGCTAAAAACATTGCACTAACCGAAAATGTAAATGTTTTAGTGGTAGAATTAGCCGCCTTACTGCATGATATTGCTGATTCAAAGTTTTATGATGGTGATGAAAACATTGGCCCTAATAAAGCACATCATTTTTTAACAGATATAGGTGTTCCTACTGATGTGATTGAGCATGTGGTAAACATCATTAGGCATATGTCTTTTAAACATACATTTGGCGATGTAGAATTTTCATCACAAGAAATGCTTGTGTTACAAGATGCTGATAGATTAGACGCAATTGGCGCAATTGGAATTGCCCGAACATTTAATTACGGAGGCTTTAAAAACAGATTGATTTATCATCCAGATATTAAACCTCAAAATTATGCTGATATTGCATCTTATAAAAATACCACAGCACCTACTATAAATCATTTTTACGAAAAGTTGTTGCTATTAAAAGATTCGATGAATACTAAAACTGGAAAGCAATTGGCAGAAAACCGACATGCTTTTATGGAGCAATTTTTAGTACAGTTTTATAAAGAGTGGGAGGGTGTTAGTTAACTTTTTTAAGAGCGTAGTTATCTAATTTAAGTAAATTTAAGAACCCTGTTTGGTAGCTGCTACTTTCTTTATATTTTATAAAATTAAAGCTAGTACCTAGTGCTGGTATGTTTTTATCAACTAATTTATCCATAAACTTTTTACCATTTTGATTTAGGGCAAAAGTAAATAATAACATTTGGTCGTAACCTTTTATAGCCGCTTCGGTGGGTTCAGTGCTAAAACGTTCGCGGTATTTCACCACAAATTGTTTTACTTCATCACGGGTGTAATCTGCATAAAACGGACTAAATACCGATAGGTTACAACGTTGGTATAAGTTGTAATCTACATTTTTAAAATCAAACCATTGCATTAAACCATAGGTTGTTAATTTATAAGTGGTTGATGTATCGCCCATATTGCGCAGGGTGCCATTAACTGCACTTTCTTGTGTTGCAGCAACTACTATGTGATTTGCATATAAATTTGACGTATATAATTTTAAGTCAAGTGCTTGGTTATATTCCAATACCCTTAATCGTAATTTTTTATTTGAAGCAAAGGTTTTAAATGCTTGTCCTAAGCTTTTACCAACAATAGATTTGTCGTATACAACAATAATATTTGCAGCGGTATCAACACTTAATATTTGTTTTAAAATAATACCTGCGTAAACAGGTAAATCAGGATTTGCAGATATCCAATAAGGATCATCCATTTTAATTTTACTAAACGTCATTAAGGGCGAAACATGGTATATTTCATTTTTTTTGCAAAACTGAGATAAGACTTGATTTCCTCCTTGGCGAACTGGACCAAGAAAGAGTTCACTTTCTTTAAATGCAACATTTTGCATGATTCGCAGCATTGTTAAACTATCATTCTCCGTATCGAATACATTCAAACTTAACTTCACCCCAGCAAGTTCAAGTGAGTCAATTGCGATAAGTGCTCCTTGATAATATTCTCTGCAAATATTGCCCAATTCTGCATCCTTATAATTCGGGTTTGCAAGGATTTGTTTACTGCAGAATGGTAAAAGTAAACTTACATTATTTGCTTTTTTATTTTGTGCCGATAACTGAAATGCAGCAATCGTAAATATGAACGCAAAAATGAAGTGTTTCATCTAAATAATTTATAAATGAGTAATAAAAAGTGCAATGATAAAGTTAAATACACTATTCTTTTACTGTTAATACCCAAGCCTCCGGGTTTTCGTTAGTTTTGATGCTATCCATTAAACGTATTGCTTCCTCGCGCGATTCTAATTTACCGTAACTAACACGGTTGCAATTAATCTTTTTATTTAAAAGCAATTGTGCGTCAAATCCTTTAGCTTTAAGCATATTGTAAAACTTACGGGCATTGGCTTCATTACAAAATACACCACCTATAATATGGAAAGATTGGGTGGTTGTATTATTTTCGGTAACTACAACTTCGTTTTTGATTTCTGGAATAATAACAGGGTTTACCTCAAGTTCTGGCTGTATAATTTGAATAGGTTCTGAATCTATTAAATTGCCGTCTTGGTTAAAGGTATAATTACCAAATTTAGGACCACTTTTACTGCTGTATGCAAATGTTTCTGCAATGTTTAATGTAGTATTTGCGTATAGTAAAGAACTATCAATTAATACGGTAATAGGTTGCTGCTCTATTATTTGTTCAGGAGTTTTTGTTACAAGGGTAGCCTCTGGAATATCATTAACTTTTGGTGATTCAGTATTACCAATGGATGTTGGTTGATTGTCACTCGCCATCAATGAATCAAACCAAGAATGCACACCTATTGTACTAATTTTAGCACCTCCAATTAAGTCGGTATTGGTTAAGAAAATGTAAGCATTTAAACCTAACATTACAACCAAAACAGATGTTAATACTTTTAATGCAACATTTTTTGCTCGTTGTTTTTTACCAATGTTAGATGTGTTTTTTCTGTCCTTAAATAATCGAGTTCGTTTTGAACCAATTGCTAAATCAATTACTGGAGTTACTTGCAAAGGCATTAAACCGAAAGAAGCGTACAAATAGGTATTATATTTATTAGGTAAAAATACATAATTGGCTTCGGCATTTAAGCGGAAGACACCAAAAGCATCAATTTCGATTTGTTTAACAAGTTCTAATTTATTTTTAAACTCAGTTATAATATCATCAATAGCTTTCAATGCATCGCTGTAGCTTAATCCATTATTTTGTGCTATAGTTTGTACAAGAAGGCCATCGTTACTTTTTAAGTTTTGGTTAAACATTACCCTGCGTGCTGGCGGGGTTATGATGTGCGATACTTGGTCTATTCGAGCATTTTCAGGATTACACACAAAGCCGCCAAAGTTCGGCATAATCACACAATCGTGCTTATGCAACAACTCTTTAACGCTGTTCCAGATGGTTTGTGATGTAATTTGCGCTGTCATATTCATCCGCAAAATATGAAGCCTGCCTCAGTTTAACAAACTAGAAGATGATTTTTATATAAATGTCCCTATTATCAGAAGGTTACGCTTAATCCCCCTAATATATTAAACCCATAAACCTTGTGATCGAACCAACGCTGATATTGGTTGTTGGTTAAGTTGTTCATTAATAGAAATAAACTTACATTTTTGGTGTAGCGATAATCAATACTTAGGTTAAGGTCCGTAATGGCGTTCAAATTAAATTCCTTCTTTTCTGATAGTTCAATTGATTTTCGTTTATTCATGGTATAAACATCTGAGCGAATAATAAATTTATTACCAATGTTGTACATAATACTTGTACGTGTGGTAAAAGTTGGTCGGCTAAATGGTTGGGTTATTTGTAGTGAATAAGCATAATAATTCATCACAAAATTTAAATGAAACTTTTCTCCAAACTCGTGGTTTAGTTCTGCTTTAATGTTGCTTAAACCGGCATTTGTTGTATCAAAAATTGTAGTTTGTCCGCGCGATGTATTATCAAACCCATAAAACATTAAATTACGAACAATGGCATGCGAAAACTGTAACATGAAACTGGTTTGACTACTAATTTCGCCTTTAAAGCCAGTATAAATTTCAAAATTATTCTCCGTGTTTAACAATGAAAAATTACTGATAAATGGATTTTCATTTACTAATCCACGATATGTTGTACGGTTTAGATTACCCGTTATACCAGCATAGGCCGTTACAGTTTTTGGTGTAATTTGATAAGCAGCTTCTGCCTTAGGGAAAAAGTAAAAATTAGTTCCTTGGCTGTCATTAAAGAAAGTAGAATTAAATCCAATTTTGATAAATGCCTTTGGGAATGTTAATGTGTATTCTGGATTGATATCAACAAATACGCGGTTGTATTCGTATAATTTGGTTTTGGTATTGTTGGTGTTCACACCGATGCCAACATCAAGTGGGTTACCATTAATACGTTTCGAGAAGTTTCCGTTTAGTTTAAAATCGTTTTCAATGCTTTCATTATTATCAATAAAGTTATAAAAATTAGCATCTAAATTAAACTTCAATTTGGCTGTATCTTTAATAATATTGCTATAACCAGCATGTACATCTAAAGCAGCGTATTGTCTGCGTAAATCACTCTTTTTAATATCAATGTTTTTTGGTTGGTAGCCGTAATAATGTATCACATTTCTATTAAAAGCTACATCGGTAGTTACAGCACCTTTGCCCATAAAGCGTTTGCCCCAAAGTTTAAGTGCATTGTTGCTAAATGCTCGTTTATCTTCCGGGTTTGCGCTAAAGTGTTTTACATATACTCCTGCTTGCGAAGTTTTATTTCTTGCAGTAGTTAAGTATGCCTCTATAATAGGTGAACTATAATTGCCATATCCTAACCTGAAGTAGTTGTTTTTTAGTTTGGGTAATAATGCAGTACCCATAGCAAGTGGCTTAATGGTATAAATGGTTGGATCAGCATTAAGCTTTACATTAGGTAAAGTATAATCTAACTTAGGTGCCTTTACTTCAGGAACTTCTGGATTGGGGTTACTTGGTATTTTTATTATATCGGTAAGTGTGGGCTTAAAGTCTTTTATCACATCAAACTCGTTGTTGCGCAATGTATCTTGGGCAAAGCCGGTATTTACCAAAACTATTAACGCAATTGCTGTTATCGTTTTTTTCATACTCATACTATTTAAATAATGTATTGTTTGTTGATGAGTTAAGTAATTATAATTTTTCTATTTCTTTTTCTGTAATTACTGGAGGTTTAGGTTTTCCTGCCTCTTCTTCTGCAATAATTTGTTTTAATCGATCAATTGCTGCAGTTTTATTAACACTATCATCTAAGTTTTCAATTAAACTCTGTAAGGTAGCTTTAGCTTGAAAATTGTCTTTTTGAGCGTGATAAATTTCAGCTAAAAGTAAAAATGCCTTCTCATACCATTTGTTGTAGCTGGCGTATTTTTCAGATATTTCAAATACTGTTTTTTTACTGCCGTTAAGGTCTTTTTTGATATATTGAATAAAGGCTACATGGTATTTAGCTTCTGCTGCATAAACATTTTTAGTTTCTTTTATTAAATAATTCAAGCCTACCAATGCGCTGTCGTATTGGTTATTGCTCATGTAAAATCGTGCAATATTTAAATTAGCATCTAACAATCCATCTTTTGTACTTAAACCTGAGTTAGCATATTTAAATGAATACATAGCTGCAGTATCAATTGAGAAAGCCACCATGGTTGTTTTCATCATACCAGTAATGGCAACTTGTAAGTTCTCTCTACCACTTGCAATTCGTTCTAATGCGCTGTAATATTCAAATGCTTTACGCCATTGTTTTTTGTTATACAATAGAACGGCTGTTTGACGAGTTGCTCTTTCTGTAAAGTCATTGCGGTTTTGGTTGGCTACATATTCATAGCAAACCAATGCGTCTTCCATATTTTTTAATTTAAAATCACACTCAGCTTTGTAATAGTTGGCTTTTAAAATAAAGAATCCACCGCCAAAACGATTGATGTATGAGCCAAATAATTTGCTCGCTTTTAAGCAGTCACCATTTTTATATTGATTAAAAGCGGCCTCGTAGCTAATGCTATCTTGATATGTAGGAGAGACTACCACACATGATGCCGATTTAATAAAATCAAGGTATTCATCAGTTTCACCTTTATTAATATAAATATTTTTTACCACAGCAAGTGCTTCTCTTGCCTCATCTGTATTACAATAATCTGTAGCTAAGATTTTAAACGTAGCTAATGCTTCATTGTCTTCTCCATTGTTGTAATAAGCCAAACCTTTATACTGTATCGCTTTTCTGATGTACATACTTCGCGGATAGTTTTTAATAATGTTATCAAACCCGTTTACGGCTGCTGTATAGTTTTCTGTTTGAAGATTTACGTTTGCAATTTCAAATAACGCATCATCAATGTATGGAGATTTTTTATAGTTGTTGATGATATTTTGAAGGGCACTTATTTTATCTGTTGGCTTACTTAATAGCCCGTAAATCATAGCTTTTTGATATAATGCATAGTCGCTTCCGTTCAGTTTTTTTGCAACAATCATTTCGTAATGGTCTATGGCGCGGTTATATTCTTTGGCTACAAAATAACAATCGGCTACACGCATGGCTGCATCAGTATATAATTCAGGGCTATTTTGCGCATGGCTGCTTTCTAAAAACTTTTTAAAGTTGGTAACACCATCTGTGTAGTTTTCTAGTTTTATGTTGCAATATCCTAAGTTATAAAATGCTAGCGGATAGAACCGAGTAAATTTTACTTCATTTTCATATTTCAAAAACGTTTTGTAATGAGATTCAGATTCTTTGAACTTACCTTGTTTGTAGTGCATTTCTGCTTGCCAGAAATAAGACAATGCATATAGTTTTTTATCATCATCCATCGTTTGCGATTTGATGAAATATTCGTCTGCTACTTGGTAATTGTTATTTAAATATTGCTCTTCAGCGAAGTAGTACAATACACGTTGGTAAGCCACTTTGTTGTCTTGGGTAGGTTTTTTAATACTTTCTATAACAGCAATGGCTTGTTTGTAGTTACGCGTACTCATCAATAAATCGCCTAAAACACCACGAGCCTCATCAATATATTGGCTCTCGGGATAATCGTTTACAAACTTCACAAAATCTTTTAAGGCATCTGCTTGGTTTAACTCGTAACTTATTTTGGCATAATTAAACAGTGCCAATTCGGTAATATGCTGATCAAATTTTAATTTATAAGCTCTGTCGAAAGCTAATCTAGCAGAAGGTTTTTTATCTGTTTTGATATAACACTCTGCTAGGTGAAAGTGTGCAAATTGTGAAGTGGTATCTTGTTTATCCGTTATGCGTGTAAACTGTTCAATGGCTTTATCGTATTTGCCAATATTAAAATAAGCATAGCCCAAACGATATATATCTTTGCTGTTTAATTGTATAGGTGGATTTGCATTATACGACTCTAAGTAAGGAACAGCTTTCGCATGTTCGTCTAAGTTAAAATAACTTTGACCTACAATACCTGCAACATCATCTGCAACATCTTTATTGTTTATACTATCGGCAAATGCTACAACTTGTTTATATTGTTTACGCGTAAATAATATTTGAGCGATGTAAACTTGTGATAATGGGCCAAATATTTTACTGCTTTTTATGCGGTTAAAATGGGTTAATGCTTCATCATAGTTGCCATCTTTGTATACTACATATCCATAATAATAATTTGCAGGGTCGTAGTATTTATTTTTTTCGTCTTTTATGTTTTTAAAGGATAATTTACTTTCGGTAAATTTATCTGTTTTAAAATAACAGTAACCTTTTAAAAACCAGTATTCATCAGCTTCTTCGTTTGTTAAACTCAAAGCATCAACTTGTTCTAAATACTGTACTGCACGTTTATTGTCTTTTGATCGGTAAAAGTACCTGCCTAACTGAAAGTAAGCTAACTTTGCTTTTGGATTTTCGGGAAAGTTTTGATAAACGTAACTAAGTTTCGCTATGGCATCAGCATTAAATAATTCCATGGCGCATACTCCTGCATAATAGTGCGCATTAATCACACTTTCTCTATCAGTACTTTGAGTTGTATATTGGTCAAATAATTGTTGAGCCGCTGCGTATTTCTCTTTGTAAAAAAGCTCGTAAGCTTCTTTGTAGGTTTTGAAACGGAATTCGTTGTTTAACGTTTGTTGTGCTTTTGCAACATGCGAAAAGCCAATTAACATCGAAAGGTATAAAATTCTTTTTAAGTTCATAGCGTTTAATCTTAAATAGGATTAACGCCATCGAATCTAAAAGCAATACCAATTTTAGAAGGAATAATTTATCCCCACAGTGGGAATAATAGGCAACTGATTGATGCGTGTAAAGCGAGCTCTATCGAAATAGAAAATGTTATCGCGGTTGTATACGTTGGTAGCAGCCACTGTTAAGGTCATGGTTTGATTTTTCTTGAGGGTCATTTTTTTAGACAGTGACACATCCATGCGGTGGAAACTTGGTAAACGACCATTGTTAATCTCTGTATAATAAACACCAATATTTCCATTTTGCGTTAAAGGATTACCTGGGGCTTCGGTGTTTAACTTTTCATAAAATCCTTGTGTTTGTGTAAATGGAAATCCTGAGCCAAAATTCCAACGCGTATTTAGGTTCCAAGAACGTTTTTTATCAAAAGTATAAGTGGCTACTAAATTAACATTATGTCGTCTGTCAAAGTGAGGAGAATAATTACGTGTACCATCAAAACGCTCAACATACGTTAAACTATATACAGCCCACAAATACATTTTTTTAAACTCATATTTATATTTAAAATCCATACCGTAAGAATTACCAATTTCGATGGCAAAATCGTTACGTTGAAATTCCGGTTTACTTAGGTCATTTTCATCGTAAAGTTTATCTCTATTAATATTGGTTAACTGAGTAAAATCTTTATAAAAACCTTCTATATTAATTTCTTGGTGTTGACCTAAATCTAACTCAATACCTGCACCATAATGCCAAGCTCTTTGTAATGCACTTGTTACGTTTTGTCCGTTAAATTTACGTGGTAAGTTTTCAGGCCCGGATAAAAAACCATAGAATAAATTCACCACATCTTGATCGTTTACTGCGGCAATTAAATTTTGTGTGTAAAATCCTCCAGCTGCTTTTAGTCTTATTTTCTCGGTAACATTATATTTTGCAGCCAATCGAGGTTCAACAGTAAACTCAGAAAGTGAAGCATAGTTTTGAACGCGCAGCCCAGGTTCAAGTACTAATCTGCCCCAGTTTTTTTTGTAGCGAATATAACCACTTAATTCTGTTGTAAATTCTTCTTGTTTAAGTTGTCGGCCAAATAAGTTAGTGTAATTATAATCCGTACTAAAACCATTCATCTCAAGGCCATATTTAATATCATCTTTACCAATAAAGTAGCTAAAGTTAACATTGATATTAAAGCCATTAATACTACTTTCACGAGGTTTTCCATCGGCCTCGGTTTGGTTCATTTTATATTGCGAATATCCAACTGCGCCATTAATTACGGTAGAGCCCTCAGGTATAATGTAAAAATTAGCTCCACCACCACTTGATTTCCAATTGTATTGTGTTTGCGGATAATCTACGTTATCTCTAAAGTCGAAACCAAATAAGTTAATTTTAGATCCACTTGAACTGATGAAACTTGCCTTTGCATACAAATCGCTGAAGCTAAAAGGCAGTCCATCTATTCCTGCATAGCTATATAGTAATGGTGCCGTTCTGTTTAGGTATGAGTTTTTGTATGAAATTATGTACGAGGCAGAAGCACCCCCTTCAGTAAATTTGCTAATGGGTCCTTCAAATAATAATTTAGAACTTATAGGACTTGCAGAAACTTTACCTCCAAATCGTGTTTTGTTACCTTCTCGCGTATTTACATCAATAATTGCACCTATCCTTCCTCCATATTGTGCACCAAATCCACCGGCATATACATCTGCACTTCTAATTACATCAGCATCAAATACACTAAACAAACCTATGGAGTGGAATGGATTATATATAATCATGCCATCTAAAAGTACTTTATTGTGCACTGGGGTGCCGCCTCTAATATAAAGTTGTCCGCCTTGATCACCGCTAAAAACAACTCCCGGAAGAACCTGAAGATATTGAGCCAGATCAGGCTCTCCACCAAAGGCAGGTAATTGTTTTAACTCTTTTTGTGTAATGGTATTTACAGATATTTTTACATCAGTGCGTGCTTTTTGTCTATCACCAACTATAGTAGCTTCTTCCATTTGTACGGCAGTTGAAATGGCATAAAGGTTTTGAGTGGTAATTTTTCCTGAACTAATGGTGATTTTTGCAATAGCAGTATCGTAGCCAATTACAGCACATTTTAATGTATAAGAACCTTCCTTTAATTTACTTAATGCATAAAATCCATTAATGTCGGTTTGTTTACCAGTCATTAATTCTTGGATAAATACAGTGGTGAAAATCAGGGGTTCACCAGTTTTCTTATCGTATACAAAACCTCTTACTTCACCTGTTTGTGCTAGTGTTTTGGTAATTGTTAATAGGCAAATTGCCGTCAGTGTGTAAATATGTTTTATCACTTTTGATGTATAAAAAGTAAAATTTTTACAAGAATACTAATTTTAATAAGACTCTCACTAATAAAAAAAGGTTCTGTTTAATATTGTATTGATATGCTAAAGCTCTTGTTTAGCGTTTATTAAATATTATTTTTGCGGGTATTGCATCATAGTATATGAATAAAACAACATTAAGTCTAGTCCTATTTTTTTGCTTATCAGTAATTTGTTTTGAGGTTTCTGCTCAGCAAAAAAATATTTCCATGCAAAACATATCGGAGGTGAGGGTTGATGAGTTGAGTGATGATCAAATTAGGCAATTTATAGCTGAGTTTAAAACATCAGGATACAGTATTAATCAGGTTGAGCAAATTGCCATTCAGCGTAAAATGCCTGCTGCCGAGGTACAAAAACTTAAACAGCGCATAGAAAAAATTGAGTCGAAGGCTGGTGGTACAAGTGTTAATGTGGCTCAAAATCTTGATCGAAATTATAGTGAGGATGCTGAAAAAGCAACCGACAAAGGTGAAAATTTATTTCAGGTGCTAGAGAAGAAAGTATTTGGTGCAGAGTTATTTAGCAACAAAAACTTAACATTTGAACCCAACTTAAAAATTGCTACTCCACTTAATTACCAATTAGGCCCTGATGATGAATTAATAGTTGATGTTTACGGCTACAGTGAAGTTACACACCGTTTAAAAGTTACTCCAGAAGGCTATATACGCATTCCTTTAATTGGTCCAGTGCAAGTTTCGGGTTTATCAATTGAACAAGCTAGAAAAAAAATAATTGGGCAATTAACTTCGATATATTCTGGTATTGCTAGTGGCAACACATCTGTTAGTATTACATTAGGCTCAATTAGAAGTATTAAAGTGAATATTTTAGGCGAGGTAAATATGCCGGGTTCTTATACTTTACCTTCTTTAGCAACTGTTTTTAATGGGCTTTATGCAAGTGGCGGTCCTAATAAAAACGGTTCTTTTAGGAATATTAAAGTAATAAGAGGTGGGAAAACAGTTGCTGTTGTTGATGTGTATGAGTTTTTAGTGAAAGGAGAAATTAAAGGAAATATCCGATTAATGGATCAGGATATTATAAAAGTAGGCGCATATGAAAATCGGGTAGAGTTAATCGGAGAGATAAAACGACCTGCTTATTATGAAATAACCAAAAATGAAACATTAAAAGATGTGATTGGATTTGCAGGTGGGTTTACAGATGTAGCATACAAGGACAGGATTAAGGTAACAAGAAATACCAATAAAGAACGAAGTGTTGCTGATGTTCCTAATGAGATGTTTGGCATTTTTAATCCTAAATCGGGAGATGTATACGAAATAGGAAAAATAATTGATAGATATGAGAACCGTGTTGAAATTAGAGGAGCCGTTTTTCGTCCCGGAATATACGCAATTGAAGATGGTCTAACACTCTCTAAATTAATTAAAAAGGCTGATGGATTAAAGGAGGATGCCTTCACGTCTAGAGCAATTATATACCGATTAAAGGCTGATAATAGTTCTGAGGTAATTAATTTTGATGTGAATGATGTATTAAACGGAAAAAATGATATCGTATTAAAACGAGAGGATTTAATTGAAATCAATTCTAAATTGGCACTGAGGGAAGAATATGTTATTACAATTTTAGGTGAAGTACTTAGGCCGGGTAAATACCCCTTTGCTGAAAAAGCAAGGGTAGAAGACTTGATTATATCAGCAGGAGGTCTTAAAGAAAATGCATCTAGAAGAAAAATAGAAATTGCGCGAAGGTTTAAAACTGATGGAACCACTGTTGAGGCCAATGCTGCTACAATAATTACTTACGAGGTAAATGACGACCTGAAAACTAAACAAGAAGTTTTTTTAATGCCATATGATATCATCACAATTTATGCTGTTCCAGGTTATACGCAGCAAAAAAATGTTTTGATTGAAGGAGAAGTTAATTATCCCGGACAATACACTATTTCAAGTAAAGCAGAAAGAATCTCTGATTTAATTAAACGTTCTGGAGGAATAACTGCATTTGCATTTACTGATGGTGCCGTGTTAATTAGAACAAGAAAGTTGACTGCAGCCGACAAAATAATTAGAGAGCAAAAGATTGAAGCATTGATAAAACAAACCAAGGATACAAGTAGGCTTCAAGAAATAATAGAAAATGAAGTGGGAAACCTTACATCAATTGTGGGGATTAACTTAACAAAAATTCTATCAAAGCCTGGATGTAAGGCAGACTTACTGTTAGATGATGGCGATTTGATTAATGTGCCCAACACCAAACAAACGGTAAAAGTGGGTGGCGAGGTATTATATCCTGTGCGTATACCATACCAAAAATTTACAAGTTTTAGAAGTTATATTCAGGGTTCTGGAGGCTTTACACAAAGTGCACTAAAAAGCAGGAGCTATGTAGTTTATGCTAACGGCTCAGCTAAGTCAACAAAAAACTTTTTAGTGTTTAAACTCTATCCCAAAGTATTACCTGGGTCAGAAATTATTATACCTGCCAAGGAAGAGCGTAAAAAGCTAACAGCAGTTGAAATTGTGAGTATGACAGCAAGTTTGACTACATTAGCTGTAATTGTGATATCGTTGATAAAGTAAAAATGTAATTATGAGTAATTCCCAAGATATTAAGCTAACAGAAATAGTTTTACAAGTTGAAAAGCTATTTAAAATTCTAATTACTAGATGGAAGTTACTTATCATAGTTGGGTTTATTGGTGGTGTAATTGGTTTTGTTTATGCTTCATTTCAAAGCCCTTCTTACGTTTCTAGATTAAGTTTTATGCTAAATGATAAGGAAAGTGGTATTCCAAGTTCTTTATCTTCATTAGCTGGATTAGCAGGCTTATCCGGAGGTGGTACAAGCACAAGTGATGATAGAATTGTATTTATGGCAAGCAGTCGTTTTATTATTGCAAACACACTATTGGTAAAAGAAACCATCAATGGGAAAAACGATTTGCTTATCAATCATTATATAGATTTTAATAAAATGGTTGATGGATTTGATTCAGATACTGCATTAAAAGATTTTGAAAGATTCATACACACTGAACAGAGCCAACTTTCCTATGCTGAAAATAAAGTAATGGACATGGTTATTAAAAGTTTTATTGAAGGTAAAATGCTATCCATTAGTGCTAAGAAAAAAACAGGATTGGTAACCCAAAGCGCAGGAATTGTGCTACTCGATTTTAAAAGTGAATCTGAAGAGTTTTCGAAATTATTTATTGAGAATTTGTATAATAAGTTAAGCTTGTATTACATTAATAAATCAATAGAACGACAGCTATATAATTATACAATTATACAGCGAAGAGCAGATTCTATTCAAGATGAACTTCTACAAACCGAAAGTTCTGGTGCAGCGTTTGTTGATCAAAACCAGAATGTTGTGCGAATGAGTAGGAGAATGGAGGGTGATCGTTTACGTAAAAGGATTGAAATACTAAATTTAATGTATGGGGAAGTTTTAAAAAACTTAGAAATAGCAAAATTCACCCTCGAAAATCAAACCCCCTCTTTAATTGTAGTAGATACCCCAACACTTCCATTAGAAAAGAAAAAAATGTCTAGACTTAAAACAGCTATTGGCATGGCTTTTTTATTGGGTTTTTTAGCTGCCGTATATATTTTATTTAAAAGCTACACTATCGAAAAAAAGAAAATCAATCTTGCTGCTTAATACTAACGATTCATGGGTATTATTAAAAAGTTAAAATCGGCTGAGATTGTTCAAGTTTCTTTTTACAGTGGGATTTCAACGGTTATTAAAATTATCACATCCTTTGTTTCGGCAAAAGTTATAGCTATTTATTTAGGCCCAACAGGTTTAGGTATGTTGGG
>CANHBJ010000030.1 GCA_947459075.1 Bacteroidota bacterium
ATGGCTGGATCTATACAAACAACATGACTGTATAATGATGATTTATTTGTTTCTACCAACTTTATCCTGTAGCATATTAAACCACTGGCATTATTTAGTATATCAGCATCGGTGTAAGTGTAGTTTGTTGCAACTACAGCACCAGTATTAGGCTTAATAACTGCTATTTCTTTATATGTTAAATCAGTGCTAAGTTTTCTTTCTAAAATATGACTTTGCATATTTAACTCTGAAGCTGTGCGCCAATTTAACACCACTTTATCATTACTTTTAGCTGCATTAAAGCTAAGTAACTTAATAGGTAAAGGATTAAGCGGGGAAAAAACAATCGCAAATCTTTTACCAAACGATGCTGGGCTGCTTGATATGCTAAACGGATAATTAACACCAGCAATTATTGGTAAAGTGGTATTAAGCATCCTATCTATTAAATAACTATTTAACCCAGTTGGTATAACACTTAAATTGTTAAATCGTAAAGAATAATTACCTGCAGAAGCATCTACACCAATATCAAATGTATCAGTTGCCGATATAGATAAAAGTGGTAAACCATTTATTTGAACAGGCGTTGTACCAGCATATAAAGAAAGATTTACAACAGCATTTGTCATTTTAAAGGCATCTTCCAAATTATTAAACGCCCTGCTATTTGTTGCATTAAAATTCATCATAGCAACATCACTATTTAATGCATCCCTTGTCATGGTAATTAATAATGGCGGTGTACTGGTTTTAAAATAATTTGTAGGAGCACCAGAAACTTTTGAAGATTCACTAAAATTAATGGTAGGATTAGCTGATGAGGCTTGTACAAATATACCTTGACCAGAGGCTATAATACCTGCATTAGCAGCCACAGATGAACCTGTTGACGGATTTAGTGTATAGTAAAAAGGTGTTAATCCAGTTTTATTAACCAAACTCCAATCAATTGGTGATGGGAAAGGATTTCCTACCATATTCCAACCATCATTAGTTGGTGTACCTGTTGGCGAATAAGTAATTTGAGGAGATATTGTACCTTGATTAATTGGTCCAACAAAATCTAATGTAACTGCATTTTGTGGCACAAACGGTGGAGTATACCATTGTGGCGAAGGAAGGGTTCGGTCTCCCCTAATGAAAACAAAAGCACCTAAACCTGGCAACAATGCATCATTAATATTTTGCACTGGTTTATTGCCCCTTCCGTTAGATGTTTGTTCGTTATAAGTATTAATTGATGCATTATTGGTTGTAGAAATATCGAATCCTATACCACCGTTAGGGCCAGTAACGAAAATGTCATCAATTAATTGATTATAGGTAAAACCAGACACTGGTGAAGTAAGCTGACGAGATCTACGGGTTACAGCAGGAATATACCTTTGCACAATAACATTACCTGTAATTTGAGCAGGCGATACCAATGCAGCTACTCTTGCAGTGCCTAATGAATCAGAAATTAATGTTAAAAATCCATTGCTATTTAAATTAGCCCCACTCACACTAACTTCTACTTTGGCCTCAAGGAAACTTAAAAGCGTTACTAAATTAGATCCAGTTATCGTTAAGTTAGCCAACCTATTTGTAACACCTCTAACTGTGGTATCCATCATAAGATTACCTGAAGATGAAATCTGTATGTTATTGTTGCCACTTGCTCTTATGCCTTTGGCAGTAGATGCCATATTAAAGCCCCCGGATAATAAAAGATTGAATGTTGAGAGATTTAAAAAACCTGAAGAAACAATGAATGAATCGCCAAGTATAAGATTGTTACCAACTGTTACTCCCGCTGGATTTGCTATAACCAATTTACGGTAACTTAAAGGCGATAATATTTGCGGAACCGCGCCATTGTATACTACCTTAGCGACTGAACCTAACAAAATAGTACCTTGTTCAATTGATGCGCCTGTGCCTATTAAACCACCTGCACGAGCCGTTTCAATTGTACCAAATAAATCAACAGTAACATCCTGTCCAATTACTTGGAAAGAATTTAAGTTAAGTTGGGCGTTTGATTCAATAATTATACCTTTAGGATTAATTGTACCTAAAACATTAACAACATGTCCTGACTTAATGGTAACGCGAGCGAATGATGAAGGAACCGAATTGGTATTCCAAGTAGAAGGGCTAGACCAGTTACCCGAGGCTACAGAAACAAACTCATTAAAAAATCCTACACAAAAATAACTGAACAAAGATTGTGTTGGCAAACTTAAAGAACCATTTACGGTGGCACCATTTAAATTATTTAATGAAGTGTTTTGAAGTGACCAGGCTGATGAAGCAAAACGTGCTAAAGTAATTGCCTGTGATGAATTACCTCCTGCAGATTTATTAAAATTAAAAGTAACTGCGGCATTTGCTGTACCTGCTATGCGGCTAAACAACCAATATTGTGAGGTACTTATTGAACTAATAGAAGTATCAACATTGGTATTTCCAGGTGCCGCATTAAAGTACTCGGCATACCAAGTTGTTGTTGAAGCGGTACTTGGAGTAAAATTAATAGAACCTAAAATTCCTCCTTTACCAATTGGTAAAATTAAAGGTGAAACTGATGTGGTTATTACCCTTATTGGACCATTGATGTGGGCAGATGATGAACCTAAAGTTGCCGATCCTGTTAATGTAATAACATTATTAGTATCTGTGTTTATTATCCCATTTTCGATAACTAAATTATTTACACTAAACGAATTAACTACATTTAAAGATGGTGATGATCCATACCTTCTAAATGTAAAGCTTGCCAATGTTCCTGATATGTTTAAACTACCAAAATGACCACCTAACGATCCACCAACAATAATATTCCCATTGCTGCTACTTATGCCTCCACCATTTGATACATAATTACCATTTAGTGTAAGTGTTTGAGTTAAATTAGCAAACGTAATACCAGTTCCAATTAATAAGGTATCGTTTACCACTATTGCTCCAGTTTGCGTTTTTGTTCCAGAACCTTCTAATACAAGCTCATCACAATCTATAGCTGTTACATTTTGTGCTGCTCCATTATAGCGTAAACGGCTACCATTACTAAAGGTAATAGTGCCCGCTAAACTTGAACTAATTCCACCAGCATGAGCAGTGGTTAAAGTTCCTGCAACAGTTACACCACTTGCCACAGCGCCAATTGTATTTGTTGTATTAAATACCAACTCGCCTCCTCTTAAAATAGAAATACTGGTAGGTGTACCTGCAGTTGCAATTGTAGTATCTACAGTTACCACATGAGAAGATCTTATAAATACCCTTGAACCTAAAGGAGGAACTGCACCCGTTACCCATATTGAGGTATCTCTCCAATTACCCGATTTTTTAGTTTCAAATGGTGCTGGATATCCAATTGCAAAATCGTTGCCATTTACACCAACTGGAAACGATACAGAACCAGAAGTAGTTAAGGTACTGCTTGCGGATAAACCATTAAGGCTATTTGCTGTAATAGGCACCAATTGCCAATTGGTTAAATACCTTACCAATGCCAAACTTGATGTTGCCAACCCACCCGGAGCTTGGTTAAAATTAAATGCTAAAATTGGACTTGCAGTTGGTGAGCTGTTTTTGGTTACACTCCAATACTGTATCGGACTTAAAGATGATATAGTACCACTAACATTACCAATATTTGCAGGTGTACTTCCAAAATATTGAACATCCCATGAAGTAGAACTTGTTGCACCAGGATTGATTGTAACTGCTCCTAAAAGACCATTTTTACCTACGTGAATAGTTCTATTTGTATTTGTTGAAGCATTTATTAACCTACCAGGACCATTAATATACGAACCACCAGAACCACTTGTACTAATATTATTTAATATTAATAGGGCACCATTACTTGTATTTAATAACCCATTGTTTAGGTTAACAGCTGTGTTTGCTTGTAAATTATTTCCAAATGTTACTGATGGATTAATTCCAGATCTATTTACAGTTAATGTACCCACTGTATTCATATTAGTAAGGGTGTCAAAATAAATAGTTCCGAAACTCCCTCCGCTAACCCCACCAATACTTATTGCATTGCTTGAATTTGGCCGTAAAAAACCAGTACCAGATATATTACCATTTAACGTTAATGCACTGTTTGATTGAACAAACCATGCTCCAGAATCTATAGTTAGGGTATCATTTACTGTTAATGCCCCCATTGCCATTGTTTTTATGGTATTTAAACCACTTATTCTTAGCTTACGATAACTTGCTGGGGTTACAGTTTGGCTGCTGCTACCATTATAAATAATTGTACTTCCAATATTATGCGTTACTGTTCCTGCTACAGATGCAGAAACACCAGTTAAACCATTAGGATGTGATGTGATTATAGTTCCATTATTAATTAATTGGCCGCTTAATGTGGTTGTTCTACTATTGCCTAAATTAAGGGTTGCACCTGCACGCACGGTAATACCAGAAAATGTCATGGTTGTATCTAATACAACACTATTATTACCCTTTGTTGCAATGGCAATAGCTGCACCCGCAGGTGGTACAGAGTTTTGTACCCAAGTATTTATATCGCTCCAATTTCCACCAGCATCTGTACTTACCCAGGCGTCACTTTCTTTAGTAACAATCCCATAATACCTTCCCATACTTAATTCAACCGCAACGCGTCTTGCACTATCTAAAGTAGAAGTAGTTACCACTATTTCTGGCATATCACCACCAAAATTCCAACCTGTATGTCCGTTAGCTATTACCATATTACCATTAAAATTAAACGGCTGGTTTAACGAATTAACAATAGAAGGATTAAATTGTAAGGCTTGATGAACCAAATTACGCGTGGTAGATGAACCCCAACCTGTTTGGAAACCATTAATTAAAAATGATGAAATATTATTGGTTAAACCCGTTATTACGTCCGTGCTACCATCGCCCAAATTGGCTAACAACATTCTAGTACCCGAATTAATTATTCCGTTAGAGGGAGAAGTATTAGGGAATAAATTCATGTATGTGTTTTTTGTAGCGCGTTGCACCCAAAATAAGCTGTTCACATTGTTGGTTACTGTTGGTATGTTATTAATTAAAAAACCATCATCAACACCATCATATAACATAGATGGTTTGTTATTCATATAATTAATTACACCATTGAAGGTTAAAGTGGGTTGTAAAAAAATATTATTTTGTACTGCATGCCTTCCATTACCACTTTGATCGTACCACGTTTTAACATTAACGGCATTACGAATGCTATTTGGTCCTGTGGCAACATACATGCTTGCAGAACTTCCTTCATCTAGCTGAAAACCCCAAATATAGACAGAACCATTGCTTTGTGCTGTAACGCCACTTTGGGCACCTCCATGGCTGCCTAAGTGCACGTTAACCCTGCCGGTTGCAGGGCCAACAAAAGTATAGCTAATGCGCTGCCATGTTGCATTGCTTAATGAAGCATTACTGGCATTAAAAGAATTACCACCAATGGTGTTCCAAGCAGCGGTATTATTTACTACCACATTAAAATTATTGGCAGTACCTAACCTTACGTACATAGACAAAGTATAAGTACGCCCAACTATTAAATTATTTATTTGACGATACACATCCCACTGCCCATTGGTGCGACCTAGGTTCATAGAATCGGCAGTAAGTGTGCCAATTGGAGATAAGGCTACATCAGGGAATATGGAATATGCAGAGGAACCATTTCTAATGTATACTGCATTGTTTAATTCTTCGCTAAACGTAACTAAATTTTCTCCTGTTGCGCCTGCTGCAAAATTCTTTAAAGTTAAGGTGTCTAAAAAACCATTGTCTTGAAAATAAATATCTAATTCAGCCGAATCTCTGAAACGATTAACCCTTATGGCAGGACCTTGGTAAGCACTTCTTAACCTGCGCAGACTTAAAGCAAGTGAGGTTGATGTTGTGTTACTCAATCCCAAACTATCCAAGCCATTCTCTGGTAATGCACCTGTGTAGCCTAAAGTAAAATTACCAAAATTTGAAACAAAACTTTGCGTTGCTATATTACCTGATGTTGCATTACCTAAAATGGAATTGTTTACCAAGTTGCGTTGCCAAGTACCACTTATGTTATTGGCCAACACCAATTGCTGTGCACTGGTACCACCTGCACTTGTGTTAAAACCAACACCTACAATGGCATTGTTACTATTATTTCTAGTAATACTCCAATATTGGTTGGTTGCAACACCTGTAATGCCAGCACCAATGTTACCAGTATTTGGTGTTACACCTGCCCCATTAAAGTATTGTACAGTATAAGTGGTTTGTGTTTGTGTTTGTGGCTGTATTTGCACTGGTGCATACAGGTTGTTTTTACCTATAGGTGCAGTTCTTTGAAACAAGGTATTTGTAATTAAATTTAATGGCCCGTTGATGTGGCTGGTATTACTACCACCTGTTGTAGTTGCGGCACCACCAAGGTTAATTATATTTGTAGCGGTAGTATTTAAAATACCACTGTTTAATGCAATACTTGTATTAATCGTTAACGGATTTGTTAGGGTATGAGAACCTCCTCTGTTTAATATTAAATTACCCAACACATTATTTGTAGCATCATTAAAACCAATGTTAATATTTCCACTACCTGAAAGTAACAAATTACCACCAGTAGATTGCATCACACCATTATTGGTAATGGTGGTTCCTGAAAAACTTAAGTTGCGGTTTGATTTGTTAAACGTTACACCACTGTTTACCGTTAAATTTCCAGTAACAGAAACATCGCCAACCATTGTTTTAGTACCCGAACCAGATAATACCAAATTAGAAGCTACAACTGTTGTTATATTTTGACTGCTACCATTATAATTTAAAGTAGAACCTGTATTAATAACTGGTGCAGTACCAACAATTGTAGAATCTAGCCCATTGCCATCTGCAATTCCTATTGTACCATTGTTAATGATACCATTAGTAGTTATAAATGAAACCCCATTTAAGTAATAAGATTGTTGCGAATTTTCAATTGAGCTCCTTTGAGCATCATTTAATGCAGTTGGTACAATTACTATTTCTTGCATGGTTCCATCAGCCCACTGGCCATAAGCTCCAGCGGTTCTCAAATCAAATGGACGATTAGATGGCACTGCCAATAAAGGCAATAACGATCCGTTTCTGTATATTAATGCGTTATTAGTATTTTGACCAACAGCAGTGTAAATTTGATTAGCTGGAGTAGGAGGTGTGTTATAAACTGTATAATTCCCTCCGTTAAAATGTGCAGAGCGTTCAATACCCGGATGAAAACCCAACAGCCAATTATTGGTTTCAGACGATAACATCCTACCTGATGTGGCGCCATCATTAGAAGACACTACATTTACGGTAAAGAAATTATTAGCTAAACCCAACGAACCACCAAATAAGAAATGATTATTTGCAGCAATGTGCCTTATGGCAGGTTGGTTATTTTTGATTTCTAATACCCCATTATTTACAATGCGTGGTTGATTGCCTAGCGTATTTTGTACAAAATCTCTTCCATTACCAGATTGATCGTACCACCTTACCACAAACAAACTTGAACCCGCTGCAAAACTCAATAAGGTGCTGGTATTTAAATTACCAGCTGATGTAAAAAATACATCTAATAAGGCATTATCACTGCCCCTTCTTACCTGTATTGCAGGACCATTGTATGTTGCCGAAAGCCTTCTTAAACCCAACACAACTGAAGGATTAGCACCTGTAGTTATTAAGTTTTGTACTAAACTATTATTAGTTCCAGAGTTGTAATATTTAACTCCCGAATTGATATTAAGTGTAGCATTTGTTTGAATTAATACTGTGCTTGGCCCGGTACCAGGTATCATGGTTGTATCTAAACTAACACTAAAACCTGTGCGTATGGTTACGCTATCGCCTGTAGATGGTACAATATTGGTGCTCCATATTGCAGGATTAGTCCAATTTCCACTTGCAATGGTGTGAAGTGCACCAGGCAATGCGCCAAATCCTAATGCGAAATAATCTATTGCACCAGCACTGCTATTTAAAACCACACTTGAAGCTGATGTTATTGTAGCTATATTGGTATTAGCCAATATTGTATTGTCTGTTATGGGTATATTACCCCACGTATTGTTGGTAAACATAGCCATTTTTAAAGTATTGGCAGATGTGCCACCAGCAGCTTGATTAATACCAACAGAAACTATGGCATTATTGGTGTTGTTTCTGCTTAGTGTCCAATAATGATTATTACCTAAACCCAACAAGTTAGAAGCTAAAGGTGCGGCAGTTGGTGCACTTCTATAGTAATCTGCACGCCAAACGGTAGCAACTGATGTAGTTGGGGTAATTATTACATTACTTGAAGTACCCTGTTTACCCAAACCAAGTACTACGTTGTTGGTTGAACTGGTATTAAACTGCACAGGACCGTTAATGTATGAAGCATTTGAACCATGAGTACCGTTTCCGGTTAATGTTAAAATATTAATGGAATCTGTTTTAATGAATCCTGCAGACAACGAAATATTTGCTACAGATAGCGGTGTAACCAAATTTACAGTGTCGGTTGCACCAGTTGCTTGCATGTTTAAAGTAACACCACTGTGGGTAATTGCACTTACATCAGTAACAGATGAGGTTGAGTTAATATTTATTATTGTATTGGCAAAATTATTTAGTTGCAATGTGTTTCTTAACGCACTACCACCAAGTGATAATAAACCACCAGTTGACTGTAAAAATCCACCTCCAAAAATACCATTGTTTAAAGTTAAGTTAAATCCCCCTTTATTTAGTGTACATAAAGTACTAATAATTAAAGAATCGGAAACAACCGTGTTACCGGCTAATGTTTTAGTAGATGCTGAATTGTTTATGGTTAATTTCCTGTAGTTAAGTGCACTTATTGTTTGTGCTCCTCCACCGTTATAAATAACCATACAGCCTGCGTTTAAAATGGTATTAGTTGTATTGCATGCAGGTAAAGATGCGCCACTTCCTATTAAACCTGCATTGCGTGAAGTTATTATTGTGCCATTATTTATTATACCACCTGTGGTTCCAGTAATTTGATTCGTAGTAAAATCTAAGGTAGCACCAGCAGCAACCGTGATACTTAAAGCTTCAGCTGCAGATGAGACAGCAACTGTATGGCCAGGCGAAATAAAAGCTGATTGAAATACAGAGGGTACCAATCCTCCAGCCCATGTGTTGGGGTTATTCCATGCGCCACTTTGTGCTGTTGCAATTGCTTTTTCGCTGGCAAATGCAAATAACCCCGTATTACTAATTGCCACAGGGGTGGCAATAGCATTAGGTAATGCTGCAGTAGCCGATAACGATCTATCAATTGGTACAGAAACCCACTGACCACCCACAAAATTGGCTAAAGTTACTGTTTCTGTGGCAACGCCTCCGTTAATAGCTGTATTCAAAGCGAATTCAGCCCTTATGTTAGCCACACCCGAGGTTCTGTTGATGCGCCAATACTGGTTATCATATACTTTAAACAAACCAATACTATCAAAACTTACCGTGTTAGGCACGCTACCATTTCCTTTAAAGTATTCAATATTATATACAGTAGTAGCAGTAGATTGCGGTGTAATTAAAATTCGATTTGCCGTGCCATTTTTACCTACTGCAATTTGTCTTTGGGTAATGGAAGAACTGATTAATTGCACAGGACCATTAATAAATGAAGCGGGGCTCCACCTATTTATTGAAGCACTTGAATTTATTAAACTTAAAATGTTTACAGAATCTGTATTTAAGATTCCATAATCTAAGGTAGCGCCTATGGTAACCTCTAGTGGAGTAGCTAATGTTAATGATGCATTAGTGAAACTATTGGATAAAATAAATGAAGCAACAGAATTATTGGGAGCAGGTGCCATGCGTAACGTTCCAATATTGGCAATATTAAACGTATTAAAACGTAGTAAACCACCTGTAGATGATAATAAACCCGTGCCAGTTAAACAAGCTAGGTTTAAATCATTTGCTGATTTATTAAACGTAACACCATTATCTATAAAAAGTGTGTCGCTAATAGTTGTTGCTGCGCCTGTAAGTATTGTTTTAATACCGCTTGCGTTAATTATATTTAAATTACGATATGTTATCGGATTAACCAATTGATTAGCTCCATTGTAAACCACACGACTGGTATTGTATGCCGTATTTAAAATGGTACCGCCAATATTTAAAGATGCACTACTACCTATTAATCCGTTTGGATTTGCCGTAATTAATGTGCCTTGGTTAATAACATCTAAAGATGTAGTAATGGTATTGGCGGCTCCTAAATTTAGGGTGGCCAAATGTGCATTATTAATTGAACGTATATTGGTATTAACATCTAAAACCACAGCACCCGCTGTTGCGTTTATCACCACATCTGATGATGTAGAAGGTACTACTCCATTTTCCCAAGTTGCTGGGTTACTCCAGTTACCACCTGTAGGCGTACTTATGGCAAAATTTCCTATGGCATAATATAGTCCTTGGCTTCTTTCTATTGCTGCTCTATTTGCTGTAGATAAAGCTGATGAGAAGATGATTACTTCTTGAACAACACAGTTTGATAATTCACCACCACCACCTGTAGACAATGTTCCAATTGAGGTATTTCCTGAAGGCACAGTGCCTGCCAATTGCATGCCATTGTTAAATACACTTGCACTACTTCCATTAGAAACAGCAGTGTAAATTTGGTTGTTGGTAGTTGCTGTGGCGTTGTTGTAATTATCTACCCCATTGTATCGCATCCAACTTTGAAAGTGTGCCCGTCTTTCGCCTCCACCATGGAAACCTAAAAGCCAATTGGTGCTACCATTAAGCACCCTTTGATTTGCCCCACCATCCAAACCAGATACAGAGCTTACGCTCCAAGGGTTATTATTGGTTACAAAACCAGCTGTATTAACATTAAGGTTATGGGCATTAGCTGCCAAATGCCTGATGGCAGGCTGTCCGTTTTTACGATCTATTACACCAGCTAATATAATACGAGGTTGGTTGGCAAGGGTGTTTTGTATAAAGTTACGGTTATTACCACTTTGGTCGAACCATGTGGTAACAAAAGCATCATTTACACCAGTAAAAGTTTTAATTGCCGCTGTATCTAAATGACCATTCGCATCAAAACCAATGTTGGTTTCTAAATTATCATTGCTTCTTCTTATACGTAATGCTGCGCCATTGTATACACTTCTTAATTTACGTAAACCATATGCAGCTGCAGCAGGTGTAGCGGCTGTTAAACCTATGCTATCTAACCCATTTTCTATTGCATTAATAAATCCTAAACCAAAATTGCCATAACTACCTGTAATGGCACTTTGACTTATTGCTTGCCCATTAACTGCATTAGCCATGCTACCGCTAAATGATGGAATACTTATCCATTGGCTTCCGTTAAAATTAGTTAAGGTAATTTGTTGCGTGCTGGTTCCACCCGGAGAACTATTGTAATTTAATACAAGGCTAGCATTAGCCCCTGTTTTAGTTATACTCCAAAATTGATTGGTAGCAACACCTGCCAAACCTGCTCCAAGTGAGGTATTATTTGGAGTAACACCAGCCCCATTAAAATATTCTAAAGTATAGGTTGATGACGCAGATGATTCAGGTATTAGTAGTATGGAACCAAGTATATTGTTTTTGCCTAAAGGTATGGTTCTGCTGTTTGTAGTATTTGAATTTACAATTACTTGCCCGTTTATAAATGCAGTGTTAGAGCCCCCTGTTGCAATTGCATTATTTGAAAGGGTTAAATTACCAGCTGGTACGGTTATTAAACCGCTGGTTAATTGAATTAAGTTATTAATAATTAATGGTGCGGTTAAAGTAGTTACACCCGATCTATTTATAACAAGGGTATCTAATACATTATTACCCGCAGCAAATGCCAAATTATAAGCAGCACCACCTTGAATGGTTAACCTACCACCTGTTGACCTTAAAGACCCATTATTAGTTATGGTGTTGTTAACCGTTAAACCAAATGATGCCTTATTTAAAATTGCATTGGTATTAATGGTTAAGTTACCGCCAACGGTAGTTGTTCCATCAAGTGTAGTGGCTGCCGATGTATTGCTTATTGTTAAATTACCGTAAGTTATTGATGAAATAGATTGCGGAACAGTACCATTATAATCAATGGTACCAGATGTGGTTAAAAACCTATCAGCTGTTAAGCCTAAGCTAGTTAAAATACCCGCAGAATTTGCAGTGAAAATAGTTCCATTATTTACGCATGAGCCAATGGTTGAGATGGTATTGTTACCAGTTACTAACCTTGCGTTGCTATTAATAGTTAAATTACGCAAAGTAACACCTGCAGTGTTAAGCGTTACATTATTGGTACCAGTAGTTGCTATTATAACATCGTTATTTGGGCCAGGCACAACACCACCAACCCAAGTTGTGGGGCTATTCCAATTACCACCCGTAGTTGTGCTGGTAATAGGTGTTGACATACTGTAGTAGTTTAATTGATTGGTTTCTACAGTTTGCCTATTGGTGGTAGATAACAAACTATTATATATTATTAACTCTGAAACACCACCATTTAAATTATACGTTGAAGTTAGGTTTCCTATATTTATGGTAGTGTTTGTTGCAGCATTAAGGGATGAATTACCATTTGAGCCAACAATGCCTCGTCTAAATATTGTTTGTGTGCCACCTGTATATGTTGCACTTAATTGTTCTAACTGCATGGGGAAATTAAACGGAGTTAAACCACCACCACCGCCATTAGCACGTGCAGTCCAATTACTACCTTCTGCAAACAAAGAGCCCAAGGTATTAACCGCGCCAATTTGAAATATACCACTGTTTGTGGTATTAACAAAAGCTACTGCTGTAGTAGAAAAAACCGCTGCATTAGAATAGTTAGCAGATGTAACTAAAAATTGCCCTCCTGAAAAAACCAATGTTGGGTATAAGTTACGCCTATCAATAGCACCCGCATTTACTATTCTTGGTTGGTTTGCCACATTAGATTGTGTGGCATTTAATACATTACCGCTTTGATCATACCAAATGGCAATAAAACCAGACCCGCTGCCCACCCATGAAGTAAGAGCAGCAGTATCCAAGTTACCATTAACATCAAACCCTATATTTTGTGTGGCATTATCGGAACTGCGCCTAACTTGGATAGCAGCACCCGTATAGGTAGAACTAAGTTTCCTTAGGCTATAAGCAACAGAGGAAGGAGTTGTTGCAGTTAAACCAACCCCATCTAAAGTATTTTGAGAATGACCCGAAAAATGAATGAAAACTAATAACAGTAGTGTTATTAACCTAATTGATGTAACTTTAAACATAGATCGTATCGAATGATTTTAAATTCGATACAAAATTCGTATGCTAGCCTTTTACGATTTGTAGAGCAATAGCAGAAAAAATGTAGTATTAATTCTACTTTTTGAAATATATAATGTAATTTATTTAAAAAAAATTACATTATAGCATTAAAAGGTAATAATAAAAAACCACTAATATTGGGTAGAATGCTGTTCAATTCCTGAGGAATTATACATGTTATTTTGTTTCACAATTTGCATTAATTCAACAAGATTTTTCACGTTAAATTTTTCAAAAATTCTCGATTTGTATGTGCTAACGGTATTTAATCTTATGCTATTTGCATTAGCAATTTCTTTGGTACCCATACCTTGTAAAATCATCCTTAATATTTCACTTTCTTTTAAACTAAGTTTGGGCTGAACCATTTCCCTATTACTCCCATTAACATGAGGTTTATCAGCCAAATTAGAGCGTGGTGTATTGTAAGATAAATTTAATAGCATATCAATAACAGTATCACTAAAAAAGCGCTTATTATTAACCATAGCATTAATTGCTTCTTTAATAGTTTTAGCCGATTCGTATTTAGCTACAAATCCTTTAACGCCAATTTTAATGTAATTAATGGCATATAGTTTTTCGCTTACAGAAGACAAGATTAATATTTTACAATTGCCATTTAATTCTAGAAAGCGTAGAACTAATTCGTATACGTTGGTGTTAGTGAGGTTAATTTCAATTACAACAATGCTGTGTGAATGGACTTTAAAGAGGCTAAGTCCTTCCTCAGCGTTAGCGGCATCATCTAAAATATATGAAGGTGAAATTTCGGATAAAATGGTTTTGAAACCAATACGACACAATTCATGTTCGTCTAAATAAAGAAATCTTAACATAGTTTAATGATGTTAATGGTTTAATATTTTAATGGAATTCAAATATCAATATAAAAGGTGATGCATCAATAAGAATTTAATCGAACTTTTTGTAGATTTAATACTACAAAATCGATAATATGGATAAAATAGGTAAAAAAATTGAATAATTTGGTGAACTAATAATCTTTTAAAAAGAATAAAGTCTACAATTTACTGCATAATACCATGATAGTTTCGACTAATGGTAACACAAATAGCGGAGCAACCTACATTAACAACATATGTAGGCTTTGACGAAAACTCAGAAAGACACATACACTTGTTTAAATATAATGCAGAACAATTTTACCAACTGGCCAAGCTAATAGAAAAAACTGGGAAAACGGAAGGGATAAATGGCTTATTCATTTTTGATGATGATACACTCAAAAAAATAAACACATTAAAATGGAATCAAACATTAAATATAAATTCGTTTGGTTTAGTTTTAAGTCCGTTATTTACTAAAGAAACAAAACAGCTTATAAAAAAAAGCATACGAAAAGAAGAATTGGTACCATTTAAATTAATACTTAGCAACCAATTATATAATACTAATGATATGTTTAAAATTGATAGAAAAAAATCAATAGAAGAGTATAGGTATTATAGCATGCTTATTAAAAATATTACCAATACCAAACCAAAAATAAAAGATGGTAAACTAATTGTAAGCGCAAAGTCTTTGATGATGATACATGCTTATACAGGAATTAACCCAAACACATTTTTTACCAACAACAATTTTACAACAAATAATTTAGATTGGACAGGAATACACAAATACAAACTGTAATTAAATAAAGAAATAGTTATTCTAACACCTCTGCCAAAATTTCATGGCTACGCATGTTACTAAATCCGCTTAAATGCTGATTGTAGTATATAACTAAAGCTTGTATTAATTGTTTACGGTGAAGGCCGTGAATTTGCATAATTTTTTGTTCATCATAATTACAATTCATCAATTCAATAAGTAGTTGGCTACTCACTAAATCAATTTGAAATGGATTTTTATCATCGAAAGGTTCAAACACTCCATCTCTAAAATTAAACCCCATTGTGGTGGTTCCACTGTTATTTAATTTAGGGTAAAAACCCAAGAAACGAGATAAATTTATGAGAAAAAAAAGTGGAAAGTTAGCCGTTCGCTCTTGTTCCATATCTAAAATTTGAATGGTGCTGTTTAAGTATTCAAATAAGTTAGCGTCTGGTTGGTTTTCTTCTTTGATGCTGCGGTAAATAACTTCGGCCATAAACATACCAATGGCACTTTTATGCATATTAAAATGTAGGCTATTTAGTTGCGGAGTGCACTTTAACTCTTTAATGCGTTGTAGGTTTTTATTTTGTTGGTGGTATGCCTCAAGTTCTAGTATGGTTAAAGGCTGCAATTGTGATTGACGTATGGTACCTTTATTTTTTCGTACACCATTAATTAAATAAGATTGCATACCAAATACGTTTGTAAAGCATTTAAGTATTACACTTGTTTCGCTGTAATCAATACACTTTATAACAATGGCCCTGCACTTGGTTAGCATGCTACAACAATAAACGTTTTTTGTGTGATGGAAAGATTAGTTTACAAACAACAACTTGGTAACGTAAGTTTCTGTGGCATCTTCGTTGCTACTATATATTAAGTACACACCTGTGGCAGCACGTTTTCCTTTAAAGTTTCTGCCATTCCATGTGGCCATACCACCATTAGCTTTGGTTTCGTATACCAAGTTACCTGCTATATCGGTTATCTTCACATTGGTATTTTCGGCAAGGCCACGAATAGCTATTTCTCCATTATACTCAGGTCTTACTGGATTTGGATATAAAACTACTTTACCATGCGTAGCATCAGCTTGGGTGGCATCTCCAGCGTAACTTATAATTCCTTTTTCTGTTGCAAAAAATACTTCGCCTGTCTCTTCAAAAATACCAATATCAAAAACTACATTAGATAACAATGGGCTATTATCGGTAGTAAAATTACGGATAACAGTATAACCATCTTCACTCAACAACCAAACACCATTTCGAGTACCAATCCACTTACGATTTGCGCCATCAACCTTAATACATAATATGGCATCTGTACCTAAAATAATGCTATTAAAACTACCTGTATTAATTACTAATTGGCGGGCATCAAAACTACGACTTGATGAATTACTAAACACAGCAGTTGGATCACTGATAATGCATAAACCATTATCGGTTCCAACCCACATTTCACCATTTTTATCTAAAGCCATGCTCAATACGTTATTACTTGGCAATAATCCATTGCCTTTTTCTTTACCCAATATTTTAAATCTATCATCAGCATCAGTGGCAATATTTGCACCCTCGTTATAAACGTATAATCCACCGCCACGGTTATTAATAATCCATTTATTATTACGCGGAAAATTATTATCACAAACTAAATAACTTACATTAGCATTACCCCCGTTAAAAGCAAAAGAATACCATTGGTTTGATGGTGTTTTAACAGCAAGTGGCTTTTCAGCCCCATAACTGGTAACCCATACATTTCCTATGTTATCTATAGTTGTTCCTGCAGCATAAACAGGCCTAAAGGTTGCAAACTCGGTTACAAAAAAACCAATGGCACTATTACTGGTGTCATACAAAACAGTTGGTGTTAAATTATTTACTTCCAACAAACCAAAACCAAAACTTGTTAGGTATGATTTTCCTGTTTTATTATCACAAGAAACATCTAAAAAATCACGACATTTATTTACCTGTACATTATTAATAACAGCTGAGTTATACCACATGCTACCATCAAAAACATAATACTTATTATTATTTCCAGTGCTTTTTAAACCTGTTGCAGCGCCAACTCCATCAACCATCCCTCCTGCTACAAAAAGCTGCTTACGTAAAGATGAATATGAAAATTTAGTTGCAGTATTACCCCAAGCTCCAGCTGGAGCTAAATATCTATTGCCATTTGGTTCAAACAAAACTAAGCCTTGCTCTACAATAGCTAAACTATAATTTCCAGCAGAATTTATAACACCATCAAGTGCACCAGCAATACCAAAAAATGTGGGAGTAAATTGGGCATCGTAAGTAACCACTTTGCGCTCTTGTATACACATTAATTTTTGTGAAGTAATACGCATGTTTTTTGTCACTTCACCAGATGCTCCTTTCAACGTATCCCAAATTACGCCATCATAACGCCTAATTAAATTTACAGAGTTAGCTGTACTAACAAACAAATAATTTCCAGCTGTAATTAAATGCTTACAAGTATCATTTCTAATTTCGGTCCAAAAATTATAATCACTTAAATTACCGCTATTTAATGATGCACGATACAATCCAACATTAGAACTGGCATATAAATTACTGTTGTAAACAGCAATATCGTTTACAGGTAAGTTTACACCTCCGGGACCAATATTTTGATACGAATCAATTACCTGTTTTCTTACTAAATCTATTTTTACAATTCCAAATGAACAAGCTAAATAAGCAAAACCATCTACCACTGTAACATCATTTACCTTTTTATCACCTATTATGGTTTTCCTTAATAAATCTGGCAGGTTGGTAATGATGCCATTACTTAATAAATCTATATTGGTGTTGTTATAAATAATAATAAGTGTTTGGGTGCTGTTATCAAATTCAAGTTTGCTCACTTCTACATCAGAAAGCCCATTTACCTTACTCATTACTTCCAAAGAGTTGTCATCTATATCAAAACTAAATACCCCGCTAGACGAACCTGCATAAATAACACTACCGTTTTGAGCCACAGTATTATTTGTTTGATAAGGCAAATGCACCCTCCAATTTCCAACTTTAGGCACACTAAACTGTGCTGATAAATTGAATATAGATATGCTAAAAACCAGTAATATAGATATATAACGCATGTATGCTATTAAATAAAATAAACCTCAAACGTAACGCATTTAACTGATAAATGTTATATCAAATACGAACATAAATTTAACTTACTACTTATTTTATTTAATTAAATTCGCCCACTTTATTATGTGGCAAAAAATAGGAACATACGTTATACGCAACCGCTTTTGGTTTTTAGTAGCACTTGGAATAGTTACTTTGTTTTTTGGGTATTTTGCAACCAAGGTGCAACTAACCTATGATTTCGCGAAGGTTATACCCAATAACGACCCTGACTTTGTTGAGTATGTTAAATTTAAACAAACTTTTGGCGAAGACGGAAACATATTGGCCATTGGAATTCAATCTGACAAGTTGTATGAAAAAGACTTTTTTAATGATTTAATTGAACTAAACAATAAAATAAGCAAAACCAATGGAGTTGAAAAAGTACTCTCCATAACCAACTTATATATGCCCTATCGCAATGATAGCTTGCATAAATTAGAACTGAAACCAATAATAAACGGATATCTGCAATCACAAGCAGAAATGGATTCGGTTAAAAAAGTTATTTCATCATTACCACTGTATAATGGTATTTTATACAACGAAAAGGGTGATGTAGCGCTACTTGCCATTACACTTAACAAACAAAAATTAGACAGTAAAGACCGTATAGGTTTAGTAGCAGAAATTGAAGCACATTGTAAAGCATTTGGCGAAAAGCACGACATCGAAATTCATTACAGCGGATTACCTTATGTACGTACTGTTTATGCCAGTAAAGTAGCTAATGAAATTAAAATCTTTACCTACTTATCCATACTGGTTACAGCACTATTTATTTTCTTATTCTTTCGTTTTATATCGGCTGTAATTTTCTCCTTAATTGTAGTAATTATTGGCGTGGTTATTACCCTTGGTAGTATAGCTATACTTGGTTATAAAATTACTTTATTAACAGGTATTATTCCTCCGTTAATGGTTATAATTGGTATACAAAATTGCATTTATTTACTTAACGTTTATCATCAAGAGTTTAGGGCACACGGCAATAAAATGTTGGCCATTATTCGCCTCATATCAAAAAATGGCTTGCCACTATTTTTAACCAACGTAACTACTGCTGTTGGTTTTTGTGTATTTAGTTTTTCGGGCAGTGCTTTGCTCGATCAATTCTCTGTAGTTTCTGGCATTAACATCATGCTCATTTATGTTATATCGTTGGTGTTTATACCTGTTGTATACAGCTATTTACCACCACCAAAACAAAAGCACACCAAACATTTGGATAGCAAACGTTTAAACAAAGTAATGAGCCTTTGTAACACTTGGGTGTACGAAAAACGAAAGCTTATTTATGCTATTACCATTGCGGTTTGTATTGTATCCGTTTATGGCAGTATGCAAGTACGCTCACTAGGTTATGTGGTTGATGATTTGCCACAAAAAGACAAAGTATATACCGATTTAAAGTTTTTTGAAAAAGAATTAAAAGGTGTTTTACCTTTTGAAATAAGGATTGATACCAAGCGAAAAAATGGGTTAAAAGATTTTTCAACCCTTCAAAAAATGAACCGCTTACAAAAAGAATTGGCCGAATTTCCTGAATTTAGTAAAGCGATTTCTATGGTTGATTTTTTAAAATTTGCCAACCAAGGTTATCATGATGGTGACGAGAGATACTACATTATACCTAGTGCTTTAGATATAAGTGAACTGCTAAGTTATGTTCCAAGAGGTGGCGAAGTAAGTGGAGGTTTGATGAAGAGCATGGTTGATAGCAATTATCAAATAGCTCGAATTAGCATACAAATGGCTGATGTAGGATCGGTTGAGTTAAAAACCTTAAACCAAAGAGTACAAACCATTGTTGAAGAAATATTTCCTAAAGATAAATACGATGTTAAACTAACTGGTACCAGTTTAATCTTTTTAAAGGGTAACGATTATTTGGTTGCAAACCTTTTGCAAAGTGTAATTGCTGCTCTCATAATTATTTCTATTATGATGGCATTTTTATTTTTCAGTTGGAAAATGGTGCTCATATCTTTAATTCCTAACATAGTTCCTTTATTAATGACATTGGGTATTATGGGCTTTTTCGACATTAGACTTAAACCATCAACCATCATTATATTCTCAGTGGCTTACGGTATTGTGGTTGATTTTACCATACACTATTTAGCCAAGTACCGCAACTCACTTAAAAAACATAACTGGGATATGAAAGTGGCCATACCTGAAAGTTTACAAGAAGCTGGTCCAAGTATTATTTATACTGCGGTAGCCTTGTTTGCAGGTTTTATCATTTTTGCTGCCAGCGATTTTGGTGGAACCATTGCCTTAGGTATACTAACCTCATTGGCCTTAATATTTGGTATGTTTATGAATTTACTGCTGTTGCCATCCTTGTTGTTATCGCTCGAAAAATCAATTAACAACAAAGAAGAATTTAGCCGCACATTGGTTGAACTTGAGCCCGAACCAACCGATAGTGATGAGGAATAAATTA
>CANHBJ010000031.1 GCA_947459075.1 Bacteroidota bacterium
CCAATGACTACTCACTTGCATCAACCCGCCATTTATAGGGGCATTCTAAAAACTGGAACCAACGCTAATTTAATTAAACCTAGTACAGGATATGGATTTAAAAACATGTTTCACTTTGCCGAGATGGTAAAAAATGAAATAAATAATACTAACAATAAAGACCTAAATACCCTTTCACTTAAGGTGAAAAAGCGATTCAGATTTTACGACACATTACTGCTTATAATATTACTTCATTGGCCTAAGGAGGGAAAAAGAATATTCACCAAACTATTTTTAGCCCAAAATGTAAAGACCATCTTTTTGTTTCTAGATGAACAAACATCTATAATGCAAGAAGTTAAAATATTCAAATCGCTGCCATTGGTTCCATTCCTAAAATCGTTGCTGGTTTATGTAGTGAAATATAATTTCTTAAGGTATCTGATTACCGCCTTAATATTAGTAATTTACTTCAACATAAAACAATACAACCCAACAATAGCAACATATTACAGCTATTTATGTATTGCATTGGGATTATTTTGGGTTGGGATTCCGCATGGAGCATTAGATCATTTAACCATTTCAAAAAACAAAAAATCAAGATCAACATTTATAGTAAAGTATGTAATAACAATAATTGTTTACTACTTTTTTTGGCAATTTTCCCCTTCTATATCACTTCTAATTTTTATAATTTATTCATCTTTTCATTTTGGGGAATCAGAACTTCAAGAGATAAATATAACTACTACAACCGTATCAACATATTTAAAGGCATTGGTATTAGGGGCTTCTATTTTAATGTTTATTATACTCACTCATGTTCACGAATCAATTGAAATTATTACAAATATTAAAGGATTGGAATTTATTAAATTGCATGAGAATCTTTTAGTTAAATGTGCAATTCCAACTGCTATATTGGCCATTTTTTATTTATTATTTTCAGCAATTAGCACCAATAAATCAAGTATTTATGCCTTAATCACATTGCTTATAGTTGGAGTATTTACTAATCTGTTAATTGCATTCTCCATTTATTTTATTTGCCAACATAGTTTAAATGCATGGTCGCATTTACAGCGTCAATTAAAAATACATTCATATGGCCTTTATAAAAAGGCTCTGCCACATACATTGGGGGCATTTGTAATTTTAATCACATGCATCTGGTTAAATATTAACGAATCCAATCAAGTAAAAACTATTCTTCCATCATTTTTCATCTTTCTAGCTTGCATCAGTTTACCTCATTTTGTTTTTATGCATCTATTTTACAAACAAGAGTAAAGTTATATGTAATAAAAAGGTGTTATAAATAAATATAAGCTAAATCTCCATTAAAAATTTAACAGTGTCTACGCCATCAGCATAATCTGTTAATTCAGGTTGTTGTGCTTTACCTAAAGGTAAACTACCATTAATGGCTACTTTACTCACTACACATTGTATGTTTTCTTTTTGTAATGCTAGTGTTTGCTCCAATTCGTTAATATCTGAATAATACTCATAAAACAACACTCCAAGTGGAGAAGCAATTGCACTATCTTCCTTCAACAATAGAAAATTATTATCAAAATGCTGGGTTAAATTCATTAAAAAAATAGCCTTGTGGTAAGTGTAATTATTGGCATATTTATTATGGTTAATATGCTCATAAAAGTCTACAATACCCTCATAAAATGTAGCAATATCATAACCTTCGGGCAAATAAATTTTTGACACGTTACGACATCCCAATCCAAAATAGGTAAAAATATCTTCGCCCAATTTATGCAAATCCTCTTGTGTTTCTTTTCCTGTTAATACAGCAACACTGGTTCTCGACTTGCGTAATAACGAAGATTTATTTTTAAAATAGTATTCGAAATAACGATTGGTATTATTGCTCCCAGTTGCTATTACAGCATCAAAATCTTTGGGTAGGCGTTCTTCAGTAATTTCTATTTGTGTGCTTAACTCAGGAGCCAAACGAAGTAAGTTTTCTATAGCCCATTTCATTAACACATTATCATCGCCAGACAGTTTAACAATTGCCTTATGGCCGCATAACAACACAGATAATAAATCATGCAAACCAACCAAAGGGATGTTACCTGCCATAATTATTACCACTTTTTTGGGTTGAGGTTGTGGGATATTTTGATAATTAATTAACCAATTATTAAGTTTTTCGTTAGTAAGTTCGCTCCCCCAGGCGCCAAGTGATTTCTTTACATACTCGTTTGTGAACCAAGGGTTTTGTTGGTATGAGCGAATAAAAATAGGATTATCAGTGTCTGCTTCTATTCTAAAAAAGGCACCCAATTGGGACAGTATTTGTATGGTGTGTTGAAAATTCATCGTTATTTAGAACAATTATATTTTTTAATGCAAAGCAACAAAACTTATTTTGCATTTGTTATAACAATAGAAAATAAAGAAGACTTATGGCAATAATGATTACTGATGAATGCATCAACTGCGGTGCATGCGAACCTGAATGTCCGAATAATGCAATTTACGAAAGTGGTGCTGAATGGGCTTGGTCAGATGGAAATACGTTAACCGGAACAATTGAAGTTGATGGTGAAACGATTGATACAACTAAGCGCTTTGCTCCAAAATCGGACGATACATACTTTATTGTAACAGGTAAATGTACAGAGTGTGTAGGATTTCATGAAGAACCACAATGTGCTGCTGTATGCCCTGTTGATTGCTGTGTACCTGATCCTGACCACGTAGAGTCACAAGACCAATTAATGTTCAAGAAAACCAGAATGCACATTTAATAGGTGTTAAAACATTTTGAAAGCCTCGCAATTTGCGGGGCTTTTTTATTACATCTTACAACCCTAATTGGTATTGCCCAATAATAACCTTGAGGGATGTTTAAAAATACTATGCTAAAAAATAGTTGTTTAATAACACTTTGTTCTCAAACTTATGTCTATGAAATATAGATATTTAAGTAGCATTGCGCTAAAACCATAAAGTCTAACATTAGGTTCATTTGCTGATCACCTCTCAAATTCCAAATGTAACAACTTGAAAATTTAATCATAACAACCATAAAAAAAACGGGGAAAGAAACTTTGCTCCTTCCCCACTTATTAAAAGTTTATATACTTTTTATTTCTTCTTCAATGTAACCATAATATATACTGGCAAATGATCGCTAAATCCATTTGTGTATTTTTCGCCAATAAATGTTCGTAAAGGGGCCCCTTTATATTTGCCTTCAGCCTCCACCATCCATGGTTGTTTATAAATGTTTGCCGAACTCTTATCATAACAAATTGCTCCAGTACAATTGGTCATGCTGCTGCTTAGAACAATTTGGTCTAACATACTAAAATGACCTTTATAATAATGAGAGCCTTCATTGTTTTGCTTTAACTCATACATTGCATTAAATAAATTACCATTATTTAGATCGTATTCGTTTGCCTTTGCGCGCAATACACTATCCATGCTGCGGTTGGTCGGCTCATCATTAAAATCACCCATAATAACAATATTTTCCTGTGGGTTGAGATTATATAAACTATCACAAATACCTCTTAGAACTTGGGCTGCCGCAATGCGTTTAGGTTCGCTGGCTTCTTCACCACCAATACGTGATGGAAAGTGATTAACTAGCACCACTAATTGAGTTTTGTTTTTGGCCTCTAAACGTACCAATAAAATATCGCGTGTTTTAGTATTTGGTAATTGCACCGATATGGCTTTTGATTGGATAAGTTTAAATAATGAAGCTTTGAACAATAGGCCATTATCTATACTACGTTCATCAGGCCCTTCTATGTGTACCGTTTGGTAATTGGCTTTTTTCAGTTGTTTTTCTGCTGCAATATCTTTCAAAACAACGTCATTCTCTACCTCACACATTCCAATAATATCGGGTGCTTGTTGTTCATTCATGCTCGAAATTACTTTGGCCATGTGATCAATTTTATTGATGTATTTCTCTGTATTCCAAACCTTTTTAGCCGATGGCAAAAACTCGTTGTCGTTTTTGTTTGGATCATCAATGGTATCAAACAAATTTTCTTGATTGTAGAATGCAATGCACAACTTTTTTTGGGCAAAGCTACTTAGGCCAATTAACATGGCTGATAGAATAAATAATAATCTGAACATAACTATAAAGAGTTGGCAAACATAACACCAAGTAATATTTTTAGTATGTATTATTTGTAAACATTTAGCACACCAAATCAATTGGGACTATTTATTGTTATTTATAAAACAGATTGTTTAAATTTACATTATGCTAGGTCACATTTTTCATAAGTACACTCCTGAACCACAAGGCAGTAAATTTGACGAATTGCTAAAGTTGTTTTTACAACTGATGCAATACACCAATGGTGATGTTGCCGAGACACTAGACTGGATGAATGATTTGGATAAAAAATATAAAATTACCGATAACGTATATGGCATGGGTAATTTTATAGAAGACCTAAAAAACAAAGGTTACATTAAAGACGATTCGCAGGACGGTATGTTTGTACCGACATCAAAAACCAATCAAAGCATCAGAAAAAATGCCTTAAACGAAATTTTTGGTAAGCTAAAAAAAACTCCAAAAGGCAATCATCAATCAACTAAAAACGGATTGGGTGATGAAGCAACTGCCGATACTAGAAAATTTACTTTTGGTGATTTACCCGATCAAATTGATGTTACCACGAGTATCCAAAATGCACAAATTAATCATGGGATTGATTCTTTTCAACTTACCGAAAATGACTTAGAAGTTAGAGAAAAGGACCATAAAAGCCAAGCCAGTACAGTACTAATGATTGATATTAGCCACAGCATGATTTTGTATGGTGAGGACAGAATTACACCAGCTAAAAAAGTAGCTATGGCTTTGGCTGAATTGATTAAAACCCGTTATCCCAAAGATACCCTAGATATAATTGTTTTTGGTAATGATGCATGGCCAATTGAAGTTAAAGACTTGCCATATTTACAAGTAGGTCCTTATCATACCAATACATATGCTGGTCTTGAGTTAGCAATGGATTTACTAAGAAGAAGGAAAAATCCAAACAAACAAATTTTCATGATTACAGATGGTAAACCAACTTGCTTAAAAGAAGGTGCAGGGTATTATAAAAACAGTTTTGGGTTAGATAGGAAAATCATAAACAAAACATTAAACCAAGCCGCACAATGTCGTAGGTTAGGTATAAGCATAACAACATTTATGATTGCTAGTGACCCTTACCTGCAGCAGTTTGTGCAAGAATTTACTCAAACCAATAATGGCAAAGCTTTTTATAGCAGTTTAAATGGTTTGGGTGATTTTGTTTTTGAAGATTATGAAAGAAACAGGCGAAAAAAAGTAAAATAGATAAACATCAAAATATGCCATACATTAAACAAAATAATCCATTTATAGTACCAACTACTGATGGGAAATTAATTGAAGAACATTACGGATTAGCAAGCAGTGGTGAAAAAAATTTCAGTATTGCCCACATGATTGCTCCTGCCAATTGGAGTGAACCTTTCCAAACTCCAATGTTTGATGAAGTAACGATTGTAATTAAAGGTAAAAAAATGTTTGAAATTGATGGTGATGAAGTAATACTTGAAGCTGGACAAACTATTTTAATACAAAAAGGCACACGCGTGCGTTATTCAAATCCATTCAGTGAGCCTTGCGAATATTGGAGCTGCTGTGTTCCCGCATTTAGTATTAATACAGTGAACCGCGAGAACGAATAATAAATTAAACAACTAACTTGTGATCAGAAAATCAATCTTAGTTTTATTGGCTTGCTGTGTGGTAATTCCCGTTTTTAGTTGGGGATTTTTCGCACATAAAATGATCAATCGATTAGCCGTATTTACATTACCCGAATCGTTATTGTTGTTTTATAAAACTAATATCGAATACATCACCGAACATGCTGTAGATGCCGATATGCGTAGGTACAGCGACCCAGAAGAAGCTTGCAGGCACTATATTGATTTAGACTATTACGAAGTAAATGTCCCTATAGATACTGTTCCTAAATATTGGAAAGATGCGGTAGCCAAGTACTCTGAAGACACATTAAAAGCATACGGCATAGTGCCTTGGCATATTAACTTGATGAAATATAAATTAACCGAGGCGTTTAAAGCCAAAGACGTTGACCGGATATTAAAAATATCAGCTGATATAGGTCATTATATAGGTGATGCGCACGTGCCTCTGCACTCCACAGAAAATTACAACGGACAAAAAACTAACCAGCATGGCATACATGGATTTTGGGAAAGTCGCTTGCCCGAGTTGTTTAGTGATAAGTATGATTTTTTTGTTGGACGTGCAAAGTACATTGATAACGTGCAAATGGCCGCTTGGGCTGCAAGCGAAGGAAGTTATGCAGCAAAAGACAGTGTGCTTGATTTTGAGAGAAAACTGAATACTACTTTCGGCAGTGATAGAAAATACAGTAACGAGCAACGTGGCCAAGCCATGATAAAAGTTTATTCTAAAGAATACAGCGAAGCATACCACAATATGTTAGATAACCAAGTAGAAAGAAGAATACGAGCATCGGTTTTAACAGTAGGTAGTATTTGGTATACAGCCTGGGTTGATGGTGGTCAGCCTGACTTAATTAACATTCAACAAACCACTAAAAAATTAACTGACGAAGAACGTAAAGCCTTGATTTCAGAACAACAAAAACTACTTGAAGAAAATAAGATGATTGGTAGGCCAGAGAACTAGTAGTCTTATCATTGGTGTTTATTATTTTCATATATAAACTTACACTTTGAATTTATCAATTATTTATATCCTAAAAAGTAAGAATGAATTAAAGCAAATACCAAGAATTGTGATTCAGCCCCTATGATATAAATTCCGATTTAAATCAAATCATTAACTGAAAAAAAATTGATGAATAACAATACTTCATTAAAATTTTTAAAGGAAATATATTTTAGCAAAAGATTAATTTAAACCAAAAAAAAGTGGAATCCTTCATTGGATTCCACTTTTATTTTTAATAACTAAACCTATATGATTATGCGTATGCCTCTGTAGGGATACAAGCACAAATTAAGTTTCTATCTCCGTGGGTGTTGTTTACACGCCCAACTGTTGGCCAAAACTTAGCAGCTTTTACATATGGTAATGGATAAGCGGCAATTTGACGGCTATATTTATGATTCCATTCATCAGCAGTTACAACATGAGCTGTGTGTGGCGCATTTTTTAAAGGATTATCTGTCTTGTCAGCTTCACCTGTAATAATAGCTTCTATTTCTTGCTTAATGGCAATCATCGCATCACAAAAACGATCTAACTCTGATTTAGGTTCGCTTTCTGTAGGCTCAACCATAATTGTACCAGCAACAGGAAAACTCATAGTAGGTGCATGGAAACCGTAATCAATTAAACGTTTTGCAATATCTTCTGCCTCAATTCCACTTGCTCCTTTAAATACACGCGTATCTAAAATCATTTCGTGTGCGCAACGGCCATTACTACCCGTGTATAGAATATCATAATGTTTCTCTAAACGTGCTTTAATGTAGTTAGCATTTAAAATAGCATATTTAGTTGCATCTTCTAATCCTTGTGTACCCATTAAACGGATATATGCATAAGAGATTAACAAGATAGATGCACTACCCCATGGTGCTGCACTTACTGCTGTCATAGCTTGATGTCCAACTTGCATATCAACTACCGCATGTCCTGGTAAAAAAGGAACCAAATGAGCTGCTACACCAATTGGGCCCATACCTGGCCCACCACCACCGTGAGGAATACAGAATGTTTTGTGTAAATTTAAATGACAAACATCGGCACCAATATTTGCTGGACTTGTTAATCCAACTTGTGCATTCATGTTAGCCCCGTCCATATAAACCTGTCCTCCGTTTTGATGAATTAAATCACAAACCTCAGTTATACGTTCTTCAAAAACACCATAAGTACTTGGATAAGTAACCATTAAACACGCTAAATTATCTTTGTATAATTCTGCTTTTTCGCGCAAATCATCAATATCAACATAACCATTATCTAGTGTTTTAGTAACAACAACTTTCATACCTGCCATAGCTGCACTAGCAGGATTTGTTCCGTGTGCTGATGAAGGAATTAAAGCAATATTACGATGGCCTTGTCCAATTGATTTTAAGTACTCGCGTATCACCATTAGACCTGCGTACTCACCTGATGCACCAGAGTTGGGTTGCAAACTCATACCCGCAAAACCGGTAACTTGTTTTAAGTATTCTGATAACTCGTTAAATATTTGGGTGTAACCATTTGCTTGGTTGCGAGGTACAAATGGATGCATTGCTCCAAATCCAGGCATGGTAACTGGAATCATTTCGGCTGTTGCATTTAATTTCATGGTGCAAGAACCTAATGCAATCATGCTATGGCAAAGCGATAAATCTTTTGATTCTAATAATTTGATGTATCGTAACATTTCATGCTCACTATGGTATGAATTAAACACCTCATGTGTCATAAAATCACTTACACGTGTAAAGTTAGTAGGTGCATGAATTCCAGTTGTATCATGTGCTTTTAAATGTGATTCTTTTCCTGTTAATGCTGATACCAATGCATTAACATCAGCTATTGTATGCGTTTCATCTAATGAGATACCAATATGTTTATCATCTACTTTGCGTATATTGATTGATTTAGTTTCGCAATCAGCAATAGCCTTATCTGCACTTGGAACTTCAACCAATAAAGTATCAAAAAAGTGTTTGTTTTTTTGTTTGAAACCAACTTCGTTTAATACATTACCTAGCTGGGCAGTTAAACCGTGTACTCGTGATGCAATTCCTTTTAATCCTTTAGGACCGTGGTATACACCATACATACTGGCCATAATTGAAAGCAATACTTGTGCAGTACAAATATTTGATGTTGCTTTTTCGCGTTTAATATGTTGCTCGCGGGTTTGCAAAGCCATACGCAAGGCCTTATTACCTTGAGCATCAATAGAAACTCCAATTAATCGACCAGGCATTTGACGCTTATAAACGTCTTTGGTAGCAAAGTACCCTGCGTGCGGCCCACCGTAACCCATTGGCACACCAAAGCGTTGTGCAGAACCTAATACCACATCTGCTCCCCACTCTCCTGGAGGAGTTAATAATGTTAAACTTAATAAATCTGCAGCAACTGCTACTTTTACTCCCATGGCCATAGCTTTAGCCATAAATGCGCTATAATCAAATACCTCACCATTTCCTGCTGGATATTGGATTAACGCCCCAAAATATGTTTCATCTAAATTGATTGTTTCATGGTTACCAATTATCAACTCAACACCAATTGGTTCGGTTCGTGTTTTTAAAACATCAATGGTTTGAGGAAAGCACAATTCAGAAACAAAAAACTTAGTTGCTTTATCATTTTTACTTTCTGCATGCAGCATATGCATCGCTTCTGCAGCAGCTGTTCCTTCATCCAACAAACTTGCGTTAGCAATTTCCATTCCTGTTAAATCAACAATCATGGTTTGGTAATTTAGCAATGCCTCTAAACGACCTTGAGCAATTTCTGCTTGATAAGGCGTATAAGCGGTATACCACCCCGGATTTTCAAATATATTTCTTAGCACCACATTTGGTGTATGCGTACCATAGTAACCCGTACCAATAAAATTTTTATTAATGATATTCTTTTCTGAAATTTCCTTAAGCATAGCTAATAATTCCATTTCGCCCATTGCTTCAGGTAAATTCATTCGCTCTTTCAGGCGTATGTGCGATGGAATAGTTTCATCTATTAATTGATTGATACTTGCTACACCAATTGTTTTTAGCATAGCCTCAGTATCATTTTCCATCGGTGAGATGTGACGTTTAACAAATTCGTCACGATAGTTGCTTGAGATTTGCATATCAGGTTTTTTAATTTTTTTTCTTGAAAAGTTGGGCGAATTTAACCAATTTAAACACTATTCAAAGGATGATTTAAGTTTGTTTGTCTTTTAAAAAACAACCCAATAAACTATCAATCAAAACTTTAAAAATAGGATGCAAAATTTACCCGTAAGCACTTGTTTAGCTTTATACCAAAAGAGTAACTTGCCAATACAAACAAACACAAATCAATTATGTTCGGAAAATTAGCAGAAGCTCAAAAAAAAGCAGAAGAAATTAAGCAGCGTTTAGCGGGTGTTACCGTTCAAGGTCAAGGTGCCTCAGGCGATGTTACCATAACCATGGATGGAAATAAAAAAGTAAAAAATGTACATATTGAAACTTATTTGGTGCTGCCTGAACGCAAATTTGAACTTCAGAATTATTTGTGCATAGCCATTGAAGATGCAATCAACAAATCTGAAATGGTTTCGGCAAATGAAATGAAAAATTTAATGGGTGGACTTCCAGGTTTAGGAAGTTTATTTGGCAAGTAAGTATGGGTATAGGTAAAACTAAATCTTTACTTTACTAAGGATTAAATTTGTTGCACCTCGATGTGAAGACATTACCATACTGCTATTTCGTTTCACATCATGAAGTAAATTGGCATGATTTATAAATGTTAACATTTTACTATCTAGCTCTTCTTGAGTTGAAATGTAAAATAAAACCCCTGCCCCGTGCAAAATATTTACCTCAGGAAACTTATCATGGTTATTCGGTCCTATAAAAATTGGCATGCCAAAGGTGGCTGCCTCTAATGTGTTATGTATACCTTTTTTACCAAAACCACCGCCAACTATAGCCAAATCACCATACTGATAAATGGATGCTAGTAAGCCAATGTTATCAATGATAAGAATTTGTTTATCGCGCACCGAATTTTCATCAGCTAACGAATATCTTATGGATGATAAGTTTTTGAATATCCCCTCCACTTCACCTATCCGTTCATCCGAAATTTCGTGAGGTGCAACAATAATTTTAATATTTTTATTTGCTTCTATAAATCGTGCTACTAAATTTTCTTCTTGCACATAACTACTACCTAAAACTAATAACAGTTGTTGCTGCTTAAATGCTTCAATAATGGGCAAACGCTTAGGATTTTGACATGTCTCATATACCCTGTCGTAACGGGTATCATTACTCATAATCACATTAGTAATGCCATTGCTTTGCAAAATTTGGGTTGATGTTTGATCTTGCGTAAATATAATATCAAAACTTTTTAAAGCACATTTAAATGCATCACCATACCACCTAAAATAAATTTGATTAGAACGAAAAGTAGCTGATATTAGATAAATAGGAATACTTAGATATTTAACTGCTTTAATATAATATAGCCATATTTCGTACTTAACAAAAAACACCACATCGGGCGTTATCGCTTTTAATACAAATGCTGCATTTTTAGGTGTATCGGATGGTAAGTAAAATACAACATCAGCCAATTCATAATTTTTACGAATTTCATAACCCGATGGAGAAAAAAAACTGACAGCAATTTGTATGTTTTGTTGTGATTTGAGTCTTTCAATTAAGGGCCTTGCTTGTTCAAACTCGCCTAAAGAAGCGCAATGAAACCAAGCTAATTTTTTTAATGGATCGCGATCAAAATCAGCAAGTTGCTTAAATGTATTTTTACGTCCAAGGTTTAGCAACTTTGCTTTTTTTTGAAACAATGAGGCTGCACTAATGGCTAGTCCGTATAAGAATATTGCTAAATCATAAATCATTACTCAAAAATAAACTCGTCACTTCCTGCTTTTGTGCGCATATATACAGGAATCATCCATGCAAAACGAACACCATAATAAAAATCATTGTGCATTTTTAAATCGTATTGCATTTCATCATAATTAAATTTACGTCTGTTGTAAGTATAGGCCTGCATCAACTCAGCCCCAATATAAAAATTGGTATACCTATTTATACTGTGGTGCTGGTAACCAATAAACTGGTTAAATGCCCAACCACTGCTGTATCTATCATATCCCGCTACCCTATCTTGAGTTAAGCTAGGTACATTATTTTGGGTAATATTTATATTAATTTTATGCATGACCAAGCCACCGCCAAGCATGATTTTTATTCCTGTATTTCTATTTTTACTACTTAGAGGAATTAAATAGCCAAGCTTACCCAACACACTAAATCCGCGCATTCCTAAACTTACCAATGCCGGAGTACCTGAATTCGTATTAATAGCCCCAACACTGTTGGTTAAATTATTAAGCAAATTTGATGGTTTAAGGTTATTACTAAAATGATAACCGCCCTCGGCACCAAATAGCATGTTGTGGGTATTTTTAAATAAAAAACCTCCACCCATAGAGTTAAACTCATTAAACCTACTCGCAAAATCACCACCAGGGGTAATATGTGTGTAGTGAAACTGAAAGTTAAAAATTTTACTGCTTTTACCTACCCAAATTTTCTTTTGGGCATTGACATTGAAAATACCAATTATCATAAAAAAAGCCAATAGGGAATTGCGCATGTTAAAATAAATCTTGCTTCAAAAATAACAGAAATCTTTGTTTGCCTGCATCATTAATTATATTTGTTGCCTTAGCACATAATTGTATACAACATGAGACCCATACAAATGGTTGATTTACAGCAGCAACACCAAAAAATCCAACAACATTTGGATGAGGCAATTGCGCGTGTAATTCAATCAGGTAAATACATTAATGGGCCAGAGGTAGCAGAATTTAGCCATAACTTATCCCAATACCTTAATGTTCCCCACGTAATACCTTGTGCTAATGGAACAGATGCCCTTCAAATTGCCATGATGGCTTTAAATTTGAAACCTGGAGATGAGGTTCTATTGCCTGCTTTTACATACGTTGCCACGGCCGAAGTAATAAAACTCTTAGGTTTAACCCCTATATTGGTTGATGTAAACGAAGACGATTTTTTAATTGATGTGACTCAAATAGAAAGTGCCATCACCCAAAATACCAGAGCCATTGTACCCGTGCATTTGTTTGGCCAAAGTGCCAACATGGATGCCATTATGCAAATTGCCAAAAAGCATAATTTATTTGTAATTGAGGATACTGCTCAAGCTATTGGCGCAAAATACACTTTTGATAATGGCACTGTTTTATGTGCAGGAACAATTGGTGATGTTGGCTGCACCTCTTTTTTCCCTTCAAAAAACTTAGGTTGTTTGGGTGATGGTGGTGCATTGTTTACCCGAAACGAGCAATTGGCAAAACGTTTAAAAATGATTGCCAACCATGGACAAAGTATACAATACCAACACGATGACATTGGTGTAAACTCAAGGTTAGATACCATACAAGCTGCTATACTTAATGTTAAATTACAATCATTAACAGATTGCGAAATTGCCCGTAACCAAGTAGCCCAAAAGTATGATGAGGCATTTGCCAATCATACAAATTTTGAAATACCAACTCGGGTAAAAAACTCCACCCACGTGTTTCATCAATATACTTTAAAATGTAAAGGTATTAACCGTGATGAGTTGCGCAAATTTTTAGCCGATAAGCAAATTCCTACCATGGTGTATTACCCTATTCCGCTTCATGCTCAAAAAGCATATCAATCGGATAAATATCCATTAGGAAAATTGCCCGTTACCGAGCGTTTATGTAGTAAAGTAATTTCTTTACCCATGAGCCCTGAAGTTACAAACGACCAAATCGAATATATTATTGGTCATATTAACGAATTTTGTAAATAACAATCAGCTTCAAAATAAATAAAATGAAAATAGTAGTTGTAGGAACAGGATATGTAGGTTTAGTAACCGGAACTTGTTTTGCCGAAGTAGGCATCAATGTAATTTGTGTTGATATTGATACCAACAAAATTGAGAATTTAAAAAAAGGGATTTTACCAATATATGAACCGGGTTTGGAGGAGTTAGTTACCCGTAATACCGAAGCCGGAAGATTACAATTTAGTACTAGCCTTACTGAGAGTATCAAAAATGCTGATGTGGCGTTTATTGCTGTGGGAACTCCTCCTGGCGAAGACGGTAGTGCCGATTTAAAATACGTGTTAGGTGTTGCCCGTGAAATTGGCGAAAACATGAACGATTACGGTGTGGTTGTTACCAAAAGTACCGTTCCGGTTGGCACATCGCACAAAGTAAAAGCAGAAGTACAAGCTGCATTGAATAAACGTGGTGTTAATATCCCCTTTGATGTGGCCAGCAACCCCGAGTTTTTAAAAGAAGGTGCGGCTGTTGATGATTTCTTGAAGCCTGATAGAATTGTGGTGGGCATTGAAAGTAAAAAGGCGGAAGACATCATGCGCAAGCTGTATAAACCGTTTTTATTAAACGGACACCCAATTATATTTATGGACATTGCTAGTGCCGAAATGACCAAGTATGCAGCCAATGCTATGCTGGCCACAAAAATTAGTTTTATGAATGATATTGCTAATTTATGCGAACTAGTTGGTGCAGATGTAAACTGGGTGCGCAAAGGTATTGGCAGCGACCCGCGCATAGGAAGTAAATTTATTTATCCTGGTATTGGTTATGGTGGTTCTTGTTTTCCTAAAGATGTAAAAGCTTTGGTAAAAACAGCAAAAGAATACGGCCATGATTTGCGCATTTTACAAGCTGTAGAAGACGTAAATGATGACCAAAAATTGGTATTATTTAATAAAATAGCCAAGCATTTTGGTGGACAGTTAAAAGGAAAAACATTTGCAATGTGGGGCTTATCGTTTAAACCCAAAACTGATGATATGCGTGAAGCTCCATCTTTGGTTATCATAGAAAAACTATTGCATGCAGGTGCCAATGTAAAAGCATACGACCCCGTTGCTATGCATGAAGCACAAAAAACCTTGGGTGAGAGTATCAGCTATTGCAAAGACCCTTATGATACCTTAATTGATGCAGATGCATTACTAATCGCTACAGAATGGCCGGAGTTCCGCTCTCCAAACTTTAATGTAATTGGTAAATTACTTAAACAAAAAACAATTTTTGACGGACGAAATATATATGACCAAGACGAAATGAATGAGTTAGGTTTTGAATATTACTGCATAGGAATTTATAAAAAATAGAAGCAGGAAATTAGAAGTTGGAAAAGAATCAACAACCAAAATAAATTAACCGTCCTCCTTTGAAGTAGGATAAGAGATGGATGTAACGAACCCGAAACCGCGAACAGTGAACTATAAACAATAAAACATGACTACAAAAAAACGCGTTTTAATTACAGGTGCAGCCGGGTTTTTAGGCTCACACTTATGCGATAGATTTATAAAAGAAGGCTACGATGTAGTAGGTATGGATAACCTGATTACAGGTGATTTAAAAAACATCGAACACTTGTTTAAACTAGCAGAGTTTGAGTTTTACCACCATGATGTAAGCAAGTTTATTCACGTACCGGGCAAGATAGATTATATCCTACATTTTGCATCACCAGCAAGCCCTATCGATTATTTAAAAATCCCGATCCAAACTTTAAAAGTGGGTTCGTTGGGTATACATAATTGTTTAGGATTAGCACGTGTTAAAAAAGCGCGAGTGTTAATTGCATCAACTAGTGAGGTATATGGTGATCCAACCGTGCACCCACAACCTGAAGAATATTGGGGCAACGTAAACCCTGTTGGTCCACGCGGGGTGTATGATGAAGCAAAACGTTTTCAAGAAGCCATGACCATGGCATATCATACGTATCACGGATTAGAAACACGTATTGTACGTATTTTTAATACATACGGCCCTCGTATGCGATTAAACGATGGACGTGTATTGCCTGCATTTATTGGTCAAGCTTTACGTGGCGAAGACTTAACCATGTTTGGTGATGGCTCTCAAACACGTTCGTTTTGCTATGTTGATGATTTGGTAGAAGGCATTTACCGCTTGTTGTTAAGCGATTATCCTTACCCAGTAAATATTGGTAACCCCGATGAAATTACCATCAAAGAATTTGGCGAAGAGATAATTAAACTAACTGGAACGTCACAAAAATTAGTTTCAAAACCATTACCAACTGACGACCCTAAACAACGCAGACCTGATATTACTAAAGCCCGCGAAATATTAGGTTGGGAACCAAAAGTTAGTCGTGCCGAAGGTTTAAAAATTACCTATGAATATTTTAAAAGTTTAAGCCCTGAAGAATTACACAAAACTGCGAATCATCGTTCGTTTTGATATCATCAAAATAAGCCCATGTTTTATGCCATGGGCTTATTATTTCAAATTTAATTTCATCACAACATCATGACTATAACAGCACCATATAAAATAGATGTTCACGCGCACATTATGCCCGAGTTTATTCCTAACCTAAAGGAACGCTATGGTTATGGCGATGAGTTTATTTACTTAGACCATTACCAACCCGGTCGTGCAAACATGATGAAAGCCAATGGTACTTTTTTTAGGGCTATTGATGATTTGTGTTGGGATCCTAAAGCCATTATTCAACACATGGATAAACATGATGTGCAACTGATGGCCTTATCTACCATTCCTGTATTGTTTTATTATTGGGCTAAGCCCGAACACACGCACGAATGGAACCAATACATCAATAACCACTTGGCACAAATACAACGCGACTACCCTACCCGATTTGTAGGTTTAGGAACTTTGCCCATGCAAGATACCACGCTGGCTGTTGAGGAACTTACCCGTTGCAAATACGAACTAAATTTACCCGGTGTTGAAATTGCCACCAATATTTTAGATTACAATTTAGATGACGAACGCTTTTTCCCTTTATACGAAGCTGCAGAAAAATTAGGCATGTGCATTTTTGTGCATCCGTGGGATATGATGGGACAAGATAAAATGAAAAAGTATTGGTTGCCTTGGTTAGTAGGTATGCCGGCCGAAACTTCGCGTGCCATTTGCAGCATGATATTTGGCGGTGTGTTTGATAAATACCCGAAACTACGTGTAATGTTTGCTCATGGTGGTGGTTGCTTTCCGCACACCATAGGCCGGGTTTCTCATGGGTATCATGCCCGACCTGATTTGTGCAACATAAACCAAGTAGCCGATCCATACGAGTATGTAAAAAAGTTTTACATTGATAGTTTAGTACACGATGAAGAAGCTTTACGTTACAACTTAAAATTATTTGGTGCAGAGCGTATTGCTTTAGGTAGCGATTTCCCTTTTCCGTTGGGCGATTTAGAACATGGTAAATTTATTGAATTAATGCAAGATTTAAGTGCGGAAGAAAAATCGCTAATGTTGTATAAAACAGCTAAAGAGTGGTTGGGTATATAATTAACAACCTCTACCTAATTAAAGTAACCGTACCCGTTACTTCAACCCTTTGCTTGCTTCTTCCTGTAACTTCAATTAAGTATACATAAACGCCTGAAGGCATTGGCTTGCCATCAAGATTGCCATCCCAAGATAAGTCTCTATTGTTGCTTTCAAAGACGTTATTTCCCCATCTATCAAAAATATTTATCTTATAGTTCTCAATAAATAGACCACCTACAACCAAACGATCATTTATACCATCACCGTTTATGGTAAACACATTTGGAACATACACCCTTGGTTCTGTTCCTACGCAAGTAATGTTAGATTGACTAGTTGCTTTATTACCGTTAAACTCATTAGCAATAACCGAGTAACAATAATTTCTTTGAGGCAGGGTTAAATATTGATGAATGAAAGTTGTATCGAAAGAAGAATTGCTTGATACTTTACTGTATAATCCTAATGAATCATAGTAAAACAATACATCATAATTATTTACACCATTAACCCACTCACGATACTTTGTGTAATAAATAATTGGATCATATAATCCTCTGTCATTTCTGACTAAATCTACAGTTAATAAAATAGTCTTTGCCTCATTACTAATCAAGCTAATTCCTCCGCATGCATCTTTCAAATAAACAAAATATGAATAGCTATGTTCATCTACTAAAACATTTTCATCAATCATAAATGAATCAGATACTTCCTTGTAAAAAGTAGCACTTGTCTCATCATCACGCATTCTAAATATCAAATATTTAAAACTTACTTCATAAGATATTTTAGCCCATTGTAACAATACTTGCTTATCATTTAAAACTGTAACTCTTACAATTTTAGTACCAGGTAAACTACTTACATATACAGGTGTAGCTCCACTGGTATCACTCCAGCTATATTTTGAAGTATCAGCATCCATCGCTACCGTTTTTATTCGATAGTAGTAATTTGTGAAACAAGAAATTGATGTATCAATGTATTGTAGTGTGCCAGCTGAGACATCTTTTATCTGATAAAATGCACTTCCCGAGTCTGGGTTGTTTCGCCAAATCTCATAACGCTTAATAGATCCAAAACCTTTGTATGGTGTCCACGATATTTTAATTGCGTTATCAATTGGCCAAGCCTTTAACTCAACAGTAGTATGTGTTGGAGACACTGCACTCCTATTCTTACAAATATCCATGGCCGAGATAGCATATGAATAAGGATTTAAAAGCGTGTTAATTCCTGTTTCTAAGTAAAATGTGTCAGCTACCGATAAAACATCAACAAAAGATTGAGGCGAAGCACTCAAGTAATTGTAAAAAATTCGATAACTGTAAAAATCTTCTTCCTTACTCGGATTAAATACAAATAAATTTGAACTGTTATCTATAACAGTTGCCCTATGAACTGAAGGAATATTTGGAGCTACAACATCATTATAAACAGTTAGTGTGTCTGATTTTGTAATGGTATCGCTACAACCATTCGAATCAATTGCAATCAAAGAAATATCGTATTTGCCTGCCTGGGTAAATTTCTTAATAATTGGTCCTTCACCCGATACTTCTTCATTATTAAATATCCACTTCCAATTAACTATCGCTGGTTTATTTGGTGTTAAATTTTCAAAGGTAAGTTCAGTATTAAAACAAATTTTTGTGGTATCAGTAACAAAATCAGGATTAGGCTTATCGAATACAATAATTGAATCAATAGCATCAAAAGAATAACCACACAAGCCACTACTGTCATATAAAGTTAACCTTGGATAGTAAATCCCTGCATCATTGTAGGTATATTGTTTGTCTAACACTTTCATCGTATCAACTAATCCGTTACCCAAATCCCAAATATGGTAACGCGCATTAGGAGATGAAACCTGAAACCTCACTGTATGGGGCAAACACCCTTTATTAGGGCTATAGCTATAACTTCCCATTGGTCCGCCTAAATCTAAATAATCTTTAATTTTAAGTGAATCTATACATCCTGCACTATCTGTTACAGTCAAACTAACATCATATTTACCTGGTTTATTAATGGTAAAAACCGGACTTAATTGGTTACTTGTATTTGATGCAAATGTCCAATTCCGAGATTTAATGCCACTAGAGCCAACTAAAGATGTATCAAACAATTGAATGGGTACTATTGGAAAGTAACAAGCTCTAATTCTTGGATTGGCATAAAATGCAAGTACTGTTTTCTTGTTACTAATTTTAATCAAAGTGTCTGCATTTGCTGTACATCCATTAGAATCCACAACAGTTAATTCAAACAAATAAGATGAATCAGCCAAATTAAATGTAGTGTTATAAATAGAACCATTATAAGTTGAACTACCTTGTTTCCAACTATAATTTGCTGGCGAAAAAACTTTACTCACATCTGTATTAGCTGCATTTATCAATTGTGTTGAGCCACATGTAACATTCTTTGTTACAATAATCTCAGCAATTGGACTTGATGGAACTATTTTTTGAGTACCTGAAAACTCACATCCTAAACTATCTGTAATAATTAATGATACCTGATAACCGTCAGCCTGAACATTTTGAGGCTTAATATATACAAATGATGCATTATTTATTGTATCAGTAATTGTAGAGTCTGATGAAGTCCACAACCATTTCCTTCTAATAATAGGGTAATCTGATATTGAGCTATCATAAGATGTTATTGCAAGTGGTGTACAGCCTGTATATTTATCAAATAAAACCCTAGTATTTGCCCCTGAAACTTGAACAACTGAATCTTTGAACAAAGAAAACACACAACCACGAGCATCTGTTATAGTCATTGTTAGGCCTTTCCACCCGTAAGTATAAAGCGTATCCGTTACGCCAAATCCGGATGTTATTTCGCCACTAGTAAATGTCCAATCTGTATTTGTTATCGCTGATGCAAATGTGCCTAACACTGTTGTATTATTCAACGTTATACTAAACGGACTGCATCCAATAGTATCACTTACAGTATAGCTTAAACCAGGTAAGTCAGGAATAAGCAAGGCTAGCTCTGCTGTATCTCTACAACTAGTTAAAGTGTCAAAGGCTATTAACCTAACCTGATAATTACCTGTTGTATTGTAAAAATGTTTTGAAACTACTTTATTCGAAGTATCACCATCACCAAAAAACCATAAAAACCGATTTGCTCCTAAAGAAGAAGTTGCATCAAAAGAAATTGTGTCACGACTGCAACCAACAATTGGATTTACTACCCTTGCAAGTGCAGGTAAAATACTTATGTAATTAATTTTCTCTAATTCACTCGAACAACCATTATAAACAATCTTGGCTCTAATATTATAAAGACCAGTATCAGTGAAATTAACTACTGGATTTCTAACATCTGCTGATCCATTTTTCCAATACCATGAATAAATCAAGTTAGGGAATCCGCTGTTTTCTGTTAATGTAAA
>CANHBJ010000032.1 GCA_947459075.1 Bacteroidota bacterium
AAAGTTGCTTTGCGTATTTACGATATTTCACCATCATGGTCAGATTAAATATTTAATTTATTGTGTTGAACCTTTGATAATCTATTTTAAATACAATTTATAATTATTAAACGAGCTACATAAATTGCTTATTAAATATATTGTATTTTATAACTTACTAGTTATTTCCCAGTGTTTTCATAAATAATTACATTCGAAAAAATACAGAAATAACTTCATATCGTGCAGCCATTTATAAAAAATTATGTGTTAAACATATAAATTTGGACTACTATTATACAACATTGCCGGTATAGAATATATTTGCATTATGAGCAGTGTTCGCATATTTGTAACAGGTGGTACATTTGATAAAGAATACAATGAACTAAATGGTGAATTATTCTTTAAAGATACACACATACAAGAAATTTTAAAACTTGGCAGATGTAAGGTAGACTTAAGTGTAAGAACACTTATGTTAGTTGATAGCTTGGAGATGACGGACATTGATCGCGAAACCATTGTTAGTAGTTGTAAACAGGCCACTGAAGACCGCATTGTAATTACGCATGGTACAGACACCATGACTACAACAGCAAAAATTTTGGCAGAAAACATTACTAATAAAACCATCGTTATTACAGGAGCAATGATTCCATATAAATTTGGATCGAGTGATGGATTGTTTAATTTAGGAAGTGCACTTGCCTTTGCTCAAACCTTACCTTATGGTGTATATGTGGCTATGAACGGCAGGTATTTTAATTGGAACAACGTAAAGAAAAATCGTCAAACAGGTTTCTTTGAAGAAATTTAACCAATGGTTTGCAATAAAGGAATAAACATTAATGAAAACAGCACTTATTACAGGTATTACCGGACAAGATGGAGCTTATTTAGCAGAGTTTTTGTTAAACAAAGGCTACATGGTTCATGGTATTAAGCGAAGAAGTTCGTTATTTAATACAGATAGGATTGATCACCTTTATCAGGACCCACATGAAAAGCAATTAAGGTTAAAATTACATTATGGCGATTTAACCGATTCCACCAATCTGATTCGTATTATTCAGGAAACACAACCTGATGAAATATACAACTTGGCTGCTATGAGTCATGTGCAAGTAAGTTTTGAAGAACCAGAGTACACAGCGAATGCAGATGGTATAGGCACTTTAAGAATATTAGAAGCATTACGTATTTGTAATCTTACGGAGAAAACTAAGGTATATCAAGCATCAACATCTGAGTTATATGGTTTAGTGCAAGCAGTGCCACAAAGTGAAACAACACCATTTTACCCACGCTCACCCTATGCTGTGGCAAAAATGTATGCCTATTGGATTACGGTAAACTACCGCGAAGCATATGGTATGTTTGCTTGCAACGGTATCTTGTTTAATCATGAAAGCCCTATACGTGGCGAAACTTTTGTAACTCGTAAAATAACACGCGCAGCTGCAAAAATAGTTTTAGGCATGCAGGATAAACTTTTCTTAGGCAACCTTAATGCACAACGAGATTGGGGGCATGCTAAAGATTACGTAGAAGCCATGTATTTAATTTTACAACAAGACAAACCGGAAGATTACGTAATTGCTACAGGTGTTACCACTGCCGTGCGTGAGTTTGTGAAAATGAGCTTTGAAGATGTGGGAATTAAACTTGCATTTAAAGGCGAAAACGAAAACGAAATTGGATACGTAGAAGCGATTGATGAGGTACGTTTAAAAGAGTTAGAAATTACATCGTGTAACTTAACTGTTGGGCAAGAAATTGTTGCTGTTGACCCTCGCTACTTCCGCCCTACCGAGGTTGATTTGTTAATTGGTGACCCAACAAAAGCGCAAACCAAATTAGGTTGGAAACCTAAATACGATTTACCTGCATTGATAAAAGACATGATGAAAGGTGATTTAAAACTGATGAAAAAAGAAAAGTACCTAAGAGATTCAGGTTTTAAAACACTTAACTATTTCGAATAAAAGTTGGGTGAATACCAAATGGAAAAACACGAAAAAATATACATTGCCGGACACTTAGGTATGGTTGGTTCGGCCATGCATAGAAAACTTATTGCCGAAGGATTCAATAATATAATTGTTAGAACAAGTGCAGAGTTAGACCTAACAAACCAACAAGCCGTTGCTGATTTTTTTGCAATAGAAAAACCTGATTATGTTTTTTTAGCTGCAGCTAAAGTTGGTGGTATTGTGGCTAACAATACCTATCGTGCAGATTTTATTTATTTAAACCTGATGATTGAATCCAATATCATTCATCAAGCTTATGTGAATAAAGTTAAAAAATTGATGTTCTTTGGTTCATCATGCATCTATCCAAAACTTGCACCGCAACCATTAAAGGAAGATTATTTATTAACGGGTGAATTAGAACATACTAACGAACCATACGCTATTGCAAAAATTGCGGGTATTAAATTGTGCGAAAGCTATAGAGATCAATACGGTTGTAATTTTATTTCGGTAATGCCAACAAATCTATATGGCTATGGCGATAATTACCATCCCAATCATTCTCATGTTTTACCCGCATTAATAAGAAGGCTGCATGAAGCCAAAGAAAATAATAGCCCTTTTATTGAAGCTTGGGGAACAGGAACACCATTAAGGGAGTTTTTGTTTGTTGATGATTTGGCTGATGCTTGTTTTTTACTGATGCAAGATTACAACGAAAAACAATTTGTTAACGTAGGATTTGGTGAAGATATATCTATAAAAAATTTGATTGATGTAATTAAAAAAGTGGTAGGTTATTTAGGGGAAATAAGATTTGATACTACTAAGCCAGACGGTACGCCAAGGAAATTAATGGATGCTACTAAATTAAGAAACATGGGATGGCAACCTAAAATTAGTTTAGAGGAAGGTATCACAATGGCTTATCATGACTTTTTAAATGGTAAATACCGTTCTGTTTAATTATAACAAATAAACGATTGTATTACAGACCGAAAACATCAAAACCTGAAATAGATCGAATCTTCATTTTTATAATCTTGGTTTAATCATTAGTTTTCTACCATTGGTCATTTTTACTAATTCATAACCAATAATATTTTTAAAATTTGTGGTAAATAAAAGTTTACTACAATGAAAACAGGTAGAATTTTAATTATTGCATTAGTTATTGGCTGGATTGTTGCCATGGTCATAATTGGTTATAAAATGATGAATAAAGACCAAATAACGACTTCAAAAAGCATCAACGAATAAGCTAAATATTTAGCCCAATTCGATTAAAAAGTTGTAACAAAAATCAATTTTAAGCATCTTCCAAAGAAGCATAATTGCGAGCAAACCTAACTACGCGCTCGTCAATAATTACATCTTTTTGTTTGATGGGTTCGCGTAAAATCATTCCATCTAAAGTGCGGCAACGACTCAACGCCACATACAACTGTCCGTGGGCAAATGTACCGCCACTTAATTCCAATATTACTTTATCAAAAGTTAAACCCTGACTTTTATGTATGGTTATAGCCCAAGCCAGTTTTACAGGATATTGTTTAAATGTACCTACCACTTCACTTTTAACCCTTCTGTTAACAGCATCCCAATAATACCTTTTATTCTCCCAAGTTTCGCGGCTCACTTCTTCTATGTTTCCATTGGGCAATAGCACTTCAATTTTATCTTCTGCTAAAGCATGTATTTTACCAATGGAACCGTTTACCCATTTGCCATCTAAATTATTTTTGATAAAGATAACCTGAGCACCAACTTTAAAAACTAAGGCACTTTCGGTAGGTAATTGCTTGGTATTAAATTCACCATCAATTTCACCTCTGTAAATAAACTCAGGTTGTTTGATTTTAACTAGCTCAAACTCATTAATACCTGCAGCTACGCTATTTCGGGTTGACAGCGTAACATAGGTATCATCTGCAGTAGGAATAAATTTTCTGTCAACACGTTTATTGAGTTGCACAAGCTCAACTTCATCAGCCCTATTCAACCTAATTACATCTAAAATATGAATAAAATCGGGATCAGTTTGGCGGTATATTTTACGCAATTCAATACAATGCATATGCACATGCCTAAATACACGCGCATCAAAAAAATAATGACTGTTGTAATATTCATTAAATAAATAACGCTCCACTTCGTTGTTTTGCACTACTGGTTCCAACTGAAACAAGTCGCCAAAAAATATCATTTGTTTACCACCAAATGGTTTATCAGGATACTCGCTATTTAGTCGTAATGTTTGATCAATGGCATCAATAATATCTGCACGCAACATTGACACCTCATCAATAATAAACACATCTGTTTTATTGATAATTTTAAATTTTTCGGAATTACGAGGGAAACGTTGAATTTCGTCATCGCCTTCTACAATTGGCCTAAATGGTAGTCTAAAAAACGAATGTATAGTTACCCCACCTACATTAATTGCAGCAATACCTGTTGGCGCTAGCACTACACATGTTTTTTTTGTGTTAGCCACAAAATGACGAAGCAAAGTTGATTTTCCTGTACCCGCTTTTCCGGTAATAAACAAACACTCATCAGTGTATTCTAATGCATCAAACGCAAGTTTAAAATGCGAATTAGATTCGTCAAATGGGGTATTGTTTAAGTTTGTTGATGGATCATGCATGCTTTATACAAAGATTAAAAATCAACCCATAACAACCCAAAATAGTTGTAAACAAAAAAGCCAATCCTTTAGAAGGATTGGCTTTTTTAATGTATTAAATTTTCTATTCGAAAATTGTTATTAGTATCTGTACATTTCAGCTTTAAACGGACCTTCCATTTTTACACCGATGTAATCAGCTTGATCTGGACGCAGTACCGTTAATTTAGCACCAATATGTTCTAAATGTAAAAATGCTACTTTCTCATCTAAATGCTTAGGTAAAACATATACTTTATTTTCGTATTTATCGCTGTGATTCCACAATTCAATTTGTGCCAAAGTTTGGTTTGAGAATGAATTACTCATAACAAACGATGGATGACCCATTGCGCAACCTAAGTTTACCAAACGACCTTCAGCTAAAATGATAATTTCTTTCCCATCAACATTGTAAATATCAACCTGAGGCTTTAGTGTGTTTTTTGTTGATCCATAATTCTGGGTCAACCAAGCCATATCTATTTCATTGTCGAAATGGCCAATGTTACAAACAATAGCTTTATCGCGCATGGCTTTAAAGTGGCGATCGGTGATGATGTTAACGTTACCTGTAGCTGTAACAAAAATGTTAGCACGGGAGCAAGCATCTTCCATAGTTACTACTTCAAAACCATCCATGGCAGCTTGTAATGCACAAATTGGGTCAATTTCAGTAACCAATACGCGCGCACCTGCACCACGTAACGATTCTGCTGAACCTTTTCCTACATCACCATAACCTGCAACGACAGCAACTTTACCTGCCATCATAATATCAGTAGCTCTGCGAATTGCATCAACCAAAGATTCTTTACAACCGTATTTGTTGTCAAATTTAGATTTAGTAACTGAGTCGTTAACGTTGATAGCCGGCATAACCAAAGTACCTTTTTTCATACGCTCGTATAAACGATGAACACCGGTAGTAGTTTCTTCCGACAAACCTTTGATATCTTTAGTTAATTCAGGGTAACGATCAAAAACCATGTTGGTTAAATCACCTCCATCATCTAAAATCATGTTTAATGCTTTACCGCCTTCAAAAGCAAATAAAGTTTGTTCGATACACCAGTCAAACTCTTCTTCGTTCTGACCTTTCCATGCATAAACAGGGATACCTGCAGCTGCAATTGCAGCAGCAGCATGGTCTTGAGTTGAGAAGATATTGCATGAACTCCAGGTAACTTCAGCACCTAAAGCTTTTAATGTTTCTATTAAAACTGCAGTTTGAATGGTCATGTGTAAACAACCCGCTACACGAGCACCTTTCAGTGGTTGTTGCGAGCCATACTCTTTTCTAATGGCCATTAAGCCCGGCATTTCTGCTTCGGCAAGTGAAATTTCTTTACGGCCCCACTCTGCTAGTGAGATGTCTTTTACTTTGTAAGGTAAATGTGTTGTTGATTCAGACATAAATATTTAAATCTTAAAGGATTGCAAAATTAGTATTTATAACGATATAATGAAAATTTATTTTACGTTAACAAGGGATATTCTACCTTTGTACATGTTAATGACAATTATACAGGCCAAGTTGTTTTGGCTTGATGATTGAATATTTAAAATATTATTCACCAAAACATAAAAAACAAAATATGCCATATCCTGAAATGTTAGTTGCGCCAATGCGTCAACAATTAGAAAATGTAGGTTTTAAAAGTTTAATGACAGCCAATGAGGTTGAGCAGGAATTAGCTGATAACGTAGGAACAAAATTATTGGTTTTTAATTCAGTTTGCGGTTGCGCTGCCGGCACTTGCCGCCCTGGAGTTATTAAAGCCGTTGAAAATGCTACCAAAAAACCAAGTAAATTAATCACTGTTTTTGCTGGACAAGAAACCGAAGCCGTTGCAAAAGCGCGCGAGTTTACTGCACCATTTCCTCCATCAAGCCCAAGTATTGCTTTGTATAAAAATGGGGAGTTGGTTCATTTTATTGAGCGCCACAATATAGAAGGACGCAGCGCAGAAATGATTGCGGCTAATTTAGAAGCAGCATTTAACGAGTTTTGCTAGTACCTTAATACAACATTAAAAGCCTTACATCACAACTGTAAGGCTTTTCTTTTGGTCTCGGTTTGATTATTTAATACAAACACACTTTGATAGAAACAAGATGGAGCGCACTTATTTTATTGATTTGGTCATCGTTAACCACTTCTGCGCAAAATCTTGTTCAAAATCCTAGCTTTGAAATTTATCCAAATTGCCCAAATTCCAGAAATGATGGAAGATTACCATTTAACTGGATACAACCCACAGACGGAACAGCAGACTATTTTAATACATGTGTAACGGGCAGTGGTACTAATTTACCTGATGTACCAATTAATTTTGTAGGCAATCAAAATGCTAAAACAGGCAACGCTTATATTGGTGTTTATGTGAATCTTGAATCTAGTGGGCCATTTGCAGGATATCGCGAATACATGCAAAGCACTCTGATTAGCAACCTTGTTGCCGGTAGAACATATAAGTTTGAAATGTTTGTTAGTTTAGCTGATGAAAGCCAATTTGCTGCAAACAATTTGGGGGTATATCTCTCCTCCCAACAAATTAGTGCCAATAATTCAAACGTGCTTAACGTTACCCCACAAATTACTTTTACGGGTTTTGTAACAGATAAAAATAACTGGACAAAAATATCAGGAAATTATACTGCAATAGGAGGCGAAAGGTACATAACCGTTGGTAGTTTCTCTGCAAATAATAGCACACACCTTCAATCTGTGGCGGGTGGAAGTGGTGGCGGGTGGAACAGGATGTGTTATTATTACATAGACGACATATCAATAGTTCCTGATTGCAGTAATATCGATACACTAACTGATAAGTATATAACAACTTGTGCTGGCCCTTCTGATCCAACCACGTTGTCATCTTCAATAACTGGTACTAATTATTTGTGGAATACTGGTGCCAATAGTAAAACCATTACAACATTATTATCTGGTATGTATACGATAAGAACATGGGTTGATCCATGTTATGTTTATGATACAATTTATTTAACGCGAAAGGAAAACCCCACATTTGTTCTTGTTAAAGACACAGCCATTTGCAGTAATTCATCTCAGCCAATATTCATATCAACAGGACAAGCTCAATCCAATTATTCTTATTTATGGAATACAAACGATACAACACCTGGGATATCTATTAGTAATGAAGGAGTATATAAAATTACTGTAACTAAAAATAATTGCTCCATCACAGATAGTGTAAATGTTCGCAAAAAATATCCGCCTAATTTAAACATAGGTAATGACACCATTGTTTGCTTTAACTCGTTTTATAACATTAATGCTCTAACACCCCAAGCAAGTTATATCTGGAACACAGGAAGCACACAAAGTAATATTACAGTTAATGAAGGTTTGTATTGGGTTGAAGTGACAGTAAATGGATGTTCAGCGTTGGACAGTTTGCTGGTTACAAACAAACCTAACCCCAACCTAAACATTGGGAACGACTCTAGTATTTGTCCGTATCAACCAATTACATTAAATGCCAGTGCTGCAAATGCGCAAGGTTACCGATGGTTTGATGGCACTGTTGGGCCCATTTATAAACATGTTGGTGGTGGTACATTTTGGGTTGAAATTTTAAAAGATGGATGTACCTATTTGGACACCGTGCAATTAACCAATAAGTTATTACCTATTGTAGATCTTGGACCTGATAAAACTATATGTAATACTGACACCATAACACTTTCAACAAATACTGCTAATGCGGTAAAACACCTTTGGAGCACGGGTCAAACTTTAGCTGAAATCGAGGTGGAAAATATCGGTGAATATTGGATCTCCGTTACAGATAACAGCGGGTGTTACAATACAGATACAATCAAAATAGACACCTTCGTTTCTCCGTTTGTTTTTATAGGTAATGATGATGCATTTTGTGAAGGATCAAGCTATACCATTGTATGCGATAATGTTTTTAATAAATACTTATGGCAAGATGGATCGAGCAATTCAAGCTTTACAACTATATTAGGTGGTAAATATTATGTTGAGGTAACAGATAATAATAATTGTAAAGCCACTGACACCATTGCATTAACCATGTACCCTCGACCAACAATTTTTACAAACCGCATTATAAAAGTATGTAGACAAGATACACTACTTCAGATTGCAGGGAATTTTTCAAGTGCATTATGGAATGACGGCACTACTGCATTTCAATTATTAGCTAAAAACATTGGAGAATTTAGTGTTGAAGTAACAGACACGCTAGGATGTAAAAATAAAACAGAAATTAAAGTTATTTCTAGTTGCCCTGCAAGCATATACGTACCTAATGTTTTTAGTCCGAATAACGATGGCAGTAATGATGTATTTAGAGCTTACGTTACTGATGTAAATAAATACAATCTGAAAATTTACTCTAGGTGGGGCACGTTGGTATTTGAAACTACTGACTTTAATAAAAGTTGGGATGGCACATTTGAAAGCACCCAAGCTCCAAATGATGCATACATTTATCTCATAACATATATCGGTGAAGATGGAATTAGTGGCACCATAAATGGCAATGTTACATTGATAAGATAATACCTTATTCTTTTTGTTTGCTATCCTTCAACATCAATAAAAAGCCAACACTACCCAAAGCCAAAAACAAAACATACCAATATTTTTCTTTCAGGTAAAAATCTATTCCTAACCAAATCATCATTCCTAAAAACAAAATTGCGCGTAACAATTTACCTTGGTTTACATTTAGGTTTAGTTTGGGTAAAATAACTTTCATAAACACCACTATAGCCAAAACGGCCAACAATAAATACACTAATTTCTGGTCCATTATTTTAAGTTAAGCAGCTTTACTATTTTGTTAAATATCTCGGTGTTTTCATACATCCCTGCAAACTCTTGCGCACCTGCACCATAAGCAAATACAGGTACCATTACACCGGTGTGGTCGCCTGTGGTAAACTTAGGTGTAAAACTTAATTTATCATCACTTTCATTTAAGGTTAAACCACCTGTTTCGTGGTCGGCAGTAACAACTACCAACATGTCTTTATCCTTTGCTGCCATATCTAATATGGCATTAATGGTTTCGTTAAAATCCCAAAGCTCTGTTTTCATATACTGGTAATCATTTTCATGCCCACCCCAATCAATTTGACTACCTTCCACCATTAATAAATAACCATTTTTATTTTTTGATAAGTTTTTTATGGCTTGGTTTGATGCATGTTTTAAAAAATCACCCCTGCCTTTTAACATGGGTTTCATCTCATCTTTTGCCAAGGTGTATATATACTTTGATGCATTTACATCAACCAAAATTGAATCGTTAAATACGCCAAAACCTTTAGCTTTTAAATCATCTGCGAGGTTTCTCTTATCGGCACGGTTATAAATAAAATTTGCACCTCCTCCAATGGCAATATCACAATTACCACTTAGTAAAAAAGCGCTGATGCTATCGTACATTTTACGGTGTTTTACATGCGCATAAAAACTTGCCGGTGTAGCATGTTGTATGCTCACTGTGGCCACCACTCCAGTTGCTAGGTTTTTATTTTTGGCCAACTCAAACAAGGTAGGTTGAGTTATAGTATCTGCATCAACACCAATGGCATTGTTATATGTTTTTTTACCAATGGAGAATGCGGTAGCTCCAGCACCACTATCGGTTATATAGTGTTTGGCTGATGATGTTTTGCTTAATCCAATAAACGGGAAACGCATAAAAGCATTTTGCCCGTTATACTGACTCATGGCTGAACTAATTTGTGTAAGTCCCATGCCATCACCAATTAAAAAAACCACACGCTTTGGTTTTGCGCTATGCTGTGCAATGGAGGTTTGGGCTAAAGCCATTAACCCAAAAACAAATACGATTTGAAAAAAACGTTTTAAAATCATGGTTGCAAGTTATACCAATTGTAATTGTTTTTAAAGACAAATCACGATGGTAAATTTAGATGATAAAATAAATACTTTGATCCAGAATAGATAATTACATTAATCTATAATTGGTATTAAGCCAATTCAAAAAACTTTCCGGGAAGTTGTCTTATCATCCCATTAAATTCTAAATCGAGCAAGGTTAAGGATAGGTTACCACTATCTATTTGTAGTGCAAATGCAATATCATCAATTCCTGCTTTAGTTTTGCTGCGAATAAAATTAACAATTGCTAACTCTTGGGCTGATAAACCTAAAGGCATTTGTTGCTGTTTTGGTAGTTTAGGCGTTGATGTTTCCCAACCCATGGTAATTAATACATCATCGGGTACAGTAATGATGGATGCTTTATTAAGTTTAATCAGTGCATTACAGCCATAAGAATTATCATCACTTACCCTACCAGGAACAGCCATAATTTCTTTGTTATAACTATTGGCAATTTCGGCAGTAATCATGGCACCACCTTTAACACCGGTTTCCACCACAACTAATACATCACATAAACCTGCAACAATCCTATTTCGTTTCGGGAAGTTCTCTCTTTCGGGAATAGTACCACTGGTAAACTCAGTTAACAAGCCACCATGTTCTAACATTTGTTTGGCAATGGTTTTATGTTGACTAGGATAAATCCTGTCAAGCCCGTGGGCCATAACGCCCACTGTAGATAAGTTGTTTTTAATTGAACTACGATGTGCGGCTGCATCAATACCCAAGGCCAAACCACTAATTATTAAAGCCCCAGTTGGTTTCAACGTTTCTACTAACTCCTCTGTAAATGCTTTTCCATAATCACTTGCTTTGCGTGTTCCCACAATACCTACAATTTTATCGGCATCTAAATTTGCATTACCTAATGCATAAAGCATTACCGGAGTGTCAGTTAAATTTTTAAGGCGTTGTGGGTACTCTTTATCCAAATAAAACATGGTTTTAATTCCATGCTTTTCTATAAACTTTACCTCGGCCTCAGCATTTTTAAAATGATCAAACTTATGTATGCTATCAGCAAGTGTTTCGCCAATGCCGGGTATTTGTAACAAACGTGATTTTTTCTGCTTAAAAACTTCGGCAACGCCACCACAATAACTTACTAAGTTACGTGCCAAAACATCGCCAATTCCGGGTATTTGCGTAAGTGCAATTTGGTATACTAAATTTTCCATTTGGGGTTTAAGTGGTCATCAAAACTAAATAAAATTAATAGTTGAAAAAGCTAATAATTTTAGCAAAACTTACCCCACAAAAAAACCCCGTTATTGCTAACGAGGTTTTGATGTATATCGTAAACCGGTGTGGTTAATAAATTATTTTTTTACTGAATCAACTACAGCTTTAAAAGTTTCAGGGTGATTCATTGCTAAATCAGCAAGAACTTTACGGTTTAAACCTAAATTGCTCTTAGCCACTAATCCCATAAACTGAGAGTAAGATAAACCTTCTTGACGTACACCTGCATTGATACGGGTGATCCACAAGCTGCGGAAGTTACGTTTTTTGGTTTTTCTATCGCGGTAAGAAAATGCCAATGCACGATCAATGGTGTGCTTGGCAATGGTTAATACATTTTTACGTTTACCCCAGTAGCCTTTGGCTAACTTTAGGAGTTTTTTTCTGCGTCTGCGAGACGCTACTGAATTTACTGAACGAGGCATAATTTGTTTTTTTTGAACTTAAGCGATTCAACTTTAGGTTGAATTCTTTTGAGCTAATGTTCGGGTTAAAATTAAAATAAACCAAGGTAATTTTAAGGCTTACCTAGTTGCCTTTTACTTTTTACGGTAAATTATTTACCGATTCCAAGTAAGTGTTTAACCAATCCCATGTCGGCATCGCTAACTACAACCATTTTGGTTAAGCCGCGTTTTTGCTTGGTGGTTTTTTTGGTTAAGATGTGATTTTTGAATGCTTGCGCACGTTTAATTTTACCGCTAGGGGTTAATTTAAAGCGCTTTTTCGCAGCACTGTTGGTTTTCATTTTAGGCATAATCCTGTTTCCCTTTTTTATTTAAAATCCAATCTACGATAATTCTTTGTTTACTTAGCAGCTTTACCTTTTGGAGCCATTAGTAAAAACATCTTTTTACCTTCCAACTTTGGCAACTGCTCTACTTTACCTAACTCTGATAGTTTTTGTGCAAATTGAAGCAATAATACCTCGCCTCTTTCTTTGTAAACAATAGCACGTCCTTTAAAAAAAACGTAAGCACGTACTTTATTTCCCTCTTGCAAAAACTTTTCGGCATGTTTTAATTTAAATTCAAAATCATGCTCATCTGTATTAGGTCCGAAACGAATTTCTTTAATCTCTTGTTTGGCCGAATTCGCTTTTAATTCCTTTTTCTTTTTCTTCTGCTCGTATAAAAACTTTTTATAATCAGCTATTTTACATACCGGAGGTTCCGCGTTTGGCGAAATCTCAATTAAGTCTAACTCCAACTCATTGGCAATGCGTAAAGCATCTTGTATAGTTACAATACCCGGCTCCACGTTGTCGCCTACTAACCTTACTTCACGAGCACGAATGTTTTCGTTTAACTTATGTTCAGGTTCTAACGATTTACGTCCACGTGATATAAATCCCGGTTTCAAACCGTTGTTCGGACGTTGTCCCGGTCCTGCTGGTCTACCGGGTGTAATTGGTGTGTTTGGTGCTGCCAAATGTTTAATTATTTATTTTTACTTGTTCTTTAAAATAGCTTACAAAATCCTCTAGTTTCAATTTCCCAACTTCCTCTCCTCCATGCTTACGAACTGAAACTGCTTCCTCTAGCATTTCCTGCTCGCCAACCACCAACATAAATGGGATTTTCTTCACTTCAGCATCTCTAATTTTTCTTCCCACTTTCTCATTTCTATCATCAAGCGGGCCGCGAATATCTGCTTTATTAAGCACATTCACAACTTTTTGCGCATAGTCATGATATTTTTCACTAATTGGTAATACCGTAACGGGTTCAGGCGTCAACCAAAGGGGGAAATTACCTGCACAATGCTCTATCAAAACCGCTACAAAACGCTCTAAAGACCCAAATGGTGCACGGTGTATCATCACTGGGCGGTGCTTTTGGTTATCGCTTCCGGTATATTCCAACTCAAAACGTTCGGGTAAATTATAATCAACCTGAATAGTGCCTAATTGCCATTTACGGCCAATAGCATCTTTAACCATAAAATCGAGCTTAGGACCATAAAATGCAGCTTCTCCTAACTCCACAACCGTAGTTAAACCTTTTTCAGCAGCTGATTCAATGATAGCATTTTCTGCCAATGCCCAATTTTCATCAGACCCAATGTATTTAACTTTATTTTCAGGATCACGTAAGGATATTTGCGCTGTATAATCTTTAAAATCTAACGCTTTAAAAACATAAAGCACCAAATCAATTACCTTAATAAATTCTTCTTTTACCTGATCCGGACGACAAAACAAATGAGCATCATCTTGAGTAAAACCACGAACTCGGGTTAAACCATGTAATTCGCCTGCTTGTTCGTAGCGATAAACTGTACCAAACTCGGCATAACGCACCGGTAAATCTTTGTATGACTTAGGTGATGCTTTATATATTTCGCAGTGATGCGGGCAATTCATTGGTTTTAAGAAAAATTCTTCTCCTTCTCGAGGAGTGGATATTGGCTGAAATGAATCAGCACCATATTTTTCGTAATGACCTGAAGTGATGTATAAATTTTTGTTACCAATGTGTGGTGTTATAACAGGTAAATAACCAGCTGCTATTTGTGCCTTTTGCAAAAACTGCACTAACTTTTCACGTAGCATCGCACCTTTCGGCAACCATAAAGGTAAACCCATGCCTACTTTTTCGGAAAAAGTAAACAATTCCATTTCTTTACCTAATTTACGGTGATCACGTTTTTTAGCCTCTTCAATCATTGCCAAATGTTCATCCAACTCTGATTTTTTAGGGAAAGTAACACCATAAATACGCGTTAACATTTTATTCTTTTCATCACCACGCCAATATGCTCCGGCAACACTCATTAATTTTATTGCTTTGATAAAACCAGTGTGAGGCACATGAGGACCACGGCATAAATCGGTGAAATTACCTTGGCTGTAAAAGGTTATACTACCATCATCTAAACCTGCTAATAAATCAAGTTTATACTCATCACCTTTTTCTTTGAAATAGGCAATGGCATCAGCTTTACTAACTTCTTTGCGACTAAAGACATTTGATTGTTTGGCCAATTCGGTCATTTTATCTTCTATGCGTTTAAAGTCATCGCTCGAAAATTCTTTACCGCCAAAATCTACATCATAATAAAACCCATTTTCAATTGCAGGCCCGATACCAAATTTGGTTCCAGGAAATAACTCTTCAATTGCTTCCGCCATTAAGTGTGCAGAAGAATGCCACATTGTTTGTTTAGCTTCTTTGTCATTCCAAGTTAACAAGGTTAATGTAGCATCAGTTTGAATAGGTCGGGTAGCATCCCAAACCTCACCATTTACTTTAGCTGCTAATACATTGCGGGCCAAACCTTCGCTAATTGATTTGGCTACATCTAGTGCGGTTGCTCCCGATTCATACGAACGAACGGAACCGTCAGGTAATGTGATATTAATATTGCTCATAAAAGTAACGCAAAGTAAGTGCTAGAAAGCGAAAAAGAAAAAATTAATGTGAGAAGGGTTACTATTTATTATTTGATGGTCGATAATGCTTTTTGTGCTGCCACATGTTTAGGGTCGAGCTCTAATGTATACTGATAATTTACAATGGCATCTTCTTTATTTTTCATGGCTTCGTAACAAATACCACGCATATAATAAGCATCAACCAAACCAGGCTCAAGCCGCACAACTGTGTTTAGATTTACAATGGCATCGCTGTAACGTTCTATTTCCATATTTATTAATGCCGAATTGTAATAAGCTTGATAGTACTTTTCATCAGCCTTCAAAGCTTGTTCATACATTTTTACAGCCTTTTTATATTCACTGTTTTGCTGAAAGTATACTCCCGCAGAATAAGGTGGCTCAGCACTTTTAGGTTTAAGTCGTGATGCAGTAATATAATAATCTAAAGCTATTTTGTTTTTTAACCCTGCATATAAATTCCCTAGCTGCATAACAGCATCGTAATTATTAGGATCTATTTCATATGTTTTTTGAAAGGTTTGAATTGCCGATGCGGTATCTCCAATTTCTTTAAAATTCATCCCTTTAAAGAATAAAGCGGTGGTATTACTTTTATTGTTTGCTAATATGGTATTGTATAAGTCCATCGATTTTTTATGTTCTTTTACAATGTAATACAACTCTGCTAATTTAAGTTGAGCTTCTTCAAAATCGGGTTTAATCGTTATAGCTTTTTCATAGGCAATTGAGGCATCTTGTGTTTTATTCATTGCATATAAAATGCGGCCTTTAAAAAACAAATACAATGGTTGATCTGCGCTTAATACTAACGATTGTTCAATATCAGCCAAGGCTGCATCCAACATTTTCTCCTCGAAATAAACATTTGCTCTACGGTAATATAATTCAGGGTTGGTTGCATCTTTTTCTATTTCTATACTAATTTCAGTAATCGATTTCGATGACACTATTTGTTTTTGTTCCTTATTAGAAGCCTTATCATTATTACTATTACAAGCAACTATCAGTGCCATTAATGCGGTGATAAAAATCAGTTTTTTCATTGTCTATTTCGGATACTTTTGTTTATTGCACTAACTTAGTTAGTAAGTCACAAAAAACGTTATTTAGTTTGCAACAATTGCAATATTTTTTTGTGAAAGCATAATCAGTCATCGTAAAACAATAAGGAAAAATGCCTTTTTATCATAAACAAGGAAAAATACCGGCCAAGCGCCACGTTCAATTTAGAAAACCAGATGGTAAACTATATTCGGAAGAATTGGTGAGTACTGAAGGTTTTAGTAGCATATACAGTTTGGTATACCATTGCCATCCGCCAACATTGGTTAAAGATATTGGTGATCCTTATGACATCGCGCCTAAAGCAGCTGTAAAAAAGAACTTGCAAAATCGTAGTTTCTTAACTTTTAAAACCGCTCCAGTTGATGATTATTTAGCCAGTAGAGTATACATGTTGTTTAACAATGATGTATATTTATCATCTGCTGCGCCTAAAAAAAGCATGATTGATTACTTTTATAAAAATGCCGATTCGGATGAGGTGATTTTTGTTCATGAAGGAAGTGGCGTTTTAAAAACCATATTTGGAGATATTCAATTTGAGTACGGAGATTATTTGGTGATACCCAGGGGTGTGATTTATCAATTGCATTTTAACACAGAACAAAATAGGTTATTTATTACAGAGAGTTTCTCTCCTATTCGCCCACCAAAACGTTACATGAACACATTTGGGCAATTGTTAGAGCATTCACCTTATTGCGAACGTGATATTAAACTACCAGTACTAACCAATACCCATGATGAGTTAGGTGACTTTAAGGTGCTAATAAAAAAACAAGATATGATATTCCCTTATACCCTTGGTTCGCATCCGTTTGATGCGATTGGTTGGGATGGCTACCAATATCCTTATGGCTTTAGTATACATAACTACGAACCTATTACTGGGCGTGTGCACATGCCACCTCCAATACATCAAACTTTTGAAGGTCACAACTTTGTAATTTGTTCGTTTGTACCACGGTTATATGATTATCATCCAGATTCAATACCTGCGCCATACAACCACAGCAATGTAGATAGTGATGAAGTATTGTATTATGTTGATGGAGATTTTATGAGCCGTAAACACGTAGAACGTGGAATGATAAGTTTGCATCCTAAAGGTATTCCGCATGGGCCACACCCTGGCACAGTAGAGAAATCAATAGGTAAAAAAGAAACACGCGAACTTGCTGTAATGATTGACCCGTTTTATCCATTACAAATTACAGAAGAGGCAATGAAATTGGAAGACCCAGGATATTACAAAACATGGGTTGAATAAGACAGATTAATATACTGAGAATAAACAATAGAATGGAAACCTTAGAAATAAAAAAACAAGAAACCATGCAAGATTTTTTGCCATTAAATGGCACCGATTATATTGAGCTTTGGGTAGGTAATGCTAAACAATCCGCTCATTTTTATAAAACCGCTTTTGGCTTTCAAAGTTTGGCCTATGCCGGACCAGAAACAGGTTTAAAAGACCGCATATCTTATGTTTTAATTCAAGATAAGATGCGTTTAATTTTAACATCACCATTGCACAGTGATAGCCATATTGCTGAACATCACCGCAAACACGGAGATGGAGTAAAATATTTAGCACTTTGGGTGGATGATGCTTACGAAGCATACGAAAAAACAACAGGTAAAGGCGGAGTTGGCACTGTTAAACCAACTACACTAACTGACAAAGATGGAGAAGTACGCTTGAGTGGCATTAAAACTTATGGCGAAGTAGAACATTTGTTTATTGAGCGTAAAAACTATAACGGTGTGTTTATGCCTGGTTTTGTAAAATGGGAAAGTAACTATAATCCTGAGCCAACAGGTTTATTGTATGTTGACCATTGTGTGGGCAATGTGGGATGGAACCAAATGAACAAATGGGTAAAGTTTTATGAGGATGTAATGGGTTTTAAAAATATACTCTCATTTGATGACAAAGACATTAGTACCGAATACTCTGCTTTGATGAGTAAAGTAATGAGCAACGGTAATGGATATGTTAAATTCCCAATTAACGAACCGGCTGAAGGAAAGAAAAAATCACAGATAGAAGAGTACCTTGATTTTTATGAAGGTGAAGGGGTGCAACACATTGCTATTGCTACTAAAGATATTGTTAGTACAATTCGTCAGTTAATGGCAAGAGGTGTTGAATTTTTAAAAGTTCCGGATAGTTACTACAACGATTTATTAGATAGAGTAGGAACAATTGAAGAGGATATTGAACCATTAAGAGAATTAGGTATTTTGGTTGATAGGGATGATGAAGGTTACTTATTGCAACTATTTACAAAACCTGTTGAAGACCGACCAACCATGTTTTTTGAAATAATACAACGTAAAGGAGCAAAAAGCTTTGGTAAAGGCAATTTTAAAGCTTTGTTTGAGGCCTTAGAAAGAGAACAAGCAAACAGAGGTAATTTGTAATTGTAATAGATTATTTTGTAATTTTAAAAAGACGTAGAAAACACCTGCGTCTTTTTTTATTTTGTAACCACTTATGACAAAAATAACAAAAGCTAAAAGAGATAAAGTACTACATTCTGAAAGACGATTTTTAGAAGGCCCACGCTCCAGGTTCAGGGAACTTAAGTTTTTATTTAAAGTGATGTATGAGTTTATTAGAGGATTTCAGAAACTACACTTTGTAGGACCTTGTGTTACCGTATTTGGTAGTGCGCGTTTCAAAGAAGATCACCCTTATTATCAAACCACAGTTAAGTTAAGTGCGGCCATAAGTAAATTAGGTTTTACCATTATTACCGGTGGAGGGCCCGGCATTATGGAAGCAGCAAACCGCGGGGCTTTTGAGGCAGGAGGTAAATCAATTGGTTGTAATATTATTTTACCACATGAACAAAAAGAAAATCCTTATGTACACACCTCGGTAGAGTTTAAATACTTTTTTGTACGCAAAACACTTTTGGTAAAATACTCGTATGCGTTTGTAATTATGCCGGGAGGCTGGGGCACCATGGATGAAATGTTTGAAGCACTAACTTTGATTCAAACCGGTAAAATCAATGAATTTCCGGTTGTATTATTTGGTAAGGATTATTGGAAAAACTTAATTGAGTTAACCGAAGATATGATTAAAAACAAAACCGTATCGGAAACAGAAATTAAAGAGTATTTGCTCATAACCGACTCTATTGATGAAGCAGTAGCACACTTAAAAAAACATGCCATTGGTAAATTTGGTTTGAAGAAAACAAGAATCCTTAAACCTAAAAAATGGTTGGGAGAATGGTTTAATAAAGCATCATAAACAAAGTCGGGCAAGCCCGACTTTGTTGTTTTTAAACACTTTTTCATTTTGCCTTTCTTGCTCCTAAATCACTGCTTTAATTAACCATTAGCAATAGTTTAATTATGTAGTGTGGTTTCTTTTGTCACTTTTTATTTGGGTAAAAAGTAACCAAAAAGCCCACCACGAATGCCAAATCCGACCTGAATCCTCGCACAAAGCCAACCGCCCCTTGACCCGAATCAGTCGGATTTCACACCATTCGTGGACACCCAGCGCACGCTGAATCATTCAAGCATAATTTATTCATATAAGGTTTAACCCAAACTTATTCATGAGCAATGAATAGTGCTTTAAGGACTCTATTCAGCAAATGAAATTGTGAAAACAGTTTCAATTATTTACTCAAAAAACGGGATCCCTTTATCGTCTTTGTATATTTTTATTATATTGAGCTTTTTAGGGTTAATATGTTTTTTATGGTATTGTACAAGTGTATCGTTTAAAAATG